>CAIVHU010000045.1 GCA_903905735.1 uncultured beta proteobacterium
CGCGCCTGGAGGCACCAAAAAACTCGTCGCTTGACGCGCAAATTACGAAGAAAATAATCGCCTAAAAACTAGTACGCTCTAAGTTATTGATTCTTAAAGGTATTTTGAGACGGTTGTTAAAGTCCGGTTACGTCTTTGGCGCCCCGACAAGCGCATGAAGTGTAGATCAACTGAACCGCCGCCGAAACGATTACCAAACATAATAGCAACCAGCGCTTGCTGAATAAGGGCTACAGGCCAATTTCATTCATAAACAATGTCGGCAGTGCCGGGCGCTGCCTGAGCCCACCAGCTGGCCAGAGCGGCGTTGCTGGGGTAGAACTTGGCGCGCTCGCCCAGTTGCAGTTCCACACTGGCCGCGCCCTCGTCGCCCTGGCAGGTCAGGGCCATGCGCACCTGCAGACCGTGCCACAGGTCGCCCTGCTCGGTCACTTCGCGCTGCGCCGGGTAGTCTTTGAGCAGCCGCGCCACATCCGGCACCTTGGCAGGGGGCTGGGCCGCTCCATATGTGGCATCGGCAGGCCGCGCCAGCATCACGCGCAAATACTTGCCAAAGCGGCAACGCGCCTGCTCCAGGTCCCACACCTGCGTCACGGTCAGCTGCAACCCGCCCGAAAAACGGTCTGGCTGCGCCTTGCCCATGACGATGATCAGTTCGTCGTCCTTGAGCAGGTGTTTGTGCGCGTTGATCAGCGCCTCGTCCACCCGCGCGTCGATCACGCCAGATTTGTCGTCCAGCTTGAACAGCCCGAGCTTGCCGCGCTGGCCGTTGATGACGCGAAAGTCATTGACGATGCCCGCCAGCAGTTGCGGCTCGCGGGTGTCGAGCAGTTCGGCAATCGGTCGGCGGGCAAAACGGCGCACCTCGCTTGCCACCTCGTCAAACAGATGGCCTGACAAATAGAAGCCGACGGCTGTTTTCTCGAAGGTCAGGTGCTCTTTCACGCCCCACGGTGTCGCCTGGATCAATTCGGGCTCCTGGGTGCTGGAGCCCACCTCGTCATCGCCAGCCATGTCAAACAGGCTGCACTGGTTGGCGTTGGCCAGCGTGGCAGCACCAAACTCGAACGCCAGATCGACGCTGGCCAGCAGCGTCGCCCGGTTCAGGTGAATGGCATCAAAGGCACCCGCCTTGATCAGCGCCTCGACCGTGCGTTTGTTGATACGCGTGCGGTCCACCCGGGCGCAGAAGTCAAACAGGCTCTTGAACGGGCCTTTCACATCGCCCATCGGACCCACACCACGGCCTTCACGCGCGGCCACAATGGCTTCAATGGCCTGTGCGCCGCTGCCCTTGACGGCGCTCAGGCCGTAGCGAATCACCGTATCAGACACCGGCTCGAAGCGGCTAAAACCCCGATTCACATCGGGCGGCTCAAACGTCAGCCCCATCTTCAAGGCGTCTTCCAGCAAGACCTTGAGCTTATCGGTATCGTCCATTTCCACCGTCATGTTGGCGCAGAAGAACTCGGCGGTGTAATGCACCTTGAGCCAGGCCGTGTGGTACGCCAGCAAGGAATAGGCGGCGGCGTGGCTCTTGTTAAAGCCGTAGCCCGCAAACTTCTCCATCAAGTCGAAGATTTCGTCGGCCTTGTCCTGGGTGATCGCGTTTTTGGCCGCGCCATCGCGGAAGATCTGGCGGTGCCGGGCCATCTCGTCGGCATCTTTTTTACCCATGGCGCGGCGCAGCATGTCGGCACCGCCGAGCGAGTAGCCGCCCAGAATCTGCGCCGTCTGCATCACCTGTTCCTGATAGACCATGATGCCGTAGGTCTCGGATAGCATATTGGCGACCAGCGGGTGCGGGTACTCCACCACCTCGCGCCCATGTTTGCGCGCCACAAAACTCGGAATCAGATCCATCGGGCCGGGGCGGTACAGTGCGTTCAGGGCGATCAGGTCTTCCAGCCGCGTCGGTTTGGCATCACGCAGCATGCCCTGCATGCCGCGCGATTCAAACTGGAACACGGCCTCGGTCTTACCATCCTGAAACAGCTTATAGGTGGCCTTGTCGTCCAGCGGCAAATTCTCAAAGGCAAAGTTTTCCTGCCCCGGGTGCCGTTTGACGATGAATTCACGGGCGATTTCCAGAATCGTCAGCGTGGCCAGGCCCAAAAAGTCGAACTTGACCAAGCCGACTGATTCCACGTCGTTCTTGTCGTACTGACTCACCGCCGACTCGCTGCCGGGTTGTTGGTACAGCGGGCAGAAGTCGGTGAGTTTGCCCGGCGCAATCAGCACACCGCCAGCGTGCATGCCGATGTTGCGCGTCATGCCCTCCAACTTGCGCGCCAGCTCCAGGAGCGTGCGCACGTCTTCTTCCTTGGCCTCCCGCTCGGCCAGAATCGGCTCAGCCTCGATGGCATAGACCAGCTTGTCGTCTTTTTTGCGGTCTGGCGGCGGCAATTGCAGCGTCACGGCCACACCGGGCTTGTTGGGTATGAGTTTGCTGATGCCGTCGCAAAAGGTGTAACTCATGTCCAGCACCCGGCCCACGTCGCGAATCGCCGCGCGCGCGGCCATGGTCCCGAAGGTGGCGATCTGGCTGACCGCGTCCTTGCCGTATTTGTCCTTGACGTAGTCGATGACGCGGTCGCGGTTGCCCTGGCAGAAGTCGATGTCAAAGTCGGGCATCGACACCCGCTCGGGGTTCAAAAAGCGCTCAAACAGCAGGTTGTATTGCAGAGGGTCCAGGTCGGTGATTTTGAGCGCATAAGCGACCAGACTACCCGCACCCGAGCCGCGCCCCGGCCCGACCGGGCAGCCGTTGTTCTTGGCCCAGTTGATGAAGTCACCCACGATCAAAAAGTAACCGGGGAACCCCATTTTCAGGATGGTGCCCAGCTCGAACTCCAGGCGCTCCACGTAGCGCGGCATCTCGGACTCGCGTTTGGCCGGGTCAGGGTACAGGTGCGCCATGCGCTCTTTCAGGCCCTCATGTGAGGCGTAGCGAAAGTATTCGTCGGCCCCCATCACCACGCCGTTGACCTCGGGAATGGGGAAGTCCGGCAACTGCGGCTTTCCCAGCACCAGGCTCAGGTTGCAGCGTTTGGCAATCTCCACGCTGTTGGCCAAGGCGCTGGGCACATCGGCAAACAGCTCGGCCATTTGCGCAGCGGTTTTGAAGTGCTGCTCACGGGTAAAGCGGCGCACGCGTCGCGGGTTGGCCAGAATCTCGCCCTCGGCGATGCAGACGCGCGCCTCATGCGCTTCAAAGTCTTCGGGTGCCGCAAACTGGATCGGATGCGTCGCCACCACAGGCAGGTTCATGCGCTGCGCCAACTGCACGGCAGCCGCCACCTGCAGCTCGTCTTCCGGCCGACCGGCGCGCTGCAACTCAAGGTAAAAGCGGTGCGGAAACACGTTGGCCAGTTGCATCGCAGCGTCAAACGCCCGGGCTTCATCGCCCTGCAACAAGGCCTGCCCCACCGGGCCGGCCTGTGCACCTGAGAGACAAATCAGCCCGCCGTTGAGTTCGGTCAACCACGCCAGGCTGACGGTGGCCTGGGTTTTGGCGGCGTTTTGCGTCCAGGCGCGCGCCAATAGTTCCGACAAATTCAGATAACCGGCATGGTTTTGCACCAGCAGCAACACGCGAGAGAGTTGTGTGGCGTCTTTGCCCAAACCTTCGAGCCATATTTCAGCGCCGATGATGGGTTTGACGCCGCGCTTGCGACCTTCTTTGTAAAATTTGATGGCTCCGAACAGGTTGGACAAGTCGGTGATGGCCAAGGCGGGTTGCTGGTCCGCGGCAGCAGACTTGACAATCTCGTCAATCCGGTTGGTGCCGTCAATGACGGAAAATTCGGTGTGAAGGCGCAGGTGAACAAACATAACCTGCATTGTAGAAAGCAGCAAGGCGGTCAACGTGAAGATACTGGTAGTGGACGATCATGCTTTGGTGCGCGCCGGCCTGTGCCAGGTGCTGCAGGGGCTGGACCCCGATGAGACCACCGAGGTCATTGAGGCGCAGGACTGCACCCGTGCCTTCGTGCTGGCTGCCGCCCACCCTGATCTGGACCTGGTGCTGCTGGACTACCACTTGCCTGACATGAACGGCCTGGCGGCCTTGAGTGTTTTTGGCAAGCGACACCCGGAGTTGCCGGTGGTGATCCTGTCGGGTTCGGCCAACCCCAGCATTGCGCAACGCGTGCTGGAGCATGGCGCTGCCGGATTCATCACCAAATCAGGCTTGAGCGACGAACTGCTGCATGCACTGCGGCAAGTGCTCAGCGGGGAGGTGTACGCACCCGCTGGTTTCATACCGAACCAAAGCGCCAGCCAGCAGCCGTCAGACACCAGCGCCCCAATCTTCACACCGCGCCAGTTGGAGGTCTTGCAACTGCTGCTGGGTGGCTACAGCAACCGCGACATCAGCGAGCAGCTGTCCTTGTCCGATGAAACCGTCAAGAACCATGTCACCAGCATCTTGCGCGGCTTTGGGGTCAAAACCCGCACACAGGCCGCACTGGAAGCCGGGCGCTGGGGCTACGACAAGTCGGCACCCCTCGCCCGCTGACCCTGTGGGTCCATCAGCAGATGGCGCAGCAGGCTGCGCAACTTGGCGGGACGCACGGGTTTATGCAAAAGCGTCAGCCCGGCAGCCTGCGCCGCCTGGATCAGGCCGGGGTCGGTATCACCGCTAATCAGGCAGGCTAGCGTGGCACGCCCTAAATGCTGCCGCAGCTGCTGCACCAACTGCATGCCGTCGGCACCCTCCTGCAAACGGTAGTCGCTGATAATCACATCGGGCAGCAGGCCCTGGGTCACACACTGCAGCGCCTCGGGCGCATCGCTGGCTTGCACCACAGTCATGCCCCAACTATCGAGTAAACCCGTCAGGGCTACGCGTGCCAAGGCATCGTCTTCCACCACCAGAGCGCATTTGCCACGCAAGTCATCCGGCACAGGTTTGTCTTTTGGCAACTGGTCTGCACCATCCTGCTGCCTGGCCGCCGGCGGTAGGGTCAAAGTAAATCGCGTGCCATGACCGGGCCATGACACCAGCGCCAAATCATGTCCAAGCAATTGGACAGTGCGCTGCACAATGTTGAGCCCCAGCCCCATGCCCTTGGTCCGGTCGCGCGCAGCGTTGCCCACCTGATAAAACTCGTCAAAGATGGCCTGCTGGTGCTCCGGCGCAATACCAATGCCGCTGTCCCACACCTGCAACTGCACTTGACCAGAAGCACGCAGCCGTGCCGCCACCACCACCCCGCCGCGATCGGTATAACGCAAGGCATTGCCCACCAGATTGAGCAACATCCGGTAAATCAGGGTGGCATCGCTCATCACCCACACATCAGTGGCGCGCACGCGCAGGGTCAAGCCCTTTTCAAGGGCCTGCGCGCTCAAGTCTTGCTGCAGCTGTTCAAACAATGCAGACAACGCAAACGGCCGCTTGTTCACCTGCACGGCCCGCGCTTCCAGTCGCGAGATGTCCAGCAGGCCGTCCAGCAGATTTTGCATGGCGCGGACTGAGGCATCCAGGTTGCCAATCAACTCGCTGGTTTGCCGGTCCTGCGGCAACTGCGCCAGCCGCGACACAAACAGCCCCAGGGCGTGCGTGGGCTGGCGCAAGTCGTGGCTGGCGGCGGCCAAAAAGCGCGACTTGGCCAAATTGGCTTGCTCGGCCTCGTCCTTCTTTTCGCGCAGCGCATGTGTGGCCAGCTCGATTTTCTGCTCCAGTTCAACCCGAGCCTGCGACAGACTGTCCGCCATCGCATAAATGTGGCGTTGCAGCTCATGCAAGGGGTCATGGTCACCGTTTTGATCGCGTAGCCGCTTGACAGCAACAAAGTCGCCCCGGCCAATACGTTCAATCAATTGGGTGATGTGGTTGATGGGGCGAATCACACCCCGGCTCAGATACACCGCCAGCGCCATACCAAAAAGCAGACTCAAAGCACCGATCACACCGCCGGTCAACAACATCTCGCGCTTGCGTGTCTCGACCGTCTGACGCGAAAACACCACCACCACCTGCCCCATTTGCCTGGGTTGCTGATCAGACCCGAGCTCATTTTTGGTAAACAGATCGTCAAGCGCCATATCCACTGGAAACACCGGCTGGGCCAGCCAGTCCAGCCGCTTGCCCGGAACAACGCCCTGGGTTTCCTGAGCGCTCATCAGAGGAGGGTAAACCCCGCCAGACTCACCCGCGCTGGCCAGAAGTTGCCCCCGAGCGTCCAGAATCGCCACCCATCGGACATCAGACTCGTGCAATGCGCCAGCGGCCAGAGCCTGCAGTTGCGATTTATTTCCCGCAAACAGGCCATATTCGCTGGCCAGCGCCGCCTGACGTACCACCGCGCGGTTGCGCTGGTCATAGGCCGTCTGCATGTCACCAAACCGCGCCAGCAGGAACACCACCGCCAGCAAGGTGCTGATCAAGGCCAGCGGCAACAAGGCAGCTATCAACAGGCGGCTGCGAATATTGAGCGCTTTCATGGCAAATGCTCCAGGCGACGCAAGGCCATGCGCAGGGAAGGGGCATCTGGGGACAAACCCAACGCGCGCGCCACATAGGTATTCACGCCAACTTCAAAATCATTGGGTTCGATCACATGATCAGGCAGCGGATTACCGCGCAAGACTGAAAGCGCCACCTCTGCGGCCTGGGTACCGACCTGCTCTGGCGTGGTGTACACCGCCAGCAAGGCACCGGCGCGCACATAGGCGGCCGAAAAAGCAACCATCGGAATGTGCGCGCGAAAGCTGGCCAGCAAAATATTTTGAATGGTGCTGCTGTTGAAGACCAGCGGGTCTGCCAGAGCCAGCAGCACATCGCTGTAATCGAGCACCCGCGGCAAGGCGCTGGACAAATCATCGGCCTGGGTCACGACACCTTCTTGCAGCTTCAGGTAGCTGGAGGCCAGCAGGAATCCCAGTTCAAATGCTTTGGCAGACGATTCAGGACCTGCAAGAACCCCGAGATGCCTGGCTTGGGGCAGCGCCAGCCGAATTAACGACAACTGGCGCGCCAGCGGCTGATCAAGTTGGATCGCACTCAGCCGGGCTGAGATCGCCTTGCCACTGCCGTGGAGGATGCGCTCAAAGCTGCGGCGCGGCAGCAATGCGCTCAAGACCGGGGTCTGCACGTTGCCCGCCACCAGAACCTGGGTGGCTTCACTGCCCAAGGCCACAAAAATGGACGGACGTGGCGACTGGTCTGACTGGAGCCGTAGCGCCAGCTCGGACGCGAATGACTGTGCAATGTCTGCCCGCGCAATACCATGCTGCGCCAGACTATCGGTCAGCGCTTCAGCGGCTTGCGCGTAAGCGGGCGAGGGGTCGCTGCTGACGATGATCACGCGCGCGGGTGGCAGCGATGCCTGCGCACACGCCACCGTGCCCGCAACGCATAGCGCCAGGCCAAGTAAACGTGATCGCAGACGGATGCCCATCAAACCTGCTCAGTCATCCACCCGAAGGGTGATAAAGGCCTGCCTCTGGAACAGAAAGTTGGACCGGTAATCGGCATAGGCCGCGCCCAGGTTCTGCACCACCAGCGCAATCTCACCACGACGCATGCCCCAACGCAGCGCCTTGGCCAGACGCACATCGGTGCGGGTCATGGCCACCGCACTGTCGGCCGCTGCGCCGACCAGCGTGGCCTTGCTGTTGTCGGCATGCATCAGGGTAAGTTCAAATTGCCCAGGGAGTTGCTGAAAGTAGGCGATGGAGCTGGCCAGCTGTGGGGCGGCGGTGGCAACCCCCAAATCAGCCGCATCATTGCGGGTGTAAGTTTGGTTCACGACAAATTGGCCCCCCGGCCAAGGCTTCCATTTGAACTGGTATTCCAGCCCGCGGATGGCAAAACCCGCGCCGTTGGCATAGTTGCTGGGCAGGCCGCCATAGTAGGTCACATGCTCAATGAACTGGTTGATCTGCTCATGAAAAAGACGCACATCCAGATTCGCCCTGATTTGCGCAAACTCGCCGAGGTAGCCGATTTCACGTGACAGCACGTTTTCGGGCTGCAAATTGCCGGTGGCAAAGGTGTTCCATCCCAGCAGGTGTCCGTGATAGTTGAACTGGACATTGGCGAAATCTTCATAGGTGCTGGGCGGTCTGACCGCCTTGGAGACACCCACGCGCCAGGTTTGGGCGTCGGTCATGTGCCAGTTGAGCATCAAACGCGGCGACAGCGTGTCGCCGCTGACGCTGTCATGCTCGGCCAAAGCGCCGACGTTGACCAGCACGGTCGGCGTGACGCGCCATTCGACATTGCCAAACAGCCTTGTGAAATCAGTCACAAACGTCGTGTCGGTGTTGTAGAGGCCAGGCGACTGAACACGCTCGCTGCGAAATTCACCGCCGATGACGGTGCGCCAGTTGGGGCCTTGCCGCCAGGTGTACTGCAGCGACACCGCGTCACTGCTGGACTGACCGCTGGCGCTCACCGTGTAGACGTCATTGATGCCCAAAGAATAAGGAAACTTGTCCCCGTACTTTTCCTGGTTATGCGACAGCTTGAAAGCCAGGTCGGCATCTTCGCCCAGGCTGCGCCGCCAGTCGAGTTGTGCGTAGCTGGAATCAAAAGACACGTTGTGCCAGGGGTTGCCGACGAAGCCCAGCAGCCCTTTGCCCGAGTCGATGTTCATCGCACCCAGCCGCACCTGCACTTCGTCCTGACCATTGGGGTGCATGTCCGATCGGAAGTTGACCCGCGAGACGCGGTTATGGCCATTGGCACCCTGCAGCCCGTCGTCGCCGCGCGTGTCGGCGGTCAGGCGAAACGTGCGCCCCAATTCACCCCAGCCAAAGCGCGCCTCTGAATCGCGAATGCCGTTGTCACCAACTGTCACCGCACCCTGCAGCCCCAGCGTGTCGGCGGTGTCGCGCGTGACAATGTTGATCACCCCCAGGACGGCGCGCGCGCCATAGGCCGCCGAGTTGGAGCCGCGCAAGACCTCGATGCGCTCAATGTCTTCCAGCGCCACTGTCTCCAGTCCCGGGGCGATGCTGCCTATGAAATAAGGAGAATAAGCCGATCGGCCGTCAATCATCAATTCCAGCCGGTTGGAATAGCTGTTGAACGCGCCGTGGTAACTCACCTGCGGTGCCACGCTCTCAAACGAGTCACTGACCTGAAACCCCGGCACCAGCCGCAGCAGGTCGGCCACATCGCGCGCGCCTGATTGGCGAATCATGTCGCGGTCCAGAATGGTCACCGCACCGGGCGTTTCGTCCAGACGCTGGGGCAGGCGCGACACGCTCAGCACGATGGGCATGTCGCTCAGGAAATCTCTTTCAGACACCGAAGCGACCACCTGCGCCAGCACCTGGCCGCCAGAAAGAAAAGTGCCGACCGCCAACACGGCGTGCAAAAGACGCATCTCAACGCGTCGGAAATCATGTGAAAAAAATCGCATGGCAGGCCCATCGTTGTGATTGTTTGACACAGATTTTGCCTTCCCTGGCCCGCCGCAAACTGACGCACATCAGCTCGCGCGCAAGTAGCGGACCAGCACGCTTTTGGCCGAATCCATGGCACTGGATCGGCATCGAGCCTCAAAACACCCGCGCTACTGTGCTGCAGCGTCGCCGGGGCGTGTAAAGTCGGCTACAACGGCTTTCACGGCTGACCTCATTTACCTCTGGAGAAAACAACATGAACAAATCCCCCCGCATTCGACAACACGTCGCCGTTATTGGCGCTGGCATGGCGGGTGTCACTTGCGCACGCACCCTGGTGCAAGCGGGCCACACGGTCACCCTGTTTGAAAAAAACGCCGGGCTGGGCGGGCGCATGGCCACCCGCGACAGCGCGTTCGGCTCGTTTGACCATGGTGCCCAATATTTCACCGCGCGCGACCCGCGCTTTGTCATGGCGCTGGAGACCTCGCCCACGCTGGTCAAGCGCTGGAGCGCCAACACCGTGCAGGTGATTGATGAGGCCGGCCAGATCACGCCACCCAGCACACCGGTGAGCGAGGCGCATTGGGTGGGCGTGCCCGGCATGAAGTCGCTGGTAGCGGGCTGGGCGCAAGACCTGAAGGCCCCGAGCCAGATCGAACTGCAAACCCGCGTGACCCTGATCGAGCACGATGCGGTCAAACCCGGCCATTGGCAACTGCACACCGAAGGCCCCGATGACGCGCGCCATGTGTTCTCGGGTTTCAATGCTGTTTTACTGGCTATCCCCAGTACTCAAGCGCAGAGTCTGCTACAAAATTCAAAGCTGACCGACGGCTGGGTGACCCAGCTCGGTGGCGTGGTAACCGCGCCCTGCTGGACGCTGATGGTGGCTTTTCCGCAAGCCATGCAACCCGACTTGTCCACGCTGGGCCCGCAATGGAGTGCCGCGCGCAGCAAGCACCACCGCATTGCCTGGGTGGCGCGCGAATCCAGCAAACCCGGTCGCAGCCCCATCGAGCGCTGGACGGTGCAGGCCAGCGCCGAGTGGTCGCAAGAGCATTTGCAGGACGACCCGGCGCGCGTTGAGGCCAAGTTGCTCAAGGCCTTTGGCGAGGTCACCGGCATCCACGCCGAGCCGTCGCATGTGGACAGCCAGCGCTGGCTGTACGCCAAGACGAGCAAACCGCTGGGCCAAAGCCACCTGATCAATGTGGACCAAGGGCTGGGCGTGTGTGGTGACTGGTGCCTGGGCTACCGCGTGGAAGACGCGTTTGTATCGGGGCTGGAACTGGCTCTGGCGGTGCTGTAACGGGTTTTGACAGGCCGTTGGTTCACGCTGCGCGGCAGCCGGTCATGCCCTACATCGGCCGCTTCGCCCCCTCGCCCACCGGACCGCTGCATGAAGGCTCGCTGGTGGCGGCGCTGGCCAGTTGGCTGGATGCACGGGTCTATGCTGGCACTTGGCTGGTACGCATCGAAGACGTGGACGCCACCCGCTGCCTGCCAGGCATGGATCAGGTCATCCTGCAGCAGCTCAGTCAATGCGGCCTGCACCCTGACGCGCCACCTGTTTACCAGTCGCAACGCTCAGCCGCGTACCAGCAGGCGCTGGATGCTCTGGTGCAGCGCGGTTTGGTTTACCCGTGTGGCTGCAGCCGCAAAGACATCGAGGCCACGCTGGCGCGGCAAGGCGCATGCAAACCCCGCCACGGTGAGCTGATTTACCCCGGCACCTGCCGCAGCGGCTTGCATGGCGCAGCAGCGCGGGCATGGCGCTTGCGCACGGATATTTATATAACAAATGTGCCTCTAGCCCCTATCAATCAACCGCAGGCAGCTATTTTTTCCATAGTATTTCCCGAATGGCAAAGTGCGAGTTTGCAGCCCGTTCCCGAACCCATCAGCTGGCTTGACCGCCGCCTGTGTGCCCAGCAACAGGACGTGTCAGCTGCCGTGGGGGACTTTGTCCTGAAACGTGCCGATGGCTGCTTTGCTTACCAGCTCGCAATGGTGGTGGACGACGCTGCGCAAGGCATCACCGACGTGGTGCGCGGTGAGGATCTGGCAGACAACACCGCGCGGCAAATCCTGCTGCAACGCGCGCTGGGCCTGCCGACCCCGCGCTATCTGCACACGCCACTGGTGCTCGGTGACAACGGCGAAAAACTCTCCAAGCAAAACGGAGCCCAGGCGATCAACACTGATGAGCCCCTGGCCGCGCTGAATGCAGCCGCGCAGACCCTCGGTTTGGTCCCATGCACCAGCACGGTGCCGCAAGCGCTGCTGGCCTGGACGCACCAATGGAAAACCCTGTGGCGGGGTCATGCGCTGACCCCTTCTCAAAGCCTGGGCCAACCCCCATAATGCGCTTGGGGGTATACCAACATGACAGACCCGGCGGAAGTCACCATCCGGCTCACACACCAGATCACGCCCCGCGTGGTCTCGGTCAGCCCATCCGTTCAAGACCTGCTGGGTTACAGCACAAAGCAACTTCTCAGTGGCCATGTCCAGTGGGCCGATTTGATCCACAAGGACGACCAGGACATCCTTGAGCGATTGCTGTCACCCACGCTGGCCCCCGTCACGGGCAGTTTCAACATCCGCATCCGCCATCAGGATGGGCGCATCCGCTGCGTAGTGGGCCACTTCGCGCTGGAGGCTGATGCCCAGCCCGAACCCATCCTGACCCTGCAACTGACCGACGCGCGGCACCTTCATCAGCACAACCCTGGTCTGCTGATGCCCAATTTTGTGGCGATGATGGAGAACACCGACGACTTCATCTATTTCAAGGACCGCAACCACGTCTTCACCGGTGCCAGCCAGACGCTCGTCAGCATCACCGAGCCCTCAGAGCACTGGACCGACCTGATTGGCAAAACCGATTACGACGTATTCCCCGAGGAATACGCCGATGTCTATTACCGACTGGAAAAGCAGGTGTTTGCGGGTGTTCACATTGCCCACGAGGTGCAGGGCTACCTGGCCAACGACGGCCACACCGGCTGGGTCGATAACCGCAAATACCCGATTGCCGATGGTCAGGGCCAGTTCATCGGCCTGTTTGGTGTTGCCCGCGACATCACCGAGCTCAAACGCGCCGAGGAAGCGCTGGCCGAGAGCGAGCACCGCTTCAAGGCGATTTTTGAGCATCTGCCGTCCATCTCGGTGCAAGGTTATGACCGCGCCCGACAGGTCATTTTCTGGAACCAGGCCAGCGAAGTGCTGTATGGCTACACCCGCGAGCAGGCGCTGAGTCGGCAACTGGAAGACCTGATCATTCCCCCACCCATGCGTGAAGCCGTGGTTGGATTTGTCGATGCCTGGACCAGCGGCGGCCCGGCCATCCCCTCGGCCGAGTTGACGCTGCAAGGTGCCAATGGCGCACCGGTCGAGGTGTTTTCCAGCCATGTCATGCTGCAAGGCCCGGCGGGCGAGCCGGAGATGTATTGCATCGATATCGACATTGCCGAGCGCAAAAAGGCCGAACACGCCCTGCGCGCCAACGAGGCGTTTCTGCACACCATCATTGACGAAATTCCAGACCCGCTGTTCCTGAAAGACCAGAAAGGGCATTTTCTGCTCAGCAACCAGGCCTTGGCCCGGCTGTACAACACCACGCCTGCGGCCATGATTGGCAAGAGTGATGCCGACTTTGGCGTACCGCCAGACATGGCCGAATTTTTCCGGCAAAACGTGCTAGACATCATGGCGCGGGGTGAAACCGAGGTGGTGTTTGAGGACAGCCGCGATGCCGCCAGCGGTGAAATCCGGCATTACCGCTCCATCAAGAAGCCGTTCAAAAACACCGACGGCCAGAACCAGATCCTGGTGGTGGCACAAGACATCACCGATGTGATTCGCGCACAACGCCTGGTGACCGAGAGCGAACAGCGCCTGCGACACGTGATGGAGGTCACCCGCGAAGGCATCTGGGACTGGCACTTACCCAGCGGCCAAGTGCTACACAACCGCCAGTGGTATGAGACGCTGCTGTATGCCGAGAATGAAGTGCCGTCCACCCTTGAGGCGTTTGCGCAAATAATCTACCCGGAAGACCGGGAGTTGGTCAATCAGCGCATCGGCGATCTGCTCAACGGCACCAACCCGGACTATTACTCCGAGCACCGCCTGCTGCGCAAGGACGGCAAAACCATGTGGGTGCAAGACCGCGGCCACGTGGTGGAGCGCGACCTGCAGGGCCAACCGCTGCGCGTGGTGGGCAGCTTTGCGGACATCAGTTTCCAGAAAGAGCACCAGCATTACCTGGAGCGCATCGCCCATTACGACACACTAACCGGCCTGCCCAACCGGGTACTGCTGGCCGACCGCATGCAGCAGGCCATGGTGCAAAGCAAGCGCCGTGGCAAGCAGCTGGCCGTGGCCTACCTGGATCTGGATGGTTTCAAAGCCGTCAACGACCACTACGGCCACACCACCGGCGACCGATTGCTGAATGCCCTGGCCAACCAGTTCAAGGCCATGATGCGCGAGGGTGACACTATCGCCCGCCTCGGCGGCGATGAATTCGTGGCCGTGTTTGTCGATCTGGCCGACGTGCAAAACAGCGTGGCGCTCATCAACCGCCTGCTGGAGGTGGCCGCACACCCGACGCTGGTGGACGACTTGAGCCTGAACGTCTCAGCCAGCATAGGCGTGAGCTTTTACCCGCAAGAAGAAGACACCGACGCTGACCAGCTACTGCGCCAGGCCGATCAGGCCATGTACAGCGCCAAACTCGCGGGCAAAAACCGCTACCACCTGTTTGATGCCGAACACGACCACAGCCTGCGGGTGCACAACGAGACCCTGGAGCAGGTTCGCCGGGCACTCGCCAGAGACGAATTCATCCTGTACTACCAGCCCCAGGTGAACCTGCGCACCGGCGAGGTGGTCGGCACCGAGGCATTGGTACGCTGGCAGCACCCCGAACGCGGTCTGCTGGCACCCGGCTCGTTCCTGCCCGATATCGAAGGTCACCCTATCAGCGTGGCACTGGGTGACTGGGTGCTGGAAACCGCCCTGCGGCAAATCGAGTCCTGGGCGGATGCCGGGCTGGACTTGTCCGTCAGCGTCAATATTTCAGCCTACCACCTGCAACAGCCTGACTTTGCAGACAAGCTCAAGGCCCGGATGGACGCACACCCCAAGGTGCCGCGTGGTCATCTCGAGCTTGAAGTGCTGGAAACCACCGCGCTGAACGAACTCGACGCAGTGGCCGAGGTGATCCGCGCCTGCGCCGCGATGGGCATCGACTTTGCACTGGACGATTTTGGTACCGGCTACTCGAGCCTGACCTACCTGAAACGCCTGCCGGCGCAGGTGCTGAAAATCGACCAGTCTTTTGTGCGCGACATGCTCGACGACCCCGAAGATCGGGCGATTGTGAACGGTGTGCTGGGCCTGGCCCGCGCCTTTGGCCGCAAAGCGGTGGCTGAGGGCGCAGAAACCTCAGCGCATTGCAAATTGCTGCTGCAGATTGGCTGTGACCTGGCCCAGGGTTATGGCATTGCCCGCCCCATGCCTGCCAACCTGATTGCCGCCTGGGTGGCTGGCTGGCCGCCTGACCCGCTCTGGCTGGTTTGAACCCCCTCAGCGCACCGGCTGCCGGCTCTGCACAAAGGCCTCAAACACATCCACCGGCAGCGGTTTGCTAAAGTAGTAGCCCTGAACCTCATCACAGCCCTGCAGACGCAAAAAAGCCAGTTGGTTGGCGTTTTCCACACCCTCGGCAATGGTCTGCAGGCCCAGGCTGCTGGCCAGGTTGATGATGGCGGTGACGATGGCCTTGTCGTCCGGGTCGTCGCTGATGTCACGCACAAAACTCTGGTCAATTTTGAGCTTGGAGACGTTGAACTTCTTCAGGTAACTCAAGCTGGAGTAGCCGGTGCCAAAGTCGTCGATCGACATGCGCACGCCCACATCATGCAACTGGTTCATCAGCACAATGGCCGCCAGCGGGTTATCCATGGCCATGGCCTCGGTCAGCTCCAGCTCCAGAAACTGCGCCGGCAAGGCCACCTCGTCGAGAATCTGCGTCACCAGGGCCAGCAGGTTGGGGTGACGGAACTGCACTGCCGAAAGGTTCACCGCCACCACCATCGGGCGCATGCCGCCGTCCAGCCAGCGTTTGAGCTGGGTGACGGCGGTGCGCAACGCCCATTCACCGATGACCAGAATCTGCCCGTTGTCCTCGGCAATCGGGATGAATTCAGCGGGCGACACCGCGCCCAGCTCCGGGTGCTGCCAGCGCAACAGTGCCTCGGTCCCGACAATGTGGCCGTCTTGCAGCGAGAGCTGCGGCTGGTAATGCAGCGAAAACTCGCCACGCGCCAAGGCAAAGTGCATGGCGTTGCTAAGCTGCAGCGTGCGCGCCGAGTGCGATTGCATTTCCTGGGTGAAAAAGCAGTAGGCGTTGTGGCTGGCCTGCTTGACCCGGTACATGGCGGAATCGGCGTTTTTGGACAGCGTCTCAAAGTCCAGCCCATCAACCGGGTACACGGCAATACCGATCGACAGGCTGCTGACCAGCTCGTAACTGTCAATCTTGAAGGGCTCGGCCATGTCCGAGAGCAGCTTCATGGCGATCTGGCTGGCGCTCTCTTCGGTCACCGAGGGCAGCAGCAGGATGAACTCGTCACCGCCCATGCGCGACAGCGTATCACCGGCGCGCAAGCAGGCTGACAGGCGCTGGGCCACCGCCACCAGCAAACGGTCACCGGTGCTGTGGCCCAGCGTGTCGTTGACATTCTTGAAGTGGTCCAGGTCGAGAAACATCAGCGCCAAGCGGTCGCCACTGCGCTGCGCCAGTTGTCGCACAAACTCAAAGCGCTCCTGCAACTGGCTGCGGTTGGGCAGGCCGGTGAGCTGGTCAAAATGAGACAGATGGGTGATGCGCTCGTCAGAACGCTTTTTCTCGGTGATGTCGCGGGTGATGGTCAGCAGGCAATCCACGCCGTCGAACTGAACCTGCTCCGCTGACATCAGCCCATGAATGATGTCCCCGTTCTTCTTGACAAAATCCACCTCGAGATTGGTGCAGCGACCGTACTTTTGCAAGGCATCCACCATGCTTTGGCGATCTTTCGGATCAGCCCACAAGTTCAGTTCCACCGAGGTCTTGCCCACCGACTCGTCTCGCCGCCAGCCGGTCAAACGCTCAAATCCGATGTTCACATCCAGATAGAGTCCGTCTGTACGGCGCGTGATGTTGACCGCATCGGGGCTGGTTTCAAACGCCTTGCGGTAACGCTCTTCACTCTCACGCAGCTTCTTCTCCACCTGCTGACGACTGCCCTCATCCGCAAAGCGGTCCAGCGCAAAGCTGATGTCCATCACCATTTCCAGCAGCAGCGCCTGCGCGGGCGCATCAAATGCATGGGCTTCGCTGGCATACACCGTCATCAGACCAGCCGCCTGGCCATGGCGGTGCAGCGGCAAGGCCGCTGAAGCACCCCAGCCGAACTTCCTTGCGCGCTCATGCCAGCCCTGGGTGATCGGGTCGTTGACAAAATCCTGGCACCAGTAAGGGCGGCCTTCGCGCATGGCGATGCCTGAGGGACCGCGTCCGCTGGGGGAATCGGGGTCAGCGGTGATCACCAGACCTTGAAGGTACTCGGTGCCATCGCCGGCAAAGGCCACCGGCAACAGGTGGCCCGTGGCCGCATCCAGCGCACCGATCCAGGCCATCTTCATGCCGCCAAACTTCACCGCATCGCGGCAGATGATGGGAAACAGCTCTTGCTCGCTGGTGCATCGCACAATGGCCTGGTTGCATTGGCTCAGCGCCGCATACAGCTGGGTCATGCGTTGCAACTTGCGCTCGGTGGCAACGTGCGCGGTGACATCGCGCGACAAGATAACAAAACTCACCGGCTGCTGCGGGCCGTTGTCCTTGCGCGCCACCGACAGCTCAAACCAGGCCAGGCCGGTGGGCAGCGACAGTTCAATACGCTGGCCCTGTGAAAAACCCTTGGCCTGCGCCTCATGCAAGGCAGCCAGGCATTGATCGGCGGTGGCAGTGGGCATCACCTCATGCAGCGTCTTGCCAAGCAAAACCTCTTTGGGCGCGGCCAGCAAATCGGTGCGTGGCGAGTGGTAATCGAGGTAGCGGCCCTCCAGATTCACCTCAAACAGCAAATCTGGCAAGGCATCCAGAATCGCCAGCCAGCGACCCTCGAACCCACCGCTGCCCACAGGCTGGGCCATGGCGGAGAGAACCTCGGGTTGGATGGGCACAAAAGGGTTGGATGGGGACATATCTGCGGGTTATTTTCACTCCATTTGGCGTCTATCGACTCGCCATGGCAGGAGTATTTACCCTTTGGGATAGGGCAACGCACGGCACTGCAAATCTACAATCCGGCACACTCTGATCGTCCGCACCATGACCCAAGAACCTCTTCCAGCCAGCGCACCCCCCGAACGGCGCGCGATCCGCAGCTTTGTCAAACGCACCGGGCGCACCACGGCGGGGCAAACCAAGGCTTTAAGCGAACTGGGCCCCAGGTTCTTGCTGCCTTACCAGCCAAGTACTCTTGATTTTGTAGCTGCTTACGCAGATGGCACAAGGGCTGGAGACCAAAATGATATACGACATCCGCTGCTGGTGCTGGAGATCGGTTTTGGCATGGGCGAGGCCACAGCGCACATCGCAGCGCAGTTACCTGGTACCCATTTCCTCTGCTGCGAGGTGCACGACCCCGGCGTGGGCGCACTGCTCAAACGCATTGGCGGGCAGGGCCTACAGAACATCCGCATCTGTGCGCATGACGCTGTAGAGGTCATCGACCACATGCTGCCCGAGCAATGTCTGGACGGTGTGCACATCTTCTTCCCCGACCCGTGGCACAAAGCACGCCACAACAAGCGCCGCCTGATCCAGAGCCCGCTGATTGCCAAGCTGGCAGCGCGCCTGAAAGTGGGCGGATACATCCACTGCGCCACCGACTGGCAGGAATATGCCGAGCAGATTTTGCAGGTGCTGACAGACGAGCCGCTGTTGAAAAACACCGCGTTGGCAAGCCACCCAGAACTGCAAGGCTACGCCCCCAAGCCGCATTACCGCCCGCTCACCAAGTTTGAAAACCGGGGCATCAAGCTCGGCCACGGCGTTTGGGACATCGTTTTTGAGCGGGTTTAAGCCCCCGTCCCGCGGCGGCATTGGCCCGAGTTGCGTTGGCCTGCCTGCCGGGCCCTGGCCGACATTGATTGACTTTCTAACCCAGCGCTTTCCCAACGTCACGCCTGCCACCTGGCTGGCGCGCCTGGCGCGCGGTGATGTGCTGGATGAATCTGGCCATGCCGTCACCGCCGAGCGCGCCAGTCAGCCACCCTACCCGGCCCACACGCGCCTGTATTACTACCGAGAGGTACCCGACGAGCTGCCCATCCCATTTCAAGAGGTGGTGCTGTACCAAGACGAGCATCTGCTGGTGGTGGACAAACCGCACTTTTTGCCGGTGGTGCCCTCGGGCGGCTATCTGGCTGAGACGGTGTTGGTACGGCTCAAGCAACGTCTGGGGTTGGATGACCTGGTGCCGATCCACCGCATTGACCGCGACACCGCCGGGCTGGTGCTTTTTTCCAAACAGCGCGCCAGTCGCGCTGCCTACGGTGCCTTGTTTCGCGAGCATCGGGTTCGCAAAACCTACCATGCGATTGCGCCCTGGCGCTCGGAGGTGACCATGCCGCAGGTGCGCCAGAGCCGCATCGTGGAGGCGGGCCACTTCATGCTGCAGCACGAGGTGGATGGCCCGGTGAACGCCATCACCCACATCAATGTTCTGGAGGTGCGCGGTGATCTGGCGCGTTATGAACTCAAGCCGATCACCGGCCAGCGCCACCAGTTGCGCGTGCACATGCTGGGCCTGGGCCTGCCGATTTGCAACGATGGCCTGTACCCGGCAATGACCCCCGAGGGCCAGAAGGACCACGCCCACCCCTTGCAGCTGCTGGCCCGGGAACTGGCTTTTGTTGATCCGGTGAGTGGCCAGCCGCAGCATTTTGTGAGCCAGCGCCAGTTGATGTTTTAAAGCGCGCTTGCCCCAAAGGGCGATGGTTTGATGCCCGCTTGCGCTTACGATATAGGGCGCCGCCGCCGTGAGGTTCAGTCTGGTTGTGAGTGAAAAATGTGAAACACCCACCGAAGCCAAATCAGGACGCAGTTGCTTTTAAACAGGACCACACCATGCTGATCAAACCCCCTTCCCCCGCCTGGGCGCTGACGCTCTTGCTGGCCTGTATGCCCAGCTGGGCCGACGATGCCGTGATCGGTTTCGTGAAAACCGTGCAGGGAGATGCCACCGTGGTGGCTGCCAACCAGACCATCAAGGCCGAGCCCGGCACGCCGGTGAAAACTTCCTACATCCTGAAAACCGGCAAGCCGGGCAGCATGGGCATCACGCTCAAGGACAACACCTTGCTGTCCATTGGCCCGGACACCGAACTGGTGGTGGAGGAATTTCTGTACGACCCGGCCCAGGACGACTTGAAGCTGGGTGCCAACTTGAGCAAAGGCACGCTCAACTATATCTCGGGTGTGATCGCCAAGCTAAAACCCAAGGCAGTGTCGGTACGCACGCCTACCGGCACCATCGGTGTGCGCGGCACGCACTTTGTGGCCAAGGTTGTTCCGGAGTAAGCCATGTTCAAGCCCTTTACACACGCCTCTTTCACTGTCTCCGCCCGGGCAATGGCCACGGCAGCGTTGATCGCCCTGACCGGTTGTGCCCAAAATTATGTGGTGTTGCTGCCCGATGATGACGGCGCGGTGGGCAAGGTGGTGGTCACCACCCCAACGGAAACCACCCAGCTTGACCAGGCCAGCCAGGGGACCTTCATTGGAGGCGCAAGGCACGACACTTTCACGCTGAGCCAGGCAGACCTTCAAAAAGATTTTGGCGCAGCGCTGAATGCCAGCCCGAAAAAGCCAGTGAGTTATCTGCTGTACTTTGAAGCCGGCCAGGCCACGCTGACCGAGGCCTCACAAGCCGAAATTCCCAAGATCAAGGACGACGTGGCCCAGCGAGCGGGGGCCGACATCTCGATCATCGGCCACACCGACACCCAAGGCGACGCGCAAGCCAACTTTGATTTGGGTTTGACACGCGCCAAGCAAGTCTCAGAGCTGATTGGTGATACCGGACTCAACGCAGATCACGTGTCGATTGAGTCCCACGGCGAAAAAAACCTGCTGGTCAAGACACCGGACAACACCGACGAGCCGCGCAACCGGGCCGTGGAAGTGATCGTGCGCTGAAACCGGGGTGGTTTATTTGGTGGCCAGCACCAGCAGATCGCCGGTCTGACTCGCGAGCAGCCGCTGCAGGTGCAGCTTGACCAGAGGATCTGAGGGACGCTTGTCGGCCAGCTGGCTGAAGGCATCGAGTGCCAGCCCAGACTGCTGCTGCAGCAGGTCAAACGCTGCCGCGTACTGCGGATCATCACTCTGGTGCGGGTCCAGCGGCTGGAATACCGCAATCGGCTGCGTTTTGCCCTTGAACACCACTTGACCAATCGGCCGGGCAGGCCAGCCCGGGCAGGCACCCAGCGTGGCCCCGGAGACACAAATCAGCGTGCCAAACTGCTTGTTGGCGCTCTCCAGCCGGGCGGCGGTGTTGATCGGGTCGCCCAGAGCGCGGTAGTCAAAAATGGTGCTGCCACCAAAATTGCCCACAATCACCTCGCCACTGTGCACGCCGATGCGGGTCAGGCCAAACGGCACACCACGCGCGGCCAGCCGGGCGACATACTGGTTGGAAAACTGGTGCATTTCCCAAGCGCAGGTCAAAGCGCGGCGCGGGTGGTCAGTCTGCACCACGGGTGCGGAAAACATCAGCACCAGGGCATCACCCACAATGCGGTCCAGCGTGGCCTGGTGTTTGAAGGCAATGGCGATCATGCCGTCCAGGTAGTCGTTGAGCAGGGTCACGGCGTTGGCAGGGTCCATCTTTTCAAGCCAGGTGGTGAAGCCCATCAGATCGGTGAACACAAAACTGCAGTGCTGGCGTCGACCGCCCAGCTCCAGCGCACCGGGCTGCTTGATCAGGTAGTTCACCAGGTTGGGCGACACATAACGCGAGAAGGCCCGGCGAATCCAGCGCTGGCGCTGCTCACTGGCTGCATGATGCACGATGCTAGAAACAATATAGCTGAAAGCGACCGTCAGGCTTGGGCTCACGGCATCTATGAGCACACCCTCGTGGCTGAAAAAATAAGCCACCACCGACCACAGCAGCAGCAGCACCCCGGCCAACGCCGCCAGCGAAACAACGGCGCCGTAACGCATGGCAATGACACCCACCACCAAGCCGCCCACCAGCGCCGCCACAAACTTCAACGCGTTGGCCCAGGACGGATAGGTCAAACCTCCCCCGGTGAGCAGTTGTTCAAGCGCCTGCGTGTGCACCTCTACCCCCGGCAAGGCCACTCCAAGCGGGCTGAAGCGCAGATCCATCAGCCCCTGTGCCGAGGTGCCCACCAGCAGAATGTTGCCTGCCAGCTCCGACGCCGGCACTTCACCCGCCAACACCTTCCAGGCCGGGATGTAGCGCTGCGCCACCGGCTGCGTGTAGTGCACCCACACCTCCCCCTGCGGTGTGGTGGGCACAGCCATGCGGCCAATACGCACCTCGGCCAGGCCCACACCTGCGTGCGGCACCGTCTGGGTGGTGAAATTTTTGGCTCCCTGTGCCACGCGCAAGGCCTCCGCCACCAGGGAAGGCACCAGCGTGTCGCCCACGCGCACCAGCAGCGGCACGCGCCGCACCACGCCGTCGGCATCGGGCAGGAAGGCGATGGCCCCCAGGCCGCTGGCGGCTGAAGCCAGAGCTGGCAAGGGCAGAATGGTCCCGGAAAACGCGTGCACATAAGGCTGAGGCGGCTCACCGCTGGTGACATAGCGCGCCTTGAGTTCAGGCTGCACACCGGGTTGATCCCGCCGCTCGACGGCAAAACCCAGTACCACCGGACCCGCAGCAACTGCCTGCGCCAAAGTCGCATCGTGGTCCGGCAAGGCCAGCATTTGCTGTTGCATGGTGGGGGTGACTTGCCACACGTCCAGCATGGCTTCGGGCGATGTGCGGTCTGGTTCGCTGAACAGCACATCAAAAGCAATGGACGCAGGTTGCGCCGCTTCCAGGCGCGTTGTGAGCTCGGCCATGCGGGTGCGCGGCCAGGGCCATTGGCCCAGGCGCTTGAGGCTGTCGTCGTCGATGTCAATGATGCGCACCGGGGCTGCTGTGTAGGCGCGTGGCTGCCAGCGCTGAAACTGGTCAAACTGCCCATTGCGAAGCAATTGCAGGGGCACCGGGTCCCAGATGACCCCCAGAAGGCAAACGGCCACCACCAGCGCTGGCAGCAACCATGTCACCGACCGGCGCTGCAGTTTGCTCCAGTCAAACATGCTCAGGCTGCGCCAGCGCGACTCAGCCGCTCACAGGCCCGAGGTAAGCCGTGATGTCAACCTCGTCGATCTGCCCGGGCTTGAGGAATTTGTCGGCATAACGGCGGTACAAACCCGAGCTCAAAAACAGGTCAAAGAGTTCGGGGTCGATCTGCCCACGCTGCTTGAGCCCAAACAGGATCTGGATGGCCTCGGACACGGTGTTGGGCTTTTTGTACGGTCTGTCGGGCGCGGTCAGGGCTTCAAAGATGTCGGCAATGGCCATGATGCGCGCCGGGATCGACAACTGCTCAGCAGTGAGCCGACGCGGGTAGCCGGTGCCAGTGAGTGTTTCGTGGTGCGTCCCGGCGTATTCGGGCACCCTGCGCAGCGACTTGGGAAAACGCATGTTCTCCAGCATCATGACGGTGCTGATCATGTGCTCGTTGATCTTGAAGCGCTCCTCAAAAGTGAGCGTGCCACGGCGGATGCTCAGGTTGTAGAGCTCGCCATGGTTGTAGAGCTTGTCGGGCACGTGCATCTTGAAGCCGTAACGAGGATCCAGAAAATGCAGCGGGTCGCGCTCAATGACATGGCGCGCTTTGTCCGCCAGCAACTGCTCGACAGCGGGTACAGCTGTGACCGGCTCATCTGCCAGGCGCTGCAGTTCCGTCGCCGAGAGACCCAACCGGTCATCAAAGTGGCGCACCCAGGTGATGGCGGCCAGGCGCTCCAGGCGTGCCAGGTCTTCATCGGTCAGGGCTTCGGTGCCGGTGTTGCAAGCAGCCAGAAACGCAAAATCGTCCTTCAGTCGGCGCGCACGCCTGGCAGACCGCGCGTTGACCTCCGGCGCTGGCAGGCCACGTTGCAGCGCCAGCAGACGTTCAATCTCGGCATCGCGCAACAACACTTCAAAGCGGGTGCGAATCTCATGGATGCGGTTGTTGATGGTCTCCAGCTTCGTGGCCTTGTCGATCACAAATTCGGGCGTGGTGACCTTGCCGCAGTCATGCAGCCAGGCACCCATTTTGAACTCGCGCCACTCATCGGCGGTGTTGAAGTGAAACCCCGCAAACGGCCCCTCGTCCGCCTGTGCCGCCTCGGCCAGCATCAGGGCCAGCTCCGGAACACGGTTGCAATGCCGCCCTGTGTAGGGGCTTTTAGCGTCAATGGCGGTGGCAATCATCTGGAACAGGTTTTCCATCAGTTGCTCTTGCGCTTCAAGCAGTTGCAGGTTGTCCAGCGCCACCGCGGCCTGTGCTGCCAGCGCCTCCACCAGACCCAGCGCGTCCCGGGCAAACGGGATGACCCGGCCGGTCTCCCCATCCAGCGCGTTGAAGAATTGCAACACGCCGATCACGTCACCGGTGATGGATGCCATGGGCACAGTCAATAGCGAGATGGTTTTGTAATGGGTTTGTTCATCAAACCGGCGGGTACCGCTGAGGTCAAAGCGGGTTTCCAGCGCCACGTCGTCGATCAGTACCGGGGTGTTGTGCAGCGCCACCCAGGTGGAGACGAACCGCTCCTGCGGCCGGCCCGCTTCCTGGTCATACAACGGTATTTCGGCCATCGGCAAAGTGTCGTCGCGGGTGCGGTGGGCAAAACGCAGGGTGTTGTTCTCGGTCACCAGGTACAAGGTGGCACCATCACAATGCAGCAGCTTCTGGCTTTCCACCAGAATCTGGTTCAGGAGCTTGGCGCGATCGTGCTCCATGCTCAGCATGATGCCGTTTTTGATCAGCAGGTCAAGCTTGGCGGTGCGGATACTGACCTGGCGCTCCAGATCGGCCTCATTGATCAGCTGCCCCTTGTAAATACTTCGGATGGCCAGCAGGTTTTTGACCCGCAACGATGTCTCCACCGAGTCCACCGGTTTGCTCAGATAGTCATTGGCACCACAGGCGAGCGCCTGGTTGCGTGTTTGCTTATCGGACGTCGCCGCGATGACCAGAATCGGCAATTGCGCTTCAGAGTAGGTCTCGCGGATTCTGCGGGTGAGTTCTACACCGTTGATGTGAGGCATATCAATGTCGAGCACCAGCAGGTCAAAGGCTTCCTGTTGCAGCATCTGCAACACCTGCCGCGAGTCGTTGGTGCCGAGGACATTGGTGTAGCCATCGGCTTCCAGCATGCTCAGCAGAAACGCAGTGTCCAGACACGCGCTGTCACAGGCAAGGATGCGGTTGGTTTTCAGGCTGGCGGGCATGATGGTGGAAATCTGCTAAGTATCGGTCGCGAAAAACGGGGGGGTCGTTTTTTCAAATCAAGCTTTGAATGGTACCCCACCCACTTGACACTGCCATGACTCAAAACGTCTGAATGCGGTTAGGGGAAATACTCTACGCGGCTGACGCTGCCCCAGCCGCGCTGCCCCTAAACTGCCAGACCGACACCTGAGAGGACTCGCTGCGCGCGCACCACCCAGGTCAACGGCCAAAAATGACAACGAGGACACCATCATGACAAGCTATCCGCACCTGCTCGCCCCACTGAATCTGGGATTCACCACCCTGCCCAACCGCGTCCTCATGGGCTCGATGCATGTCGGGCTCGAAGAAGTGAAGGATGGCTTTGCCCGCATGGCCGCTTTCTATGCCGAGCGGGTCAAAGGCGGTGTGGGCCTGATCGTCACCGGCGGCATCGCCCCCAATGACCGGGGCCGCCCGATGCCCGGCGGCGCGCGCCTGACCACCGAGGCCGAGGCCGATAAACATCGGGTGGTGACCGATGCGGTACACCAGGCGGGTGGCAAGATTGGGATGCAGATCCTGCACTTTGGCCGCTACGCCTACCACGACAAACTGGTGGCACCGAGCGCCCTGCAGGCTCCGATCAACCCGATGAAACCCCAGGCACTCAGCACCGAAGAGGTGTACCAGACGGTGGATGACTTTGTGCGCTGCGCCGCCCTGGCGCAAAGCGCGGGGTATGACGGCGTGGAAATCATGGGCAGCGAGGGCTATCTGCTCAATGAGTTCATAGCCGCACGCACCAACCAGCGCGACGACGAATGGGGCGGCAGCTATCAAAACCGTATTAGGTTTCCGGTGGAGATCGTGCGCCGCACACGCGAGAAAGTGGGTACGAACTTCATCATCATCTACCGCTTGTCGATGCTCGACCTGGTCGAAGGCGGCTCGACGCTGGACGAGGTGATTGAACTCGCGCAGGCCATCGAGGCCGCTGGTGCGACGATCATCAACACCGGCATCGGTTGGCACGAAGCGCGCATTCCGACGATTGCCACCAAGGTGCCGCGCGCCGCCTGGGCCTGGGTCACCAAGCAACTCAAGGGGCAGGTGGGCATCCCGCTGGTGGCCACCAACCGCATCAACACGCCCGAAGTGGCCGAGCAATTGCTGACAGATGGTTTTTGCGAGATGGTGTCGATGGCCCGCCCGCTGCTGGCCGACCCTGACTTTGTCAAGAAAGCCGCCGAGGGCCGCGCCGACGAGATCAACACCTGCATCGGCTGCAACCAGGCCTGTCTGGACCACACCTTTGCCGGCAAGGTCACCAGTTGCCTTGTGAACCCGCGCGCCTGTCACGAGACGCTGATGCACATCACCCCCGCCGCCCAACGCGAGAAACTGGCCGTGGTGGGCGCTGGCCCCGCCGGCCTGGCCTTGGCTACCACCGCCGCGCATCGCGGGCTGGACGTGACGCTGTTTGATGCCGCGTCAGAAATCGGTGGCCAGTTCAACATTGCCAAACAGGTGCCGGGCAAGGAAGAGTTTTACGAGACACTGCGCTACTTTGGCAAGCAGATAGAGATCACCGGCGTGAAGCTGCAGCTGAACCACCGCGTCAGCGCGGTAGAACTTATCGCAGGCGCTTATGACCACATCGTGCTGGCCACGGGGGTCACACCGCGCACACCACCGATTGACGGCATCGACCACCCCAAAGTGCTGGGTTACCTGGACGTGCTGCGTGACAAAAAGCCGGTGGGCCACCGCGTGGCGCTGATCGGCGCGGGCGGCATTGGTTTTGATACGGCCGAGTTTTTGCTGCATGAGGGCGTGAGCCCGAGCCAAAGCGCGGTCAAGTTTTTTGCCGAATGGGGCGTGGACACCACCTACGCCGAGCGTGGCGGCTTGAAAGCTGCGCACAGTGAGGCAAGCCCACGCAAGGTGTTTTTGCTGCAACGCAAAGCCAGCAAGGTCGGTGACGGGTTGGGCAAAACCACCGGCTGGATTCACCGCACCTCACTGAAAAACCGCCAGGTCGAAATGCTAGCCGGGGTGACTTATCGGCGCATTGACGACGAAGGGCTGCACATCACTGTGAACGGCGAAGACCGCACCTTGGCGGTGGACAACGTGGTGGTTTGCGCCGGGCAAGAGCCGCAACGCGAGTTGCAAGCCGAACTGCTGGCGGCGGGCTGCAGCGTGTTTCTGATTGGCGGTGCCGACAAAGCCGAAGAGCTGGATGCCAAACGCGCCATCAAACAAGGCACCGAGCTGGCAATGAGCCTGGGCCAAAGCAGCGCGCCCGCCCCTACGACCCCAGCCCGATCCATTCCAGATTCATATGACAAATCAGCCTCTAGCCCACGTGAATCAAGGGCTAGTAGCCATGATAAAGATAGCACCATGACCTTTGAGACTGTGACCATCAGCCTGGTTGAGCACATCGCCACCATCACCCTGAATCGCCCTGACAAAGCCAACGCGATGAATCTGGCCATGTGGCACGACATCCGCAAGGCTTTCAAATGGGTGGATGCCACGCCAGAAGCCCGCGTGGCGATTCTGCAAGGTGAGGGCAAAGCGTTTACCGCTGGTATCGACCTGCAGATGATGATGAGCCTGGGCGACCAGATTCAAAACGACTGCGAGGCCCGCACGCGCGAAAACCTGCGCCAGGTGATTCTGGATTTGCAAGACACCCTGACCAGTCTGGAACGCTGCCGCAAACCGGTTCTGGCCGCCATTAACGGTGCCTGCATTGGCGGCGGCATCGACTTGATTTGCTGCGCCGACATGCGTTACTGTTCAAGCGATGCGACTTTCAGCATCAAGGAAATCGACATTGGCATGACCGCCGACGTGGGCACCTTGCAGCGCTTGCCCAAGCTGATTGGCGAAGGCATGGCGCGCGAACTGGCGTACACCGCGCGCAAGTTTGGTGCTCTTGATGCGCTGCAGATGCGCCTAGTCAACCGGGTGTTTGACTCGCGCGAGGCGTTGCAGGCGGGCGTGCGCGAGATTGCTACAACAATTGCAGCAAAGTCCCCTTTGCCGATCAGGGGTGTGAAGGAAATGATCACCTATGCACGGGACCATTCGGTGGCTGACGGCCTGACCTATGTCGCCACATGGAACGCCGCCATGCTGCTCAGCAACGACCTGCAGGAAGCCATGATGGCCAACATGGGCAAACGGGCGCCGACGTTCAAGGACTGAACAAGGACGGGGTGCCGGTCACTTATGGACTGGCAACTCTAGCGGGCTAGGGTGCGTTGACTAGGCTTCCTGCGGACAATCTGGAGACATCCAATCACTCTTTAGGAGCCATCATGAGCGCCAAAAAACTCGCTACCGTCACGTGCCACGTGATCAGTGCCTACGGCAACACCGCCAACAACGTGATCCATGCCTACCGCGCAGGCGGCGAGCGTGTGGTCAAGTTGCTGGATCGCCGCTGGGATGGTGCGATGCGCCAATCCCGCTCGCAACTCGCCGCAGGTGTGGCCAAAAATGCCACCCGCGTCCAGCAGGCCATGCACAACTACTCGCTCAAAGGGCTGACGCTGGCCTCGGGCAGCGCACAGGGCATGATCAACCAGGCAGTCAAACTGGCTGACGCCGGTGTCACCACCTTGTCAGCCGGTGCCAGCCGTCTGGAAGACAAGACCGGCGTGCATGTTTTGAGCAACCTGGCACAGGCCGTGTTGCCCGGCGCCCGTTTGCTCGACAGTCTGGCCAGCCAGATGGAACAGAAATCTGCCGACCTGGCCAGCCGCATTTCGGGCGACAACGTGGTCGTGAAAGTGGCCAAACGTGCTGCCGCCACCGCCCGCAAACCGCGCGTGGCACCCCGCAAGGCACGCCCCGCCGCAGCAGACGCTGCTCCAGCAGCAGCCACAGCTACCACAGCCTGATCACGGCCAATGAAACCGGCCAGGCGATGGGGCTTGGGATCCATTCCGCTCGCCACAGTCTGGCATGGATTGAGCCCTTGACCACGCCTTCGCGCAGGCACATACTGCGCTGAACGGGGCTGGCCTCCCTATTTTTGATGTTGCCTGATGAGGCAGACCCGTTGACTGATTCGACTTGTTCAACTCAGGAGACGCGTCATGAACGCCACACAAAAATACGTCTATCTCTTTGGCAGCAGCCGAACTGAGGGTGCCGCCGACATGAAAAACCTGCTAGGCGGTAAAGGGGCCAATCTGGCCGAGATGTGCCGCTTGGGCATCACCGTGCCCTCGGGTTTCACCATCAGCACCGAGGCCTGCACCGCGTTCACTAAGCAGGGCCGTGACACGGTGCTGGCCTTGATCAAGGACGAGGTGCTGCAGGGTGTCGCGTTTGTAGAAACCGAGATGGGGCGACGCTTTGGCAACGCAGCCGATCCGCTGCTGCTGTCGGTACGCTCCGGTGCCCGGGCCTCGATGCCTGGCATGATGGACACCATCCTGAATCTTGGCCTGAATGATGAAGCCGTGCTGGGTCTGGCGGCCAAATCGGGCAACGACCGCTTTGCCTGGGACTCCTACCGGCGCTTCATCCAGATGTATGGCGACGTGGTGATGGGACTCAAACCGCTGTCCAAGGAAGAGCACGACCCGTTCGAGATCATCATCGACACGCTCAAGGAAAAGCGTGGTGTCAAGCTCGACACTGATCTGGACGCGCAAGACCTGAAGGAACTGGTGCAGCGTTTCAAGGCGCTGATCCGCGCACGCACCGGCCACGACTTTCCCACCGACCCGTGGGAACAACTCTGGGGTTCGGTCTGGGCGGTGTTCGAAAGCTGGAACAACGACCGTGCCAAGGTCTATCGCGAGCTCAACGACATTCCGCAGTCCTGGGGAACGGCGGTGAACGTGCAGGCCATGGTGTTTGGCAACCTGGGCGAGCACAGCGCCACTGGCGTGGCATTTTCGCGCGATGCCGGCACGGGTGAAGACCTGTTCAATGGCGAGTTCCTGGTCAACGCCCAGGGCGAAGACGTGGTGGCGGGCATCCGCACGCCGCAGCAGGTATCGCTGGTGGGCTCAAGGCGCTGGGCCGAGCTGGCGCTGGTGAGTGAAACCGATCGTGCCAGCAAATACCCGTCGCTCGAAGAGCTCATGCCGCCCATTTACGCGCAGTTGCTGCACTTCGAGACCACGCTGGAAAACCATTTCAAGGACATGCAGGACATCGAGTTCACCATCCAGGAAGGTAAGTTGTGGATGCTGCAAACTCGCAACGGCAAACGTACCGGCTCGGCCATGGTGCGCATTGCCATGGAAATGCTGCAGCAAGGCATGATCGACGAGAAAACCGCCATCATGCGCGTGGCACCCGACCGGCTCAACGAGCTGCTGCACCCGGTGTTTGACCTCCAAGCCTTGGCGGACGCGATGCCGATTGCGCGCGGCCTGCCCGCATCGCCGGGGGCTGCCACCGGCCAGATTGTGTTTTTTGCCGATGAAGCCGAAAACTGGGCCAAACAGGGCAAAGACGTGATTCTGGTGCGCCAGGAAACCTCGCCTGAAGACCTGCGTGGCATGAGTGTGGCCAAGGGCATCCTGACCGCGCGTGGCGGCATGACCTCGCACGCCGCCGTGGTGGCACGCGGCATGGGCAAATGCTGCGTGTCAGGCGCAGGCGCGGTGCATGTCGATATGAAGGCGCGCAGCATGCGCATCGGCAGCACCGATTATTTTGAAGGCGACTGGATCTCGCTCAACGGCACCACCGGCGAGGTCTATCTGGGCAAGATCGCCACGCGCGATGCCGAGCTCAGCGGCGACTTTGGCAAGTTGATGGCGCTGGCCGACAAACACAAGCTGATGGAAGTGCGTACCAACGCCGACACGCCTGAAGAAGCCCGCATGGCACGCAGTTTTGGTGCCACCGGCATCGGCCTGTGCCGCACCGAGCACATGTTTTTCGAAGGTGAACGCATCACCGCGGTGCGTGAAATGATCCTCGCCGACAACGAGGCCGAGCGCCGCAAGGCGCTGGCCAAGCTGCTGCCGATCCAGCGCCGTGACTTTGAAGGCCTGTTCGAGGCGATGGACGGTCTGCCGGTCACCATCCGCCTGCTGGACCCGCCGCTGCACGAGTTTTTGCCACATGACGACGGCAACCAGCGACTCATGGCCGCTGACATGCATGTGTCGCTGGGCAAAATCAAGATGCGTGTCGAAGAACTGCATGAGTTCAACCCGATGATGGGCCACCGCGGTTGCCGGCTGGGCATAAGCTACCCCGAAATCACCGAGATGCAGGCGCGTGCGGTGTTTGAGGCCGGCTTGAACATGCGCGCCAAAGGCATCAAAGTGAAAGCCGAGATCATGGTGCCGCTGGTGGGCACGCTGCGCGAGTTCAATCTACAGGCCGAGGTGATCCGCCGCACCGCAGCCACGGTGTTTGCCGAGCGCGGCGAGACCCTGCCTTACATGCTGGGCACGATGATCGAGACCCCGCGCGCCGCGCTGGTGGCCGACAGCATCGCCTCGCAGGCCGAGTTTTTCTCGTTTGGCACCAATGATTTGACGCAGATGACGTTGGGCTTTTCACGCGACGATGCCGGCAAGTTCCTGCCCGACTACCTCAAGCAAGGTGTCTATGAGCACGACCCGTTTCGCAGCGTGGACCAGATCGGTGTCGGCGCGCTGGTGCAGATGGCTGTGCAAAAAGGCCGCAGCGTGCGGCCTGACATTGAGGTCGGCGTGTGCGGCGAACACGGCGGCGACCCGGCCTCGGTGGCGTTTTTCCACCGCGCCGGGCTGGACTATGTGAGTTGCTCGCCCTACCGCGTGCCGATTGCGCGGCTGGCAGCGGCGCAGGCAGCCATCGCGGGCTGACACCTAAGGTGCTTAGCCTGCGGGCACAGTTTAGTGTGAAGGCCCGGCGCATCAGGAGGTGTTGGACAACACCTTGGTCCGTGCGGTGGCAAGGGCGGCTAATTTATACTGCCCGCCACTTCTGAACACCCTGTCAAATCATGACCATCAAACTGCTCACCTTGCCCGTTGTCACCGCGTTGGCCCTGACGCTGGCAGCTTGCTCCAAGCCAGGCGAGGCGCCTACGCCAGCGGCAGCGGTGGCTCCTGTGGCTGTGAGCGCGTCGTCTTATGAAACCGTGGCCAGCACGGGCAAAGGCTTTACCGTGGGCTCAATGATGAGCGCGCAGCCGGTCTATGTGCTGTTTGAACCCCAATGCCCGCACTGCGGCCATCTGTGGGAAGCCTCTTTGCCGCTGCACAACAAGGTGAAATTCGTCTGGATACCGATCGCCTTCAACCAAGGCAAGAGCCTGGCGCAAGCGGTGACGCTGATGTCGTCCTCCACCCCGCTGGAAACCATGACCGAGCATGAAAAATTGCTGCTCTCTGGCAAGGGCGGCATCACGGCCATGTCCGGCATCACGCCTGAACAGGAACAGGCCATCAAAACCAACACCCAACTCCTGACCACGCTGGGTCAGGATTCTGTGCCGTTCATTCTGGCCAAGAATCGCCTGACCGGCGACATGGTCAGCCACAGCGGTGCCATGGACACTGCGGATCTGGCCAAGCTCATTGGCGTGGACTGAGGCCGTCGTCGCGACTCAGGTCCTGCGTCTCGCTAGGCCGTGAAATCGCCGCCCAGCAACTCGGGCAAGCGCTCACGCGGCATCTTGAACCCACAGGCCTGGGCGTGACCGCCGCCGTGCATGCTCTCAGCCAGCGGTATGCAGTTGAAACCTGAGCGTGAACGCAGACCACACTTGATCACACCGGTTTTGTCCACCGCCCACATCAGGGCAAAAGTGCCCGACTTTTGGCACAGGATGTCGCCCACCAGGCTGTGAAAGGGGCTAGGCACATTCACCATCACGCCCTGAACACCATTGAAAGCCAGCGGCTGGGCAGCTTCACTCATGCCTTGGGCCAGCTTGACAAACTTTTCGTCCATGGCGCGGCCACGTTCAATATAGGCCTGTAACGCCTCGCCGCTAAGGTTGGCAATGGCCTGCCAGCGGGCAAAATCAAACGCCTCCATGTCCAGGGCCGACAGGAAACCAGCGCTCTCGGGGTACTGCCAGACCCAGATGTCGCGGTCTTCCACATACTTGACCAGATCAGGCACCGGCTGCGTCGGGTAAAAGAACTCCCAGGCCAGGTGGGCGCCGGATTTTTTCATGTCGAAATGCACCACGCCACAGCGGCACTGGAAGCCAGTCAGTTTTTCAGCGGCGCTCAAGTGGTGGTCCAGCACCACCAGTTTCGCGGCCACGGCATCGATGTCGCGCAACAGCGCCTCGGCAAACGAAAAATCCAGAATATAGACCGCACGCCCGGCCACAGAGGGCAAATCAGCCAATGTTTTGACATCGCCATGGTCCAGCGCCAGAAACTCTGCTTGGCCCTCAAAGTACAGCCACGCCGCCAGTGCGGCGGCAAAACCGTCCGGGCAACTGCGGCCGTGGTAGATCACCAACGGACGAGGGTCATGCTTGTCAGGGGAAACCGATAAATTCAAACTCATTTTGAGAAACTCTTTCAAACATCCAACGAAAAACACGCTATTATATAAGTAGCTACTTACCCAATATCCATAAGGGCTAGACCCTGATTTCTCACACCATACAATAAAACACATGCCCGCACACCCTGCCCCGCCATTTTTTACCGGCCAGACCCTGCCGGACGGCCAGACATTTGATGCCTGGCCTGAGCAACCCTTGCTGTTGTCGCTGGAGTCCGGTGGTATTGACTGGCCCAGTTCGTGCCGCAACGGCACCTGCCGCACCTGCATCGGCAAGCTGGAAAGCGGCGAGGTACGCTACGAGATCGCCTGGCCCGGCCTGAGCGCCGAAGAAAAAGCCGAAGATTTGGTGCTGCCCTGCGTGGCCTACCCGTGCACCGATGTGGCACTGCGCCGACTGGACTGAGCCCTGCCGAAGCTGTTTCATGCGTGGCCACGCCGGTCAGGCTTGGGGACTTGTTTGAAGCGGATCTTGCGGTCCAGCTCAATCGCGTCTTTTTTGAGCTGCCGCTGTGCATCCAGCGTTTGCCCGGCGGCAAGCCAGTGGGCGAATTCTTCCGGGGTTTCCAGGCTGATGCGGCCCATGACGGCCGAGCGAAAGTCATAAATGGCGATTTCAGCCGCCTTTTGCCAGTTGACTGACTTGCCACTTTGCAGCGCACCCCGAGCATGGCCAATGGCCTCGAGCACCTGCTCATCGGTCATCTGCGCCACGCCGGTCAGTTTGAACCGTGCTTCCAGCAAGGCGGGGTAATGGGTTTTCAGGGTGTCGAGCAGTTCCAGCGCCACCTCCTGTTCGTCAAACGCGTTGCGCCCCACCGCGCCGCTGGCGGCCAGGTTGTAGCCGCTTTTGGCCACGATGATGCGCGGCCACAACATGCCGGGCGTGTCGTACAGATAAAAGTCCGGGGCCAGGGCGATTCGCTGCTCCAGCTTGGTCACGCCAGCTTCATCACCGGTTTTGGTGGCGCGCTTGCCTGCCAACGTGTTGATCAACGTGGATTTGCCCACGTTGGGAATGCCGCAGATCAGCACCCGCATGGGCTTGACCATGCTGCCGCGATTGGGGGCCAACTCATGGCACGCAGCAATCAGCGACTTGGCGGGCGCGGCCATGCTGGCATCGAGCGCAATGGCGCGCATGCCGGGCTGGGCGTTGTAATGCGCCAGCCACAGCGCGGTACGGTCCGGGTCAGCCAGATCCTGCTTGTTGAGCACTTTGAGCGCCGGTTTGCCCTGCGTGAGTGTGGCCAGCATTGGATTGGCGCTCGACCCCGGCAGGCGCGCATCGAGTAATTCAATCACCACGTCGATGTTTTTGACGCGCTCGGCAATGGCCTTTTGCGTCAGGTGCATGTGGCCCGGAAACCATTGAATCATCGCCATCAGGGACACGCTCCAGATTGAGTCACCACCACGCGGTCACGACCAGACGCTTTGCCCTGGTAGAGCGCGGCGAGCCAACAGCGCAACAGCTTAGTCATATGCCCCACCCCGGCGCTGGGTCTTGACTTGGCTGTGCAGACGCTTGTCGGTCAGGCGGCGCTGCCGCGACGCGTAAGTGGGCCGGGTGGCTTTGCGCAACGTGGGTGGCCGCGCCACCGAATCGACCAGCGCCTGCAAACGCTGCAGCGCGTCAAATTTATTGGACTCTTGCGTGCGGTGCTGTTGCGCCTTGATGACCAGCACGCCTTCCTGGGTGATGCGGTGGTCGCGCAGCGCCAGCAGGCGCGTTTTCACTTCAATGGGCAGGCTTGACGCGGCAATGTCAAAACGCAGATGGATCGCGCTGGAGACCTTGTTGACGTTTTGCCCACCCGCACCCTGTGCGCGGATGGCGGTGAGCTCCACCTCGTCCGGGGAAATCTGCACTGCTTCCATTGTGATAGCTGCTTGCGCTTATTCGATAAGGGCTGGAGGGCTAAAACACCCTTAACCTTTGTCACCATCCGCTGCGCCGGGCGTGGCGCTGTCCGCGCCCTCGCCCTGTATGAGTGCGCTGGGCTGAGGGACACCTGGCCCCTCAGGGGCGTTCACATAGCGCGCCACAAACGCGCCAACTGCACTCTCAGGCAGCGGCAACCAGACGGTATGGCCGCTGCCGGGTGCCACGGTCATCGGCTGGGCATCGACGTTTTCCATGCTGGCGAGCAGCACATCGCTGTTGCCGTTGGCGTGGATGACTTCCAGCCAGTCGCCCACGGCAAAGCGGTTGCGCACGTTCACTTTCATCAGGCCGCGAGCGCTGTCAAACTCAAGCGCGTCACCCACATACAGGCTGCGACCGGACTCGGAGTAGCCGCGCAGGTAGTTTTGCGTGGCCTCAGGCGTGTGGCGCTGGAAAAACCCGCTGGTGTAACCCCGGTTGGCCAGGCCTTCGAGTTGACCGAGCAGCGCCGGATCCAGTTCACGGCCCGCCACCGCGTCGTCAATCGCGCGGCGGTAGCTCTGCACGGTGCGAGCCACGTAATACGGGCTCTTGGTGCGGCCTTCGATCTTGAGCGAATCGACGCCAATCTCGACCAGGCGCTTGACGTGTTCGATGGCGCGCAGGTCCTTGCTGTTCATCACATACGTGCCGTGCTCGTCTTCCTCGATGGGCATGTAGCTGCCTTCGCGCTGGCTTTCTTCGATCATGTAGACCTGGTCGGCCTCTGGCGAACGATTTATCGCGCCCTGCTCTCGGTCCTGCGCGGCCTGCTGCGTCAGCACGTCGCCCGAGGCATCGACCACACCCTTTTGCGTTTTGTAGTCCCAGCGGCAGGAATTGGTGCAGCTGCCCTGGTTCGCGTCGCGGTGGTTGAAGTAGCCTGACAGCAGGCAGCGGCCCGAGTAGGCAATGCACAAGGCACCGTGCACAAACACTTCCAGCTCCATGTCGGGGCAGGCCTGGCGGATTTCTTCCACCTGATCGAGTGACAACTCGCGCGACAGGATGATGCGTTTCAGCCCCACCTTTTGCCAGAATTTCACCGCTGCCGAGTTGACAGTGTTGGACTGCACCGAGAGGTGGATCTCCATCTCGGGCCAGGTTTCGCGCACCATCATGATCAGGCCGGGGTCGGACATGATCATCGCGTCGGGTTTGAGCGCGATGACCGGTGCCATGTTGTCGATGTAATGGCGGATCTTGTTGCCGTGCGGGAAGATGTTGCTGACCAGAAAGAACTTCGCGCCCTTGGCGTGCACGGTGTCGATGCCTTGTTTGAGCACCTCAATGTCGCCAAAGTCGTTGTTGCGCACACGCAAGCTGTAACGCGGTTGGCCGGCGTAGATGGCTGTCGCGCCAAAGGCCAGCGCGGTTTCCAGCATGGTGAGTGAGCCGGCCGGGGCCAGTAGTTCAGGGATTTTCATGGTCATGTTGTCATTCAATAAAGTAACGGCATGCCCTAAGAACACACCCATGCTGACTGGCAAACGCTCTCAAATGTAGAGCTTCCTGCCCATATATTTAAAGGGCTGGGGGCCAATTTCTTATAAATTTACACCTGCGCGGCAATCGGTGCCAACGTGTGCACCACATCGCCGCACTGGGCGCGGTGACGCAGCGCGTGGTCCATCACCACCAGCGCCAGCATGGCTTCGAGTATCGGGGTGGCGCGAATGCCCACGCAGGGGTCATGGCGGCCTTTGGTGACGACCTCGGTGCTGTGTCCGACGATGTCGATCGACTCGCGCGGGGTCAAAATCGAGCTGGTGGGTTTGATCGCCACCGACACTTCCAGGTCTTGCCCGCTGGTGATGCCGCCCAGCGTGCCACCCGCGTTGTTGCCTTTGAACCCTGCCGGTGAGAGTGCGTCACCATGTGTGCTGCCAAGCTGCGCCACGCTGGCAAACCCGGCGCCAATTTCCACACCCTTGACGGCATTGATACCCATCATGGCGTAAGCAATGTCGGCATCCATCTTGTCAAACAGCGGCTCGCCCAGGCCCACCGGCACGTTCGATGCGCTGACCCGCAGGCGCGCGCCGCAAGAATCGCCGCTTTTGCGCAAGGCGGCCATGTAGTCCTCCAGCGCGGACACATTCGCCACCGGGGCGAAAAACGGGTTGTTGGGCACGTGGTCCCAGCTCTCGAACGCAATCGGCAGTTCACCCACCTGGGTCATACAACCGCGAAACGTGGTGCCGTATTTTTCAAACAACCATTTCTTGGCAACGGCTCCGGCTGCCACCATGGGCGCGGTCAGCCGTGCGCTGCTGCGGCCACCACCACGCGGGTCGCGCAGGCCGTATTTCTGAAAATACGCGTAATCGGCATGGCCGGGGCGGAAAGTCTGAACGATGTTGCCGTAGTCCTTGCTGCGCTGGTCGGTGTTCTTGATCAGCAAGCAGATTGGCGTGCCGGTGGTTTGGCCCTCGTACACGCCGGACAAAATCTCCACCGCGTCGGGCTCGTTGCGCTGGGTGACGAATTGGCTGGTGCCCGGGCGGCGGCGGTCCAGATCGCCCTGGATGTCGGCCTCGCTCAGGGCCAAGCCCGGCGGGCACCCGTCGATCACGCAGCCAATGGCCGGGCCGTGGGATTCACCAAAGTTGGTGACTGCGAATAGTTGTCCAAAAGTATTACCGCTCATGGCCCGGGATTATCCCAGAGCGGCTGCCTGCGCTTGGCGGGTGGCTGAAAACTACAGCGTGGGCGCTACGGCGTCGTCGCCCTCGCCTTCGGGCCAATCATGGATATAGGCCTTGAGCATCTTGTTCTCAAAGTTCTGGCTGTCCACCACGGCGCGGGCCACGTCGTGAAAGCTGATCACACCCATCAGCATGTGGTTGTCCATCACCGGCATGTAGCGGGCATGGCGATCCAGCATCATGCGGCGCACCTCGTCCATGTCGGTCTCGGTGGTGCAGGTCAGCGGCGCATCGTCCATCGCGGTACGCACAATGGTGGTGCAGATGTTGCCGCCGGTCTTGACCAGAATCTGGGTGAGCTCGCGCACGGTGAGCATGCCCACCAGGTCGCCGTGCTCCATGACCACCAGCGAACCGATGTCTCGGTCAGCCATCAGTTCCAGTGCCTTGACCAGCAGATCGGCGGGTGTCACCGTGTACAGGGCGCTGCCCTTGATGCGCAGAATGTCACTAACTTTCATGGTGTTCCTGGTCTGGTGAAGTTGTAGCGCGCCATCTTAATGGCAAACACGCTGCTGTCAAACCATAGCCTTGTCCAACGTGGTGTGAGCCTGAAGGCGGTACGTATTTCCACCCAAAAATGAGCCTGAGCGCGGCTTTCAGACGCTGAACTGGTTGCTTGATCATCCAAGGATGGTGATCAATATGGATGAGGCAAAGCTGCGTA
>CAIVHU010000046.1 GCA_903905735.1 uncultured beta proteobacterium
CTCGCCGCTGCAGTCCTGCATCGGCTTCTTCACGTAATCGCCGGATTGCTCGACGAACAGCCCATAGACCCAAGCCACGATCTGGTCCTTGGGCTGCTGCTTGAAGTGGGGCTGCCGGTTCACCGTCCAACTGAGCAGCCAAGAAGAATCTTTTGCGGTCACGATGCCGCCAGTCACCACCTTGCCGCTGAACGGATAACGCTTGGCGATCTTCTGGATGTACTTCGGAATGCGCTCATCGAGGGTGGTGACGGTGGCCGACTCCCATTTGGTCTCGGGGATGTGCGCGCCGAACACGTCTGGGTGCCCGAACGACGGATCTTTCGCGGCGATGCGCCGCCACAGGTCCCAAGCCGGCGCAGGCCCTTCGTTGAGTTTCGCCGGTGTGTGGTGGTCACCGTCGTCGGAGTTTTCGGTCAGCGAGCCGATGGTCATGAACACCAGGTCGTCGGGACCAAGATCGACGCCACCGTCAACACCGTCCCTGCGCCACTGGATGCGGGTGGCCTGTTTGCGTCCGGGTGCGATGTTGAAATCCACATCGGTGACCTCGGTTCCGTAATGGAACACCACACCATGGTCCAGCAGCCACTTGACCAGCGGCAGCACCAGTGACTCGTACTGGTTGTACCTGGTGAACTTCAGCGTGGAGAAGTCCGGCATGCCTTTGATTTGGTGGATGAAGCGATGCAGGTACAGCTTCATCTCCAGTGCCGAATGCCATTCCTCAAAGGCAAACATCGTGCGCCAGTACAGCCAGAAATGGCTGCTCAGGAATTCACCCCCGAATACCTCGTTGATGCGCTTGTTCTCCATCTCTTCGCGGGTGGCCAGGAAGAGCTTGACGATCTCCTTTTGCGCCTGCTCGCTGAGCGTGAACAGGCCATCGGTATGCGCGTCCTGACCGCGATTCATGGTGGCGCGCTGTAAAGAGAAGTTCGGATCGTCCTTGTCTAGCCAATAGAACTCGTCAAGCACGCTGGCACCCGGGATCTCCAGCGACGGGATCGAGCGGTACAAATCCCACAGGCATTCAAAGTGCTCTTCCATCTCGCGGCCACCGCGCATCACGAAGCCTTTTTGCGGGTCCTTGATGCCGTCCAGCGCACCGCCGGGCAGCTGTTGCTGCTCCAGGATGGTGATCTGCTTGCCCGGCATCTGCGCGTCCCGGATCAGAAAGGCCGCGCCGGCCAGTGCAGCCAGGCCAGAGCCGACAAACCAGGCCGTCTTGTTCTCCACGTCCTTGGGTTTGCGCGGGCGCGCGAAGGCTTCGAAGTTGCCATTGCTGTAAAACATGCAGGTGTCCTTGTGTCAGGTTGTCGCTACCCCTAGGCGGCATTGGGGCTGGCGGCGCGAGTTGCCTCAGTGGGGGACGCAGGCAAAGTCAGGTGGCAAGCCGGCCGGGATCGGTGAATAGAAAGAAAGAGAGGCTTCATGGGGCATCCAGATGTGCCACGGTAGCCGCCCTGGCTCTGGCAGTCGGTGCGGTAAGCAACTCAAGGCCCTGCTCGGCGCTGCCCTGGCTTCAACAATACGGATTGAAGCCTCTTCAATCGCTCCGTTCTGAGCGTTAGATGCTGCCGTCGAGCAGGTGCCCTGTTTTCACAAGAATCAGGCAACCCTCGACGCTGAACGGTTTGTGTTCACTGAGGTGTGGGCTGCGAATCCAGCTGCCATGGGGGTAGTTTCCGTGCTCGTCAGAGAAAACACCGTCCACCACAAAAATCTCTTCGCCACCGTAGTGACGATGCGGGTTGAAATACGTGCCTGGTGCCCAGCGCACCATGGCTGTATGGCTTGTCCCGAATTCGGACAAGGGCAACACCGTCAAGCCAGCCACAAGACCTTGAAACCATGGTTGATGGATGGTGTCCACAACAACCCGCACCTGGTCTTGCGGGTCAAGATGTCTGAGTTTGACAAACAAGGTGCACCCCTCTTTGGAAAACGGCGCGTGACTGGATCCGGGCGGGTTCTTGATGTAGGTGCCAGGTCCATAGTCGCCGAACTCATCACTCAGCGTGCCGTCCAAAACAAAGATTTCTTCCCCCCGGTCATGCTGATGTGAAGGAAAGGCCGCACCTGGTTCATAACGCACGATGGATGTCGCGCGCGCCACTTCACCACCATCGCGTTCAAGCATTCGACGCTGCACCAGGGGTGAAGGAGATGGCTGCCAATGCAAGGCATAGCTATCGATCACACAGCGCCGGGAATGATCAGCGTTGAGTTGTGTTTCATTGAGCAAGGTGATGTCCTTATGAATTTACCTGACGAGATGGAATCTGGGCAGGAGATTTTGTCGGCATCCACATTTGAATGCGCTCTGCAAGGTCAATCCATGACGGGTCGACATGAGCGCGGTGGCGCATGAATCTTCCTGTGTGAGCATCCTGAACTGGCAGTCTTTGAGTTATAGACGACCGGTCTATTTGTGATACACTGACCCGATGTCGACCGAATTCACATCAGCCAGAGACCACATCCTCGATTGCGGGGAGCGCTTGATCGCGAACAAGGGTTTCGTGGGCGTTGGTCTGGCTGAAATCCTGACAGTGGCCGGTGTGCCCAAGGGGTCGTTCTACCATTACTTCAGCTCCAAAGAGCGCTTCGGTGAGGTCTTGCTGACCCGCTACGTTGACGGCTATCTGGACCGGCTGGATGGTCTGTTGAACCCGGATGGGCGCACCGCACGAGAACGATTGATGACTTACTGGTCCTACTGGAACATGAGCCAATGCGATTCTGCCAAGGGCGCTTGCAATACCTCGGAGACGAATTCCAAATGCCTGATCGTCAAACTCAGCGCCGAAGTGGCTGATATTTCAGAAGCCATGCGCCTTACCTTGCGTGATGGCACAGACCGTGTGGTCCGCCGCATCGCCTTGTGCCTGCAAGATGCCATAGCAGACGGTTCCGTGTCGTCTTCATTGAATACAGAGGCCATGGCATTGACCTTGTATGAACTCTGGCTTGGGGCCAGCCTGCTGGCCAAACTGCGCCGCGATGCCTCCCCGTTTGAGCATGCCTTGCTAAGCACCGAGCAATTGCTGGGCTTGCCCGCCAGTTAATCACGGTATCACGTATCCCCTTTTTTTCACTCAAATGTTAGACGACCAGTCTACTTCAAACTTCCAATTACCTTTTCGCGTCCCAGCCCATTCAATTCTTTTAACCGCCTTTCAAACACAACCCACTAACCATGACCCAAACCAACACCATCAATCGCCAGATCCAACTGGCCTCACGCCCCGTGGGCGCACCCACGGCTGCCAACTTTCATATCGCTACCGCAAGTGTGCCCGGCGCTGGCCCGGGCCAGGTGCTATTGCGCACTGTCTTTCTGTCGCTGGACCCGTACATGCGTGGCCGCATGAGTGACGCGGCCAGTTATGCAGCACCCGTTGCCATCGGAGCGACCATGGTGGGCGCCACCGTTTGCCGCGTGGAGACCAGCCATCACGTCGGCTACGCGGTGGGTGACTGGGTGTTGGCCAATACCGGCTGGCAAGACTATGCTGTCTCCGATGGCATCGGTCTGACCAAGCTCAACACCAAGCTCGCACCACCTTCCTATGCGCTGGGTCTGCTCGGCATGCCTGGTTTTACCGCTTACATGGGTTTGCTCGACATTGGCGCCCCCAAAGCCGGTGAAACCGTGGTGGTGGCTGCGGCCACCGGCGCGGTGGGATCGGTGGTGGGGCAAATTGCCAAACTCAAAGGTTGCCGCGTGGTCGGCATTGCCGGGGGTGCCCAAAAGTGCAAGTCTGCCGTCGAAGACCTGGGCTTTGACGCCTGCATTGACCACCACAGCCCGGATCTGCCAGCCCTTCTGGCCGCTGCCTGCCCCAATGGCATTGACGTGTATTTTGAAAATGTGGGTGGTAAGGTATTTGATGCGGTGCTGCCTTTGCTCAACAGCGCAGCGCGTGTGCCTGTGTGCGGCCTGATTGCCAATTACAACGCCACCACGCTGCCGGATGGCCCGGACCGCAGTCCTTTGCTAATGCGCACCCTGTTGACCAAGCGCATCCGGATGCAAGGCTTCATCATTTTTGACGACTACGGCCATCGCTACCCGGAATTTGCCAAAGACATGGGCCAGTGGCTCCAGCAGGGCAAGATCACTTTCCGCGAAGACATCGTCAACGGCCTGGAAAACGCCTCGCAAGCCTTCATCGGGCTGCTGGAAGGCAAGAACTTCGGCAAGCTGATCGTGCGCGTGGCTGCCGACTGATCTCCTGAACCCAGCCTCTGACATTTACCCCCAACCAATCCATCAACACCCACAAGGAAACACCATGTTATTCACCCCTTTAAAAGCCGGCGCACTCACTCTATCCAACCGCATGCTGATGGCGCCGCTGACGCGCGCACGCGCTGATCTGGCGCACATGCCCAACGATTTGATGGCCGAATACTATGCACAACGTGCCAGTGCAGGCCTCATCGTGACGGAATGCACCATGATCGCGCCCGATACCTCGGCTTTTGTCACCGAGCCTGGCATTTACTCGCCCGAGCAAGTGACAGCCTGGAAAAAGGTCACTGACGCGGTGCATGCCAAAGGCGGGAAAATCGTCATGCAAATCTGGCACGCCGGGCGCGCCGCACACCCCTTGCTGAACCATGGTGCAGTCAATGTCGCACCCAGCGCCATCGCCATCAGCGGCGACATTCAAACGCCCAGTGGCAAAGTGCCTCACGCCGTGCCACATGCCTTGACCACAGCAGAAATCAGCACCCTGGTGCAAGCATTTGCCAGCGCCGCGAAGCATGCGATCGCAGCGGGTTTTGATGGGGTGGAGGTGCATGGTGCCAACGGCTACCTGATTGACCAGTTTCTGCGCGACGGCTCCAACCAGCGCACCGACATGTACGGTGGCACGATGGAAAACCGGGCGCGCTTTCTGTTTGAGGTTCTGACGGCCGTGTGTGCTGCCATTGGCTCAGAGCGGGTCGGGCTGCGCTTGTCGCCCCTGAACAGTTTCAACAGCATGATCGACAGCGACCCTCTCGGACTGATCGCCTTTTTGGCCGAACGCCTGAATGACTTCAAGCTGGCCTATGTGCATTTGATGCGCGCAGACTTTTTCCAGCAGCAAACGGGCGATGTCATGCCTGTTGCACGGGCCAATTACAAGGGTGTGCTGATCGGTAACATGGGTTACAGCAGCGATGAAGCGGCCGCCGCGATTCTGGACAAGAAGCTCGATGCCGTCGCCTTTGGTACCGGCTTTTTGGCAAACCCGGATTTACCTGCACGGGTCAGGGCCGGCGCCGTTTTGAACCAGCCTGATCAAGCCACTTTTTACACCCCGGGTGCCAAGGGCTACACCGATTACCCCAGCATGCAGGCTGTATGATTCTGAGCCACTAGCCAAGACGGCAACTCCTGAGGCAGTACCGGATTCTGCCTGAGGAAGTTTGCCTCACCCACCAGTGCCAATAGGTGGCAATACACCCTGTCTGCCATCTAAAACCGGATGGCAAAGCGCTTAAAACAACATCGAGAAAATCAGCGTAAACTGTTGATTCTTATGGCATCCCGTTCGCCCACGATGATCAAAATCAGGGATGTATCCAGGCTCGGGACGAGGAGGCGAAGGTTCGGGTCCTCTCATGCCAACCAGATCAATCAACGGATCAGTGGAAGTTTGCGACTCACCCAGTTCATTTTGTGGACTTAAGAGGGCAAGCGCTGCTTTTCACCTCGTCACACATGAACCAGTTCAATCGGCAAAACGCTTTACTTTTGATAGCTATCAGCGCTTTATGCACCTTGGCTACAGCCGTTTTTAGCCAACAGACGGCGCAGCTGGCACCGTTTGAAGGCAGTTCGCCTAGCAGCCTGAACCCGGCCTGGCACCTCAGTGGCCTGCCGAACAACAAGTTTCCCCTGACCCGATTTGAGGTGACGATGGTCCAGGGCGAGGCCGTGCTGCAACTTCTCACCAACCAGTCGTACGGTGTGCTGACCCATGCCTGGCAGGGACCTGCCCCGGCCGAATTGGCCTGGCGCTGGCAACTGGCCCAGGCGTTGCCGCAGGCTGACATCACCACCAAAGCGGGTGACGATGCCGCGCTCAAGGTCTGCGTGATGTTCGACCAGCCTTTGACCGACATCCCCTTCTTCCAGCGCGCAGCGCTGTCGCTGGCACGCTCTGCTACCGGGCAGAACCTGCCCAGCGCCACGCTGTGTTACCTGTGGGACAGCCGCTACCCGGCAGGCAAGCAGGGCGCCAACCCCTACAGCGCACGGGTGCGCTACATCGTGCTCAACGGCATTGAGACGCCAGTGGGCCAATGGGTCAACCAGCGCAGAAAAGTGGCGGACGACTTTGCCAGCCTGTTTGGTACAGAGAGCCCGGTGATGCCGCCGGTGACCGCCATTGCGGTAGGTGCCGACAGCGACAACACGCGGGGCGCCAGCCTAGCGTATCTGACCCGGCTGCAATGGATGAATTGATGTGAATAAGGTTTGCCAATGAAACATCTGGTGATGCTGGGCGCGGGCCATGCCCATGTGCACATGCTGTCCACCCTGGCCGCCCAAGCGCTGGCGGGCGTGCAAATCACGCTGGTGGCACCCTACCCGCGCCAGCTTTACTCGGGCATGGTGCCGGGTTTTGTGGCGGGCAACTACACGCTGGACCAATGCGTCATCAACGTTGCACCGTTTCTGGTCAACAGTGGTGTGCAGTGGCTGCAACGCAGCGCCGTGGGGCTGGATGCCGACACGCGCACACTCACCCTGGATGACGGCAGCACGCTGCACTTTGATGTGTTGTCAGTCAACACGGGTGCCGTGCAAAACCGCCAAAAGATCGAAGGCATGATGCCAGGGGCCAAAGAATACGCGCTGTTTGTCCGCCCTATCGAGACTTTTGGCGCGTTGTGGCCGCACGTGGTGGATCTGGCGCAAAGCCGCTCCTTGCGGGTGGCGGTGATTGGCGGCGGCGCAGCCGGAGTGGAACTGTCATGCGCCGTGGCGCACCGCCTGAAAACCTCGTCGGTCACGCTGGTGGCGGGCGACGCGCCCGTGGTTGCCAATTACCCGCAGGGCGTTCAGGCGCGCATTGTCCGGGCCCTGCGCCAGCGCCGCATCCCGGTGATCCAGGAGCGGGCCATTGGCATCAGCGCATCCGAGGTATCGCTGGGCAACGGCGGCCAACTCGCCTGTGACGTGCCGATCATGGCCATCGGCGCACAGGCCCCAGCGTGGCTGCAGGGCAGTCGTCTGGCGCTGGATGCAGAGGGTTTTTTGGCGGTGGACGAATTTCAGCGCAGCACCAGCCACCCTACTGTGTTTGGTGCGGGGGATGTCACCAGCCGGGTGGATCGCCCTGCGGCGCGCAGTGGTGTTTATGCGGTGCGTGCTGGCGTGCCGCTGGCGGCCAACTTGCGTGCTGTGCTCGCAGGCGTGGAGCCACGCCCATATCAGCCGCAAGCCAAAACGCTCAACCTGCTGGCCTGCGGCGAGCAATACGCCATCGCCAGTTGGGGAAACTGGTCCGCCGAAGGCCGCTGGGTCTGGTGGCTCAAGGATCGCATTGACCGCGGGTTCATTGAAAAATACAGCGGCCCCGCGCAGGCTTAAAAAGCCGGGGTAGGCTCCTCAGCGCAACACCAGTTTGGCGCCGGTTGTGGCGGGGGTGATCTCGCCCACCTCGCAGGCATCGTCAAACCCGAGCTTTTTGAACATCGCCAGCACCTCATCAACCGCCTCAGGCGTACAGGTCACCAACAAGCCGCCGCTGGTTTGTGGATCTGTCAGCAGCGCCTGGTCCACCGCCGAGAAGTCAGCGGGCAGTGCGATCTCGGATCCGTAAGCGCCCCAGTTGTTGCCGGAGGCACCGGTGACATTGCCAGCCCCGGCCAGCTCACGCACACCGTGAAGCAAGGGCACCTGTGCCCAATCCAGCGTCACCGTCAGGCCAGCGCCGCGGGCGATTTCCAGCGCGTGCCCGGCCAGACCAAATCCTGTGACGTCGGTCATGGCGTGCACGCCGGGCAGCGCCGCCAATACCGGTCCCGGGGTGTTGAGTTGGGTGGTCACGGCAATCATCTGCGCGTAACCAGGTGCGCTCAGGTTGCTCTTTTTGAGCGCCGCCGACAAAATGCCCACGCCAATCGGCTTGCCCAGCACCAGTTTGTCGCCCACTTTGGCGCTGGCATTCTTTTTGACGCGGCTGGGGTGCACCAGACCCAGCGCCACCAGGCCGTAGATGGGCTCCACCGAGTCAATCGTGTGGCCGCCCGCAATCGGGATGCCCGCCGCACGGCAGACGCTGGCACCACCTTCCAGAATCCGGCCAATGGTTTCCACCGACAAAACCTTGATGGGCATGCCCACCAGCGCCAGTGCCATGATCGGCGTGCCGCCCATGGCATACACGTCGCTGATGGCGTTGGTGGCGGCGATGCGGCCAAAGTCAGACGGGTCATCAACGATGGGCATGAAAAAATCAGTCGTGGCGATCAGCGCCTGCTCGTCGTTGAGCTGATAGACGGCCGCATCATCCGCAGTCTCGATGCCCACCAGCAATTCCTTCGGGATCGGCATCGCGCTGGTGCCCTTGAGAATGCTGGAGAGCACGCCCGGCGCGATCTTGCAACCGCACCCCCCGCCGTGCGACAGGCTGGTCAGGCGGGGCTCGGCCGGGGCCGGGTTGCAAACAGGGGCTTGGGCTGGTGCCGGTGGGGTGTGGGGGCTGGCGTTGTCCATGGCGATTCTGACCTGATGCTGAAAAGCCTCATTATCCAACTGCCGTTGCCGATAAAAAACATAGCACACATCCAATGCTTGACGGGGCTGATACGCGCGCACATACTCCCGACGACTCTCAAAATGGGGACAAAAAAGTGACTGACTCCAACACCACGCCTGATGCCGCAGCAACGCCGGTGCCGCCACCGCCGCCACCGGCTACCTACCTCAAGGCCGCCCTGCCGCATATTGGCGCCTGGACCCACTACTTCCTGAACGCCGAAATCCCTGTGCTGGCCGCCACCGCCCGGCGGCTGGAAGAACTTCGCGCAATGGAAGATGATGTTGATGCCAACATGCTTACCCCCATGATTCAGGCTGACCCGCTGATGACGCTCAAAGTGCTGTCATTTGCCGCCGGCCTGCGCCGACCGGGTAGCGCCACCGAGACCGAGTCAGTCACCACCTCGCTGGTGCTGATGGGCATTTCGCCCTTCTTCCGGCACTTTGGCCCGCAGCGCACGGCCGAGGACTGGTTGGCTGACCAGCCCGAAGCGCGTGACGGTTTGCAACAGTTGCTACTAAGAGCAGAGCGCGCTGGCCAGTTTGCGCTTGGGTTTGCGGTGCATCGGGGCGATACCGATGCGACCATCATCCATCAGGCGGCGTTCCTGAACGACTTTGCCGAGATGCTGGTCTGGTTACATGCGCCCACGCTGGCGGTCAAGATACGCGATGCCCAGGCGGCCGACACCACGCTGCGCTCCAACGTCATCCAGAAAGAAATTCTGGGCGTTGAGATGGCCGATTTGCGTCAGGCGCTGATGAAACTATGGCATCTGCCCGAGTTGCTGGTCAACATCAGTGACAACCGCCATGCCGAGCGCAGCAACGTCAAATGTGTCTTGCTGGCCGTGCGTCTGGCGCGCCACACGGCGGTGGATTGGGAAAACGCCGCCATCCCGGACGACGTGGAAGACATTGCCCGGCTGCTGAACAACTCGCCACGCGCCACGCTGGGTTTTCTGCACAAAATCGACCACCCGATTCTGGAAGCCGCCTCGCTGGCAGGCATGCCTGAGCGCCGCTAGCGAGATCGGGCAACAGCCAGACGCATCGCTTGGGGTTCGGTCAAGATGTCTAATCCACTGTCGGCGCAACATTCTGGGCGCGAGGCCGCAGCCAGCTAGCGGCGCTGGCGCGACGTGGCCAGGGCGGGATTTCAAATTTGGGCAAGTCCTGCGTCATGAAGCTGATGGCGATCAGCACCGTGGGCAACTGGTAAATCAGCGTCCAGGCGCTGGCATGGTCCATCAGTGGCAAACGCGGCATCACCAGCAAGGTGATGAGGAGCAGGATGGGTGTCAGGATCGGAATGGCACGGCGAAACACCGCACGCCAGCGGGCTGCCAGATGCTGGTCGTGAAACGCCGCCGGGGGTGCGGCCAGGGTTTGAGCCAGAAACTCCGCTGCGCGCTGCAGCCCCAGCTCGGCGCGGCGGGTGCGCTGGTCGGCCGTGCCGCGCAGGCGAAACTTGCCGGTCCATCCCTGCTTGCCACTGGTCAAAGGCGACCAGGCCCAGCCCAGAACAGCCAGCAGGTCTTGCGGGATGTCCAGCGCCTGGCCGGGCGGAGCCGCTACCAGCACATCTGCCGACACGCTTCGCACGGCGGACACGGACATCGTCAACATGAGCCCATCGACCTGCACCACACCACTGGTCAGGACCGGACTCTGGGCATCGGAGCGCAGGGCGTAATGGCGCGCCACCAAAAAACCCTCACCCATTTGAAAATGCTGCGTGAGGGGCACCGCATCCACCCGACGCAGCAGGTCAGCGGGCTCGCTTCCGGTAGTCTCCAACCGCGCCTTCAGACCGCTGGGCAGCACCAAGGTGCGTGTCAGGCGGTAGCTGGTGGCACCGGTTTTTTCCAGCGCCAGCAGTTCCTGCAGGCCGTGCAGCTCCGGCACATAGGCCGCGCGCTCCTGCGGCTTGAAGACCACGCGGCGCTGAATCCGATCACAGGCCGGCAGGTCCACATGGCGGCCACTGCGCGTGAACGGCGCGACCAGCGCCAAAATGTCGTGGTGGGTGAGTGGCGCAGCGGTCATGTCGGTTGACTCAGCTGAGCACCAGCTTGCGCCCGAACGGCTGCACCGCCAAAGCAAATGCCTGCGACACGGCCCACAACACCGGGCAACGGGGTTGGTAACGCGCCGGGCCGTCCAGATCGGTCAGCACCACGATGATGTCCGGGTGGTGCCGGCCGGCTTCTTCCAGCAGCGGGGTGAAGTCGGTGCCACCGCGTCCTTTGAATTGAATATCGCTGAGCCTGGAGCGCCCGGGCAGGAAGCTTTCCACCCGCTGCACCCGGTCATCGCCGACCACCAGCGTGATGCCAGCGGCCAGGCGTCGGGTGATGGATTCGATCTCGCGGGCAAAGCGCTGCTTCAGTTCGTCATCAATCGAGCCCGACACATCCACCACCAGCACCAGACGCGGCACGGCGCGGCTCGGGCTGGTGCCCGGCTCAAAGGGCATGCGGTGGTGCGCACCACTGCGCCCCTGATTGGCCAGGTACGAGCGCGACGGGCGCGACCACGACAACTCGGGCTCATGGGAGAGGCTGCGCGCCAACTGGGTGCGCAGCACCTGCTCCCACGGCGTACGCGTTTTGGGCAGGTCTGCCATCAGGGTGCGCAACATCGAATGCGCGCCGTCGCCCGCATGGGCGCGGGTGATGCGTTCGCCCCACTCACGGGCATCTTGGGCTTCGGATTCCGGCGCGCCTTGTGTGGCTGGGCCGGGCACCAGGTCGGCATGCGACGGGCGGCCCAGCACCATGGCGCGCGATGCGCGTTGACCCTCAAGGGATTTGGCCTGCCCGTTGGACTCTCCCGCCTGGCCAGCTGCGCTGGTGCGGCTGGCGGATTGGCCCTTGTTCGCCGGTTTTTGTGATGCGGCGTTGGTTGCGTGGTTTTGAACGTTGCCGCGTCTGGGTTGCGCCGCGCGGTCGTCCACCGCGCGGTACAGGGTTTCAACATCCCATTGCAGCAAGGCTTTGTCCACCGGCTGCTCCAGTTGCAGGGAGGCTTTGAGCAACTTGTCCAGATACACCGAATCCTCTGGCAACTCCAGCCAGGTCAGGTGGCTCAGCGCGCTGTTGACGATGGCATCGGCGCAGATGTTGAACAGCGGCAAATCGACATCACCCAGCAGATGTTTCAGCGCCAGGTAACGCTGCGGGTGGCGCAGTGCGATGTGCAGCACCTCGTGGGCAACGTGGCCGACCTGCTCGGGCAGCGGCAAATTCTCAAACTCGGCGCTATAAAAAATAGTGCAGCCATCGGTTGTGAGATAAGGGCTGGAGGCAGGAAAAGCTTGCAACTCTGACATGGCCTGGTGCTTGACCCACAGCGCCAGCCCGCCGGTGGACGGCGCGAACTCCACCATGCGCGCAATCGCGCGGGTGCCGCGATGCCGGTACGGCGCGTCCACCCCTTCGTCCACGTCTGGTGCGGTGTTCTCAGCCACGCTTGTCCTCTTTGGCGCGTCGCTCGGTGTAACGGGCGTAGGCCGGGCTGTCCAGAATGGCCGCCTCCAGGCCGCTTTCCAGCGCGCGCTGCATCAGCAGCTCCATGGCCAGCGTCTGGCCTTCCACAATGGGCAACGCGGCGTTGCTGCGGATGTCGGCAAATTGCTCAATGATCTCCAGCGCGCGGCTCACGGTCGCTTCATCGCGGCAGGCGGCCAGCAGGCCGTAAATGGTTCCGTAGAGGCCGTCGAGTGTTTTGGGCAGCAAGGCGGTGGTGTCCGCACCGCGCTTGGCCCCCAGCAGGCGCACCACATCGACGGCGGCCTGAATCTCGCGCAGCACACCAAAAAACTCGGCGGCGTTGGCCGCGCCAATGCGGCCCTGCACAAACACGCGCTTGGCAGACTCTGACAAGCCCGACTTGAGCACATTGGAGATGTCTTCCCAGCCGCGCGGACTGGCACCAATCAGGTAGTCATTGGCAAGCTGTGACTGCGTGTCGTCGAGCTTATCGGGGCGCACGCGCAGGTAGGCCATCACTTCAGGCGCGAAGTCCTGCGACATGGCGTGGGCCAGAAAAGCGTCGATGACGGTTTGCACGTTGAAGTGGAACATGCGGTCGGCCAGTGCCGTGCCCATGTCGTTGCTGACGGCGTCGTGAAAGCTGGCGTTGCCTGCCGCAATCACCTGCCAGCCGTCGGGCAGCAGGTAGTTGCCGACACGCCGGTCCAGAATTAGCGAGTAGGCCGACACCTGCAGGCGCTTGTCGGCGGCCGTGAGCTCGTCGAGAAACAAGATGCCCGCCGGGTCGGATGGGGACGGCAAAAACTCGGGTGGGAACCACACGGTTTTGGCCAGCGCGTCGTCAGCGTAGATAGCGCCGCGAATGTCCACCGGCTCGATGGTCGTCAGGCGCAAATCCACCAGCGGCACCTTGAAATGATCCGCCACCTGGCGCACGATGGACGACTTGCCCACCCCGCGTGTGCCCCACAGCATGGACGCGCGGCGGCGCAGCGTGGCGTCCGCATATTGCTCGATCAGTGCGGATTTGGCCGCGGCGATTGAGACCGGCGGGATGTTCATGGGGTTGCCGAGCATGGTTCTACCTTGTTGTCTTGAAAATCATCAGGATGGGTTGCCTGGCGCGGCAGCGGCAGTGCCGGGCTGGCCGGAGGGCATCACCTGCGGCACGTCGGCCTTCACTGGCCACCAGCTTGCCGAGCGTATCGGCCGGGGTGGGCGTGGCAGCTCAAAACGCGGCATCTCTCGCAGGCTGAAACCCCACAGCAGCAACAGCGGCGGCGCGTTGAAAATCAGCATTCGGTACACCGAGTTCTGTTCTATGCCCAGGTAGGGCACGGCCAGCGCAGCCAACACCAGCGCTAACACAATCAACATCGGGACTGAGCGCCTAGCGACCACACGCCAGCGTGCAGCAACCTGATGCTTTTCAAAGGACGCGGGCGACTGCGCCAGGGTCTCGGCCAAGTGCCTGGCCGCCCTTTCCAGCTTGTCCTGCGCCAGTCGGCTGCGGTCTGGCTCCTTGCCGCGTACCTCCATGGCACCGCTCCAGTTTTTGGGTCCTTGCGACAGGCGCCCCCAGTCCCGGCCCAGCACCTGCAGCAAGTCGTCCGGCAGTTCAATGGCGGCGTTGGCGGTGATCTCGAGTTCAGCCGGGTAACCCGTCACGGTGGGCATCTTGAGGTGCATCGTCAGACCCTGCGCCTGCACCACACCGCTGGTCAGCACCATGGCGGGCACGGTTGTTCGCCCTGGCACAGGGTTCGAGCTCGTTGGCGGGGCCGCGCTGGGCGCAGGCTCCAACCGGTAGCTGTAGGCCATGAGCCAGCCGTCACCTGATCTGAACAGGGGTTGCGGGTCGATCGCATCAACACTGGCGAGCAGACTCGCCGTGTCCGAACCTTCGATCACGAGGGTGGCCACCAGACCGGCAGGATGGGTCACGGTGCGCCGCAGCACAAAGCTGCTGGTGCCCGGGCAATCCAGTGCTAGCGTGTCTGTCAGCGCAGGATTGACGGCGGTGGCCGGGTCACCGGACGGTTTGGACTTGAACACCAGACTGCGCTTGATACGGTCGCTGGCTGGCAGATCCAGCTGGCGGCCGCTGCGGGTGAACGGTTCCACCAGCGCCAGAATGTCATGGTGGGTCAGCGGCTGCATGGGCAAGTCCATGCGTGCATGTCACAGCGGTGCGACAGGCTCGTGGTCTGGAAAAACGATGGGGGAAAACCGTCTGGCAACATCGGCAAATTATGCCCGCACCTGACAAAAACCTGCCTTCAAAGTGGCTTGTCAGGCGGCACGGCAGGTGCGCTATCTCATCCTCAACGGCACGGGGTCATGCCATGCGCGGTTTGCTGAAACAACACGGCCTTCAAGTCTTGACATTCCAGCTCAGGTTATTGCAAGCCTCACACTCCTCCTGCAACCAGCCCAGCTTGACCAGCAACGAATGAACTTTGCAGCCAACGCAAAAGCCCATCACTGTCTCCATCCACATGAAACCGAAGCACACCCATACCAGCACCAGCGGAATCCATTTGGGCATGTAATTCGCGGTGGTGGGCAGCCACTGGTGCCCGGCGATGGTGTTGACCCAGCCTGCAAACACTTCCGGGTTAAAGAAAATCAGGCAAACCGAGATGAAACTCGCGCCAATAGTCCAGGCAAACCGCTTGGGAGTCAGTGGCTTCCAGACAGGCTCGTGGTTTTTGGCCAGAAAGCTGCTGATCAATACCGTGGGCGACAGCCGGGAGGTGAAAACAAACATGCCCGAGAGCATTTCAAACAGCGCGTACCAAAGCAACATGGTCTGTTTGGAATACTCGACAGTGCGGCGAATAGCCTCGACGCTGTAGAGAATGTGGCCATCAAAATCCGTGTCGAAGGTGTCCTTGATCAGATTGCCCGTGACAATCCAATGCGAGCCAAAAATGGCTTCATAGAGCGTGAAACTCATGTACAAGGGAATGATCAGCAGCAATCCCGCACGGATGCGAACCGCAATGTCATTGATATAAGGCTTGTCCGCAGTCGGGTCAAGAAACCAGAGGTTTTTGAAAGTATTCATGGTGGTTCCAATCGCCTTTACTGACATGATGAAGTGACAACCAAGATGCGGTACCTGTGTGCCAGCCAAGCCGCGACCTACCTGAAGGGGTCACCCGTTGACCAGAATCCATTGATCACGCCACCGCTTGCCGGACAAAAAGACGCGTAGTCTATTTCATTAACGGCTTATGTGCTTCTTTTGAGGAAATGCGCATGCCAAAGGGGCTGACCCACCCTTGAAATGCACCCCAATGGATAAGCCGCGTTGACATCCAGTCGGCAACGGGATTCTTCGAACCTGATGGTGCCTTGGCCTTCTCAACGCTCACTTAAGGAAGCGCTGATACAGTCGTTTACCTCAATACACATAGCCTTGGCAAGCCATTGAACTTTTCAATTAGCACTCTCTCTCATAGAGTGCTAACATTTAACGGTTGATTTACAGGAGTACTGGCATGACGACTCACACTGGCACCCCAAGCACCGCGCTGACCCTGGCTAACCCCTGGGCGTTGGTTCCTGCCCTGGGCAACTTGGAAGCGTACATTTCGGCGGTTAACCGTATGCCCATGCTGACGCTGGAAGAAGAGCAGAAATTTGCCCGCCAGTTCCGCATCGACAACGACCTGGAAGCCGCCGGAAAACTGGTGCTGTCGCACCTGCGGCTGGTGGTGTCCACGGCGCGCCAGTATCTGGGCTACGGCCTGCCGCATGGCGACCTGATCCAGGAAGGCAATGTTGGCCTGATGAAGGCTGTGAAACGCTTCGACCCCGATCAAGGCGTGCGCCTGGTGAGCTACGCGCTGCACTGGATCAAGGCCGAGATCCACGAATACATCCTGAAAAACTGGCGCATGGTCAAGGTCGCTACCACCAAGGCGCAGCGCAAGCTGTTTTTCAACCTGCGCTCGATGAAGCAGCGTTATAGAAGTGCCGATGCGATGGCCGACCTGGATTCGCACCGCGACACACTTAACGACAGCCAGATTGACGCGATGGCCAGCGAGCTCAACGTCAAGCGTGAAGAAGTCATCGAGATGGAAGCGCGCCTCTCAGGTGGCGACGTGTTGCTGGACCCGAGCCCGTCAGATGACGGCGAAGACGCATACGGCCCGATTTCCTACCTGACCGATGCGTCGCACGAACCCACCGCGATGATCGAAGCACACCATCGCGACGTGCTGGCCAGCGACGGCATTGCCCTGGCGCTGAACACGCTGGACGCGCGCAGTCGCCACATCGTCGAAGAACGCTGGCTCAAGGTGAACGACGACAACTCCGGTGGCATGACGCTGCACGATCTGGCCGCCGTGTATGGCGTGAGCGCCGAACGCATTCGCCAGATTGAAGTGGCGGCGATGAAAAAAATGAAGAAGGCGCTGGTTGAATTTGCCTGACCGCTGCCATTGACGCGCTCCGGGCGCGTCGGTCATCACCCCACCTGCCGCTTGACGCTGGCACGTGGGTTTTTTTATTGCCTGAACAGATCGTACCCACGATTTCTCTGTACCACCGAAATACTCTTTTTTTGAGAGCTATCAGCACAATCGCCACCTGGGCTAGCGGCCTGGACTTGGGGTTTCACCAAAATAGCTTGCAAAATCCGGCCTGGCCGACCCAGACGCTATCAACTTGATGACAATCAATGCACCGTCTGCAACAGCAGGCGGATGTCCGCGGCGGTTTTTTCAGGGGCTGTGCCGTAGCGCGTGAACAGTCGCAAATGGCCTTGCGTGTCATACACGTAACTGCCCGCCGTGTGGTCAATGGTGTAGCTGGTGGGCGTGGGGCCAGGCACTTTTTTGTAATACACCTTGTAATCCTTGGCAATGGCCGCCGTTTTCTCGGGCGTGGTGTAGAGCCCCAGAAACGTCGGGTCAAAATTTTGCATGTAGGCCTTGAGCATCTCCGACTTGTCACGCTCGGGGTCCACCGTGACAAACAGGGCCTGCAGTTTGTCGCCGTCCGGGCCCAGAAGCTTCTTGATGGCGACCATCTCGGTCATGGACGTGGGGCACACGTCCGGGCACTGGGTGTAGCCAAAGAACATCATGACGATCTTGCCACGAAAGTCCGCCAGCGTGCGCGGCTTGCCGTCGAAGTCGGTCAGGGCAAAGTCTTTGGCGTAATCGGCACCGGTGATGTCGATCGCGGTGAATTTCAGGGCGTTTTTATTGCAAGCGGTCAATTGACCCAGAGCCGCCGTCCATAAAGCGCCAATAGCTATTGATTTAAGAGCATTTCGTTTGTTCATGGGCTAAATCATACCCCCGGCAGTGTCTTGGCGTGTATGCGCCAGCTGCGGCCAGCCAGTGCTGGGCGGCAATATGTCTGCCAGCCCATCGACCATTTGCTGACCCGGTTTACACCGGTTTGCTGCGCCCACGTATCAGGGCGGCGCGCATGTCGTCCAGACTGATCTCGCTGTGCGCAGCCACCGACAGGCGGGGTGCGGGCTTGAAGGCGTGGCCGTAAATCACTTCAAAAGTCAGCTGCAGCGGCTGCTGTGCCAGCGCCTGCAGCAGTTGCCGATGCCAGCCGCGCCCGCGCAAGCCGGCAAAGCGCCCGGTGTGCAGGTTGCGACCCAGGCCGCGCAGCTCTTGCAGCAGGCGCTCGGGCGTCTCGAAGGTGAGTGTGATGCGCTCCATGTCCATCACCGGCTCGGCAAATCCGGCACCCATCAGCATGTCGCCCCAGTCGTGCATGTCGGTAAATTCATGCGCGGGCGCGGGCCAACCCAGCGTCTTGTAAAGCGTTTGCAGCTCTTTGAGCGTGTCGGGGCCAAGGCAGGAAAACATCAGGAAGCCATCCACGGCCAGCGCCGCGTGCCACTGCGCCATCAGGGCCTGCGGGTCGGCAGCCATGTGCAGCGCCATATTGGACCAGAGCATCTGCGCGGGCTGCTGCACCTGCGTGACGACGTTGGTTTTGGGCTGCAGCCAGGCTTGCGGCTTCCAGCGCGGTGCCACCAGCGCCCGGGTGGCGCGCTGCACACCGGCGCTGGAGGGCTCCAGCACCGTGCAGGCCGCTTTGGGGTAACGCTGCGCCAGAAGACCATGTGCCTGCAAGCCACCCAGCAGTGGCTGCCAGTGCACCCAACTGCTGGGCTTCACCTTGATCCAGTCCAGCCGCTCCTGCATGCGCCGCGCCACTTCTTCGTGGAGCCAGGGCGATTCGGTGACGAGCATGTGCTGCCAGCGCTGCGCGGCGCGCAGGTCTATGGTGGGAGGTGTTGTGCTGGCGGCCATCTGAAAACTTTGCGGACGGGGGAGTATATTGGCCGCATGTTTGTCAAGTTGATTTCGGGGACGTTGCCAACGCGCCTGAGCCTGCCCCGGCTACCCAGCCAGTGCCGGGTGTGCCACAGCTGGCCGGCGCAGCCGGTGTGCGAGGCCTGCGTCAACCAGTTTGCCCAGCCGCAATCACGTTGCCTGACCTGCGCCCTGCCCTTGCCAGCGGCACAACACGGCAGCGCCCGCCACTGCGGTGGCTGCCTGAAAGCACCGCCGCCGCTGGCACGCTGCTTGGCCGCCGTTTCCTACGCCTACCCCTGGGCCACCTTGATCGCTCACTATAAATTTCATGCCGAACCCGGTCTGGTGCGCAGCTTTGCCACACTGCTGCGCGCCGCGCCGTGGGTGGAACCGGCGCTGGACGAAGCTGACATGTTGCTGCCCATGGCGCTGTCGTCTGAACGCCTGAAAGTGCGCGGCTACAACCAGGCGCTGCTGCTGGCACGCCAGCTGGAGCCAATAAATACCCGAGCGGACGTGCTGCTGCGCATACAGGACACCCCGGCACAGCACACGCTGAAACGTGCCGAGCGCCTGACCGCGCTGGACCATGCCTTTGCCGTGGATTCACTGCTGGTCGATGCGCTGCGGGGCAAAAACGTGCTGCTGGTGGACGATGTGATGACCACCGGGGCCTCACTGTTTACGGCGGCACGGGTACTGAAGGCGGCTGGAGCCAGCCAGGTGACGGGGCTGGTTTTTGCGCGGACGGAGTGATACTTCTGCACACAAAAGCCCTGGCGGGTTGCAATAGGTCAGCATGGAAGCCGTTTGGCTTCGATGCCGCGTTGGCAGATTGGTGCACTCAGGTTGTCGTACGTCGAGGGCAAGGAGGTGAATGGTTACGCTCATGTCCCCCGAAGAGGGCTGCGCCCCCAGTGACTAACGCCGATCATGCCCCATATTGCGGCAACTTCATGCGTCATCGGTGATACAGGTCTGAAGACCTTGACCACCAGCGACAATCCACCCCATGTTTCACATTGTCTTGGTCGAACCCGAAATCCCGCCGAACACCGGAAACGTCATCCGCTTGGCGGCCAACACCGGCTGCACGCTGCACCTGGTGGAGCCGCTGGGGTTTTCGATGGACGACAAACACATGCGCCGCGCCGGGCTGGACTACCACGAGTACGCCACCGTCAAGCGGCATGCGGACTGGGCCACTTTTTTGGCCGAACAAAAGCCGCCCGTCTACCGGATGTTTGCGCTGACCACCCGCGCCAGCCGCAATGTCTTTGAGGTGACTTTTCAGCCGAGTGACTATCTGGTGTTCGGTTCAGAAACCAAGGGCTTAAGCGAGACGGTGCGCCAAGCTTTCACGGCTGCCACCGCCATCAAACTGCCAATGGTGGCGGGCCAGCGCAGCCTGAATTTATCCAACGCCGTGGCGGTAACGGTGTTTGAGGCGTGGCGGCAAAACAGTTTTGGGTTATAAACCAAATCGGCCTCCAGCCCTTATAGATAAAGCGCTAGAAGCTCTCTAAAACAGAGCGTCTTTCCAGTTAATTTCGGCGGCCAGCCACTGCAGGACGGGGATGGTTCCGGGCAGGATAGGACTCACGGCTACCGGAATCTGTTGCCAGGCAAAACTTTGCGCCTCGCGCATCTGCAACTCACCGGACCAATCGAGCACCTTGCAAAAATGCAATCGCACCAGCGCGTGAGGGTAATCCACGAGTTCATCGCGCCAGCGCTGGATCTGGCCGGTGGTGATGCCGAGTTCTTCGTGCAGTTCACGCGCCAAGGCCTGCTCCACACTTTCTCCGGCTTCGAGCTTGCCGCCGGGAAATTCCCAGTAGCCGGCGTAGACCTTGCCGACTGGGCGCGAGGTCAGCAAAAAGTGACTATTGGGCTGTATCAGCACGCCCACCGCCACATCGATCACCTTGCGGTCCGGGCCACCTTCGCGCGCTTCATGGGCGTCGGCAACCAGCGGGTTTCTGGGTTGGGTCATGGGATCAGGCGCCAACAAGCTCAGGCTGGGCCATTAACGTCTGCATGCCGCCCGGCAAAGTCGCGGGCAAACTGGTAGGCGACGCGGCCGCTGCGCGCACCGCGTTCCAGCGCCCAGACCAGCGCCTCGGGCCTGGCTGCGTCGATGGCAGCAGCGCCCACACCAAAGGAGCTGAGCCACTGCGCCACGATGGCCAGGTACTCGTCCTGGCTGAAGGAATAGAAGCTGACCCACAGGCCAAACCGCTCGGACAGGGAAATTTTTTCTTCCACCACCTCACCCGGATGCACCTCGCCGTCGGGCGTGTGGGTGTAAATCAGGTTGTCCTTCATGTGCTCGGGCAGCAGGTGGCGACGGTTGCTGGTGGCGTAGATCAGCACATTGGGCGTGGTGGCGGCCACCGAGCCATCCAGAATCGACTTGAGCGCCTTGTAGCCGGGCTCGCCGTCTTCAAAGCTCAGATCGTCGCAAAACACAATGAATTTCTCGGAGCGGTCGGACACCAGATCGACGATGTCAGGCAGGTCGATCAGGTCCGCCTTGTCCACTTCAATCAGCCGCAGGCCCAGATGCGCGTATTCGTTCAGACAGGCGCGAATCAGGGACGACTTGCCGGTGCCGCGCGCGCCGGTCAGCAGCACGTTGTTGGCCAGGTCACCGCGCACAAACTGCAAGGTGTTGCGCTGGATCTTTTCTTTTTGCTGCTCGATCTCTTTGAGGTCGCTGAGTTTCATGGCCCCAATGTGGCGCACAGGCTCCAGGCTGCTGCGCCCGGCGCTACGTTTACGGTAGCGGTAGGCGCTGGAGGCGGCCCAGTCCGGCTGCGCCAGCGGCTGCGGCAACACGGCTTCAATGCGTGCGATCAGTTGCTCGGCCCGCGCCAGCAGGTGGTCAAAGCGTTCGCTCATGAGCGGTAATCGGCGTTGATGGTGACGTACTCGTGGCTCAGGTCGCAGGTCCAGACCGTGTCTGCCGCGCTGCCACGACCGAGCAGCACGCGCACGGTGATCTCGCTTTGTTTCATCACACGCTGACCATCTTCCTCTCGGTAGTCCGGGTTGCGCCCCCCCTTGACCGCCACGTGTACCTCGTCCAGGTACAGATCGATACCTGTCTGGTCCAGATCGGTGATGCCCGCGTAACCGACTGCCGCCAGGATGCGGCCTAGATTGGGGTCGCTGGCAAAGAACGCGGTTTTGACCAGCGGCGAATGCGCAATCGCGTAGGCCACCTGGCGGCACTCGGCTTGGGTGTGACCGCCTTCGACCTTGATCGTTATGAATTTAGTAGCACCCTCCCCATCACGCACAATGGCTTGAGCCAGTTTTTGTGCCACACCGAGCATGGCGGCTCGAAGGGCTTGCCCGGCAGCGCTTTCCAGCGATTGGATCAAGTTGTGCGCAGCTTTGTTGGTGGCAATCACCACAAACGAGTCGTTGGTGGAGGTGTCGCCATCGACGGTGACGCGGTTGAACGAGCCCTCGGCCAGTTCCAGAGCCAACTGTTTCATCAGCGCGGGCGCGACGCAGGCATCGGTGGCCATGAAACCCAACATGGTCGCCATGTTGGGGCGGATCATGCCCGCGCCCTTGCTGATGCCGGTGATGCTAACTGCCACGCCGTCAATCACCACCTGCGCACCAAAGGCTTTGGGTGCGGTGTCGGTGGTCATGATGGCCTCCGCCGCGCGCAGCCAGTTGTCGGGTTTGGCATCCGCCATGGCGGCATCCAACCCGGCTTCGATCCGCTCCACCGGCAGGGTTTCCATGATCACACCGGTGGAAAACGGCAGCACCTGCTGCGCACTGATGCCCAGTTTGCCCGCCAGCGCGGCGCAGCTTTGCTGGGCACGTGCCAGGCCATCTGCACCGGTGCCCGCATTGGCGTTGCCGGTGTTGATGACCATGGCGCGAATGGTCTGACCACCGCCCAGATGCTCGCGACAAATCTGCACCGGCGCAGCGCAGAAGCGGTTTTGCGTGAATACGCCTGAGACGCTGGCACCTTCTTCGATCAGCACCACTGTCAAGTCCTTGCGGTTGGCTTTGCGGATGCCCGCCTCGGTCACACCGATGGACACACCAGCGATAGGGAAAAGTTCAGCGGGGTTGGGAGCGGGCAGATTGACGGGCATGGGGGTCTTTCAAACATCAAAACAAATCGGAAGGCCAGATAAAAGAAATCGGGCTCAAGGCCCGATTTTGGTGAAATCAGGCACAAGTCCTGATTTTCATGGTTTTTGGCAGGGTCAGCTCAGCTTGCCGTGGCACTGCTTGTACTTTTTGCCGCTGCCACAGGGGCACGGGTCGTTGCGGCCCACGCGAGGTATTTCTTTGGGGACGGTGGTGCTATCGACAATGGTTTCGACTTCACCGGTTTCGGTGGGGGCACTGTAGGTGACGTTGGTGACACGTTCGGCGCGGGCTTCCAGGTCGGCAGCCGCCTGGGCGGCTTCGTCGGTGGACTGCACCCGCACGGTCATCAACATTTTGGTGACTTCGTTCTTGACCGAGTCCAGCATCTGACCAAACAGCTCAAACGCCTCGCGCTTGTATTCCTGCTTGGGCTGCTTTTGCGCATAGCCGCGCAGGTGGATGCCCTGACGCAGATAGTCCAGAGAGCTGAGGTGGTCACGCCAATTGCTGTCGATGGTCTGCAGCAGCACCATGCGCTCGAACTGGGTGAAATTCTCGTTACCCACCAATTCGACCTTGGCCGCAAACAGCTCATTGGCGCGGGCTTTGACGGTCTCCACCAGATCGTGGTCGGTGATGGCGCTGGCGGCGTTGACCTGGGCTTGCAGCGGCAGCGTGATTTGCCACTCGTCTTCCAGTACTTTTTCAAGGGCTGCCAGACTCCATTGCTCTTCGACGGATTCGACAGGCACAAACTGGCGCACAACATCTTCAAAGCAGCCTTCGCGCAGCCCCTGGATCTGCGCCGACAAGTCGGTGGCATCCAGAATCTCGTTGCGCTGCTGGTAAATCACCTTGCGCTGGTCGTTGGACACGTCGTCGTATTCAAGCAACTGCTTGCGCATGTCAAAGTTGCGCGCCTCGACCTTGCGCTGGGCGCTCTCGATGCTGCGGGTGACGATGCCGGCTTCAATCGCCTCGCCCTCAGGCATTTTCAGGCGCTCCATGATGGATTTGACGCGGTCGCCAGCAAAGATGCGCATCAGCGAGTCGTCCAGACTCAGGTAAAAACGCGACGAACCCGGGTCGCCCTGACGGCCGGAGCGGCCTCGCAGCTGGTTGTCAATACGACGCGACTCATGGCGCTCGGTGGCGATGATGCGCAGGCCACCGAGTTGGGTGACCAGTTCGTGGTCTTTCTTCCATTGCGCGCGGATGGCTTCAATTTGCTGCTGCTTTTGGGCCGAATCCAGAGACTCATCGGCCTCGATGGCTTCAACAAGTTTGCCGACGTTGCCGCCCAGCACAATGTCGGTTCCCCGGCCAGCCATGTTGGTAGCAATGGTGATCACCTTGGGCCGGCCCGCCTGCGCCACGATGTCCGCCTCACGCGCATGCTGCTTGGCGTTGAGCACCTGGTGTGGGAGTTTTTCTTTTTCAAGCAACTCCGCGATCACCTCGGAGTTTTCAATCGAGGTGGTGCCCACCAGCACCGGCTGGCCGCGCTCGTAGCACTCGCGGATGTCCTTGATGGCAGCGTCGTACTTTTCCTTGGTGGTCTTGTACACGCGGTCCAGTTGGTCGTCGCGACGGCTAGGCTTGTTGGGTGGCATCACCACTGTTTCCAGACCGTAAATTTCCTGGAACTCGTAGGCTTCGGTATCGGCCGTGCCGGTCATGCCAGCCAGCTTGGCGTAAAGCCTGAAATAGTTCTGGAACGTGATCGACGCCATGGTCTGGTTTTCAGGCTGGATGGCCACGCCTTCCTTGGCCTCGACAGCCTGGTGCAGGCCCTCGCTCCAGCGCCGCCCGGTCATCAGACGGCCAGTGAATTCATCGACGATGATGACCTCGCCACCCTGCACCACATAGTGCTGGTCGCGTAAATACAGATGCTGCGCACGCAAGGCGGCGTACAAATGGTGCATCAAGGTGATGTTGGCGGGGTCATACAGGCTTGCACCTTCAGGCAACAGGCCCAGCTCAAACAGGATGCGCTCGGCGTTTTCATGGCCGCGCTCGGTCAGGAACACCTGGCGGCTTTTTTCGTCCAGCGTGAAATCGCCGGGTTTGATGATGCCCTCACCGGTGCGGGGATCGGCTTCGCCTTCCTGCTGCTCGAGCCGTGGCACGATCAGTTTGATGCCTTGATACAGGTCGGTCTGGTCTTCTGCCTGGCCGCTGATGATCAGGGGAGTTCGCGCCTCGTCGATCAGGATGGAATCCACCTCATCGACGATGGCGTAGTTCAGGCTACGCTGCACGCGATCAGCAGCCTCGTAAACCATGTTGTCGCGCAGGTAGTCAAACCCGTACTCGTTGTTGGTACCGTAGGTGATGTCAGCACGGTAGGCCGCCTGCTTTTCGGCGCGCTGCATGTTGGGCAGGTTGATGCCAACGCTCATGCCCAAAAAGTTGTACAGCTTGCCCATCCACTGCGCATCACGATTGGCTAGGTAGTCATTGACCGTGACCACGTGGACACCGTTGCCAGACAAGGCGTTCAGATAGACCGGCAGCGTCGCGGTCAGGGTCTTGCCCTCGCCGGTACCCATTTCGGAGATCTTGCCCTCATGCAGCGACATCCCTCCGAGCAACTGAACATCAAAATGGCGCATCTTCATGACGCGCTTGGAACCCTCACGCACCACAGCAAAGGCTTCTGGCAGGAGGTCGTCCAACGATTCCCCCTGGCTGACGCGCTGCTTGAATTCTTCCGTTTTGGCACGCAAAGCCTCATCAGAGAGCTTTTCCAACCCAGATTCCAGGGCATTGATCTTGCCGACGGTATGGCGGTATTTCTTGAGCAGGCGGTCATTGCGACTGCCGAAAATTTTGGTGAGGAAATTGGTGGCCATGAATGCGGTGCGACCCTTGCCCGCCGATCAGGGCAAACAAGACACGCAGTCCTTTATTACGATCTAGCTGAAATGGAAATAAGCGATGGTGACAGTCGTCACACCATGTGAAGCCTGTCAGCAGGTCCGAGATTTTACCTTTGTACCAGATGACCGGCCAAAAGCTTACTTGCGCAGGGTTGTTGGTGCCGTAGGCGTTTGTTTTGCGGGGTTGTTCACCAGCGCAGTCAATACCGCCGACGAGGCCAGCTGGCCAGCCGTTAAAAACTTCTGCGGATCCTGTGGCACACCCTGCACCCAGACTTCAAAGTGAAGATGCGGACCCGTCGAGCGGCCAGTGGTCCCGATTTCGGCAATCTTTTGACCCCGCTTGACCAAATCACCCTTCTTGACAAATATTTTGGATACATGCGCATAACGCGTGATCACGTCGTTGCCATGATCTATCTCGATCATGTTTCCGTACTCTGGGTGATAAGTCTGAACAACCACAACACCACCTGCAGCGGCCAGAATGGGTGCCCCAACCGCCGCTCCAAAATCCAACCCTGTGTGCAGCGCCAGGTGTCCGGTAAACGGATCCACACGCCAGCCAAATCCTGACCCCACCTCGGCGAACGTCACAGGTTTTTGCGTCGGGATCATCATGCGCTTCATCTTGAGGTCAAAAAGTCGGGACTCCAGCGCAGACAGCGACATATCGCGCTGGGTCACCAACTGCTCGAAACCCACCATGGCGGACTGAATCTCCGTCATGCTGAGTTCATGAGAAGCCACCAGCGGGCCACCCGAAGCTGCCACCTCTTTGATAGCGGGCGCAGGGAGCCCAGCCAAGCCAGAAACACGCTCACCCAAGGATTGCAGTTGTTGCAACTTTGCCTGTAGTTCACCCAATTGACGCGCCATCACATCGAGATTTTCTCGAAGAAACCGGTCTTGCTGAGCCATGTCGTCTTTTGCCACCAGTTTGACCAGGGTGCCAACCACCGGCCACCCTTCTCGCGCGCCTTTGAGGAAGACCCAGTGGTAGAGCACAAGTGTGGTTAACATCAGGACGAAAGCGCTCGCCATCAACACCGAAGCCAAACGCAGACCTGTCAAATTGACAACACGTGATCTGGATATCCGGGCATCTGTGATGATCAATTGCATCTGTTATTCCATTCAAGCATGAACCCACGCAGCCAGCATTTATTCACCTTGCTTCAGGCCAGCGAACAAAACCCGGGACTGGCCAAGTTGCTGTCACAGCAGAAAGATTCGCAAGCGAGGTTGCGCGCCATCGAGTCGCTGATTCCTCCGACGCTTCTCCCCTTCGTCAAGTACGGACCTTTTGAAGCAGGCATGTGGTGCATGTTGGTGTCCAACAACACAACTGCCGCCAAACTCCGGCAGCTATTACCCACATTCGAAGCAAAACTGAGGTCCAGTGGCCTGGAAGTCACCGCGATTCGACTCAAGGTGAGCCGACAAAAATAAAATGGTGCCGATTATCGGATTCGAACTGATGACCTACCGCTTACAAGGCGGTTGCTCTACCAACTGAGCTAAATCGGCACGATCTAATATTTTACACGAGAGGGCACACGCCCAAACACCGCTATTTGATGCGTTTGAGCGTTGGTCGTGACGCTGCTGCAGGTTTTTGTGGCTCCGGTGCTGGATCAAGTTTGCTGATTTGAGGAAACGCCATGCCCTGCCCATTTTCCCTGGCGAAGATGGCGATCACCTGATCAACGGGCACCATGATGTCTCTGGCCACACCTGAAAAACGCGCCTTGAACGAAATGTAGTCATTGCCCAGATGCAAGGCAGTGGTGGCGGTCAGGCCCACATTCAGCACGATCTCGCCGTCTTTCACGTATTCAAGCGGAACCTGAACCGAACGATCAACGGAAACCGTGATGTGCGGCGTGTAGCCGTTGTCACAGCACCACTCGTGAATGGCCCTTATCAAGTAAGGGCGTGTTGACGTGGAATCGGCGTCCGGGGTCTCATTCATTTGCCACCTACTTGCGCATCACTTTTTCTGATGGGGTCAATGCCTCGATATAGGCCGGGCGGGAAAAGATGCGTTCTGCATATTTCAGCAGGGGTGCCGCGTTTTTACTCAGTTCGATACCGTAGTAGTCCAAACGCCACAAGAGAGGAGCGATGGCGACATCAAGCATGGAAAAGCCATCACCCAGCATGAACTTGTTCTTCAGGAAAACTGGCGCCAATTGGGTCAATCGGTCACGAATGTGCACGCGAGCCTTCTCGAGCGCTTTTTCATTGGCTTTGGCAGAGCGCGACTCCAGCGTCGAGACGTGGGTGAACAACTCTTTTTCAAAATTCAACAGGAAAAGGCGAACGCGTGCCCGATCCACCGGATCACCAGGCATCAACTGCGGATGAGGAAAACGCTCGTCAATGTACTCATTGATGATGTTGGACTCGTACAAAATGAGATCGCGCTCCACCAGAATCGGCACCTGGCCATAGGGGTTCATGACGCTGATGTCTTCAGGCTTGTTGTACAGATCAACGTCCCGAATCTCAAAATCCATTCCTTTTTCAAAAAGGACAAAACGGCAACGATGTGAATAAGGACACGTCGTACCGGAATAAAGCACCATCATGGTGGAAGCTCCTAAAAAAATAAAAGAGCGGGGAGCCTGAGCTACCCCACTCTGAGTCATCTGGGTCGATCAAAAGTTCGACCTTCGAAGTAAACCTATCTGATGTCTTTCCAGTAAGCCTTGTTCAAACGCCAAGCCACAACGATGAAACCAGCCAGGAAAATCAGTACCCAGATACCCATGGACCGACGCGTGTTTTGCACTGGCTCGCCCATCCACTGCAGATAGTTGACCAAGTCACCGACTGTCTGGTCATATTGCTCGGTCGTCATGGTTCCAGGCTTGATTTGCTCAAAGCCTTTGAAAACATGGATTTTTTGCCCGCCAACGACTTCCTCCTCAAAGATGGCTTTGCGATCACCTTGCAGTTCCCAGAACACGTGCGGCATGCCAACATTCGGAAACACGATGTTGTTCCAGCCGGTAGGGCTGGTGCTGTCACGGTAAAAGCCGCGCATATAGGTGTAGAGGTAATCGGCCCCGGTGCCATTGGCACCAGCACGAGAACGCGCAATCACGCTCAGGTCAGGCGGATTGTTGCCGAACCATGCCTTACCCTCGCTGGCGGAAATAGCAGACAACATGGTGTCACCAACCTTGGCATCAGTTTTGATCAATTCGGTTTTGATCTGATCCAGAGTGAACCCGATGTCTTGCAACCGGTTGTAGCGCATATAGGCTGCACCGTGACAACTCAAGCAGTACGTAGTGAACGTCTTGGCACCATTTTGCAGTGAGGTTGGGTCCGTGATGTGATTGGGTGCTTTGTCCCATGCTGGACCACCCGTATTGCCAAAAGCCGACATCGACAGACCGGACGCAAATGTCAAACCCAGCACAACTTTTTTTATGAAACTCGTTTTCATTATCAGAATTCTCCGGGTCAGTGAGGCTTGAACACAACGCGACTCGGTACAGGCTTAAAGGTTCCCATGCGGCTCCACCAAGGCATCAATAAAAAGAAACCAAAATAGAACAGCGTACCAACTTGCGAAACTTGCCCGCCCAACGCTGATGGAGGCTGCATACCCAGATAACCCAAAATAAGGAAATCAATCACAAACACTGCGTAGATGTACTTGTGCCAGGTGGGGCGATAACGAATGGATTTGGCCTCGCTTTTGTCCAGCCAAGGTAGAAAGAACAAGATGACAACACCGCCACCCATGGCCACCACGCCCCAGAACTTGGGTTCAAGCATAAACATCAACGCTGCGATCACTACCGCTCCGCCTGCGATCACTGCCTTGAATAGCGCAGGCATCTTGATTTTGGCCACGGCCAGTGCAGCACCCGCGACTGTCGCAGCCATTAGCACATACATGAAATCAGTCGTGACGGCACGCAGCATCGAATAGAACGGCGTGAAATACCAGACCGGCGCGATGTGTAGCGGTGTCACATACTGGTTGGCGGGAATAAAGTTGTTGTATTCAAGGAAGTACCCGCCCATTTCAGGCGCAAAGAAGATGATCGCCGAGAAAACAAACAGGAAGACGCTGACACCAAAAATGTCGTGCACCGAGTAGTAGGGGTGAAACGGAATGCCGTCCAGAGGAATGCCGGTGGCATCCTTGTTGGCCTTGATTTCAACGCCATCAGGGTTGTTGGACCCCACCTCATGCAGCGCAATGATGTGCGCCACCACCAGGCCCAGCAGCACCAACGGCACCGCAATCACGTGGAAACTGAAAAAGCGGTTCAGCGTGGCATCACCCACCACGTAGTCACCGCGAATCAACAATGCCAGGTCAGGACCAACGAAAGGAATCGCGGAGAAAAGATTCACGATCACCTGCGCACCCCAGTAGCTCATCTGACCCCATGGCAGCAAATAGCCCATGAAAGCCTCTGCCATCAAGGCGAGGAAAATACCGCAGCCGAACAGCCAGATCAGTTCACGTGGCTTACGATAGCTGCCGTACATCAAACCACGGAACATGTGCAAATAGACCATCAGAAAGAAGGCCGAGGCACCAGTGGAATGCATGTAACGGATCAACCAGCCCCATGGCACATCCCGCATGATGTATTCCACTGACGCGAACGCCAGTGCAGCGTCCGGCTTGTAATGCATCACCAGGAAAATGCCGGTAACGATCTGGATCACAAAGACCAGCAGTGAGAGCGAGCCGAAGATGTACCAGACGTTGAAGTTTTTCGGCGCGTAATACTCGCTCATGTGCTCTTTGAAGAGCTTGGACAAGGGAAACCGGTTATCAACCCAGTTCAATGCCTTGGCCGCCATGGGCGCGTTCGGGGAGATATCGTGAAATTCTGCCATGTCAATAATCCTCAGGCTTTCTTGTCTTCGCCAATCAGCAGCTTGGTCTCTGAAAGGTACATGTGTGGCGGGATTTCCAAATTCGTCGGCGCAGGTTTGTTCTTGTAGACACGCGCCGACAAGTCGAAGGTCGAACCATGGCAAGGGCACAGAAAGCCGCCACGCCAATCATCCGGCAAGGACGGCTGGGGGCCTGCAGTGAACTTGTCACCAGGCGAACAGCCCAGGTGCGTGCAGATACCAATGGCCACCAGGTACTCCGGCTTGATGGAACGCGTCTCGTTTTGCGCGTATGCTGGCTGCTGGCTAGCTACCTTGGATTGAGGATCCACCAATTCCGGATCGTTTTTGGACAAATCAGCCAGCATCTCCGGGGTGCGGCGCACAATCCAGACCGGCTTGCCACGCCAGGCGACGGTCATTTTTTCACCCGGCTTGAGGCCGGAGATGTCTGCCTCAACAGCTGCTCCAGCTGCCTTGGCCCTCTCAGAGGGTTCAAACGATGCCACAAAGGGCACAACCAAAGCCGCTGTACCCAGCGCACCAACGGCACTGGAAGCAATCAGCCACGTTCGCTTTTCGGCATCAACCAGGCCGCTTTTGACAACAGATTCACTCATGGGCACCCTCAATGATAAAGACCACAACAGATGAAAGATTGGATTGTAGCTGAGCCCCTTTTACCCGAGCCCTCTTGGGGGACAACATTGACTTTAGTCACGTTGACTTGCCAAAAGCCGAGCCATGCGCACAGCCTCAATGAGACTGGTGGCATCGGCCCGGCCGGTACCTGCCAGGTCAAAGGCGGTTCCGTGGTCGGGACTGGTTCGCACCAAGGGCAACCCCAGGGTGACATTCACGCCTTTGTCTACCCCCAGATATTTGACCGGGATCAGCCCCTGATCGTGGTACATGGCCAGCACCACATCAAACTCGCCCGGCCGGCCAGGCTGGCTACGCGCGCGCATGAAGATGGTGTCGGGTGCCTGCGGCTCGCTGGCGTTGACACCCTGCAAGCGCGCAACTGCCACCGCTGGCGCGATGATGTCGTGCTCTTCGGTCCCAAACAACCCACCTTCCCCTGCATGGGGATTGAGCGCGGCTACGCCAATGCGTGGCGCACGACCCAAAAGAGCGCTGAGAGAGCGATGTGTGATCAACAAGCTCTGCAATACATTGTCAAACGTCACCGCCGCCAGCGCCTCGCGCATCGACATATGGATGCTGACCAGCACCACCCGCAACTCATCGTTGGCCAGCATCATGCGCACCGGGCATTGGTTCACCTCTAGACCCAGATGCGCGGCGGCCAGAGATTGCAACAGCTCGGTGTGGCCCGGAAAAGCCGAATAGGGTGCGCCCGCCAGCGACAAAGCCGCCTTGTTCAACGGTGCCGTGACCAGGGCTGCCACCTCGCCGCGCAAGGCTGCGTTGGCAGCCCACACCACGCTGTCACCAGCCATCTGGCCGGCCCGGGCGCTCAATTGCCCAAACGGCACAGGTTGCAATGGCTCAGCCGGTGCATCCGCCTGCAACACCGGCACGCAGCGCGGTGGGCACAGCAGCGCTTCACGCACCTCAGACAGCAGCACCACTGGCATGACCACATGGCCGCCAGCAACCACCCGGGCCGCGCGTCGCAGCGTGAGCACATCGCCTACGACGAAACAGCCACGCGTGTCATCAAGGGCATCGCGAAAGGCCTTGACAATGATCTCGGGGCCAATGCCGGCGGGGTCGCCCTGGGTGATGGCGATGGGGAGTTTCATGGCGGTGTCGATCATGGTGGGTTCAGGCCGGGTTATCGATGTCAATGAAGACATGCTCCAGGCCCAACTGGCTGGCGACATGCGCCGCGACGGCTGGAGCGCCATAGCGTTCGGTGGCGTGGTGGCCGCAGGCCAGGTAGGCCACGCCGCACTCGCGGGCCAGGTGCGTCTGCGGCTCGGACATCTCGCCGGTGATGAACGCGTCGGCTCCCGCAGCAATGGCCGCCTCAAAATAGCTTTGCGCACCGCCTGTGCACCACGCTATCTTTTTAATATCTGCCTGCGCTTCATTCATAAGGGCTACAGGCCGATTTAATACATATGATGCGTGATCAGCCAAGGCCTGAGCCGTGTCAAAACTCGCACCATCGGAGCGTTCACCCAGCCAACCCAGGTCTTGCTCGCCAAAACGCGAACGCCCGACCAACCCCAACATGAGGCCCAGTTGGGCGTTGTTGCCCAGTTCAGGGTGCGCGTCCAGCGGCAGGTGATACGCCAGCAGATTGATGTCATGCGCCAGCAAAAGCGCCAAGCGCTGTTTCATCCAGCCGGTGATGCAACCGCTCTGGCCGCGCCAGAACAAACCATGGTGTACCAGCAGGGTGTCGGCACCCGCCTCAATCGCAGCCTCGATCAGCGCACGGCTGGCCGTCACGCCAGAGACGATTTTGCGAACCTGCGCTGCACCTTCCACCTGAAGTCCGTTGGGGCCATAGTCGCGAAACCGCTCAGGCTGCAGCAACGCATCGAGCGTGCCCAGAAGTTCGGAGCGGTGAATCATGTGTCGATCAGGGAGAAAACGGTCCGCCGATGATATCGCGCCGGCGTGGGCCAGTGTTATGCGGAGGGTGGCACATCTCCCGCCAGTTCTGCATCGCAGTCACAGCCCTTGCCCGCAGCCACCCAGCGCCCGGCCATCGCGCCCAAGGCGCTGCCCAGCAACGGTATGACTGGCTGGAGGAAGGCGGGCAGACGCTCAGACAAAACCTCACGGGGCAGCGTGATCGCACCACAGCGGTACAGGAGGGCATCCGCATCCCAGCTCAGGGCACGGCAAGGCCCTTGTCGATGGCCGGACAACAACACACCGAGCGGACACGGCTCCAGCAAACAGCACACGCCACAGCCGTTGCAGGGCGCGCCCACGGCGGGTTTTTGCGGAGCCTCGGCAAAAATAGGGATCTCTTCAAGACGCTTGGACATTGAAATCAGACTGTAAACCTACAATTTGACTTCAATACAAAACCAGGCTTACCCCTCGCAAATCCATGAAACGTCTTTGGTTGTTGTTTTCCCAAGCGGTCACCGTGTTTTTGGCAGCCTACTTTGTGGTGCTCACGCTCAAGCCGGGGTGGCTGCCGCAGCGCGGCGTGACCTCGTCAGTGGCGGTGCTGCAAGCCACTGAGCCCAGCGCTGCTGCCGTGCCTGCAGGCAGCTTCAGGCTGGCGGCACAAAAGTCGTCGTCTGCGGTGGTGAGCATCAACATCAGCAAGAACGCCCGGCCAAGTCCGCATGGCAATGACCCGTGGTTCAAATTCTTTTTTGGTGATCAACAGGATCAGGCGCAGATGGGCCTGGGCAGCGGCGTGATCGTCAGCGCAGATGGCTACATCCTGACCAACAACCATGTGGTGGAAGGTGCCGACGAGATTGATGTCGTCCTCAACGACAGCCGGCATGCGCGCGCCAAGGTGATTGGCACCGACCCCGATTCGGACCTCGCCGTGCTGAAAATCGACCTGGACCGCCTGCCGGTGATCGTGCTGGGCAACTCAAACGCACTCGCGGTCGGTGATCAGGTGCTGGCCATCGGCAACCCGTTTGGCGTCGGCCAAACCGTGACCAGCGGCATCGTCAGCGCGCTGGGGCGCAACCAACTGGGCATCAACACGTTTGAGAACTTCATCCAGACCGATGCCGCCATCAACCCGGGCAATTCGGGCGGTGCTCTGGTTGATACCAACGGCAACCTGCTGGGCATCAATACAGCTATCTATTCACGCTCGGGCGGGAGCATGGGCATCGGCTTTGCCATTCCGGTATCGACTGCCAAGATGGTGCTCGAAGGCATTATCAAAGACGGCCAGGTCACCCGTGGCTGGATCGGCGTGGAGCCCAACGAACTCACCCCCGAACTGGCCCAGACCTTTGGGGTTCAGGCTGACCATGGCGTCATCATCACCGGCGTGCTGCAAAACGGGCCGGCTGCCCAGGGCGGCATGAAACCGGGCGACGTGGTGGTTCGTGTGGCCAGCCAGGACGTGCACAACGTGGCCGAAATGCTGTCGCTGGTCGCAGCTTTGACACCAGGTCAGAAGCAAGCCTTTGAAGTTCAGCGACCTGCAGGCCCAACCACCTTGACTATTGCCCCGGGTGTGCGGCCACCCCCGAGGCACATCGCACCATAAGACTCAGGAAGTGGTGGCCGAGCTAGCCTCGTCATCAGGGGCCTTGGTGTGCTTGATGAACAACTGGGCGGCCCAGATACCGATCTCATACAGCGCCACCATCGGAATAGCCAGTGACATTTGCGACACCACATCGGGTGGTGTCACGATGGCAGCCACGATGAATGCCAACACCACAAAGTAGCCACGAAACTCCTTGAGCTTTTCGATGCTGAAAATGCCCATGCGCGCCAGCAGCACCACGACCACGGGCACTTCAAAAGCCAGACCAAAGGCCAGGAACATGGACAGCACGAAATCCAGGTAAGCTTCAATGTCTGGCGAGGCCGTGATGCTCTTCGGTGCAAAGCTCTGGATGAACGCAAACACGCGACCAAAGACAAAAAAGTAACAAAACGCCACACCCATAAAAAACAGAACGGTGCTGGAAACCACCAAAGGCGCGACCAGTTTCTTCTCATGCGAATACAAGCCCGGCGCCACAAAGGCCCAGATCTGGTACAGCACCACCGGCAAGGCAATCAATAACGCCGCCACCATCAGTACCTTGAGCGGCACCATGAATGGCGAGATGACCGAGGTGGCAATCAGCGTTGACCCTTTGGGCAAATGCGCCACCAGAGGTGCCGCCAGCATGTCATACAAGGCGCTGGGCCCCGGAAAGATCGCCAGCACCACGGCCACCACCACAATGGCGATCGTGGCTTTGACCAAGCGGTCGCGCAACTCAACCAGATGCTGCACAAACGGCTGTTCGGAGCCGGCGACTTCGTCGTCTTTATGGGGAGAATCTGCCATTACTTGTAATTTTTTGGCCGATACCGCGCCACGCGGGCGGCACCCGACAAGGCACGTGTACGCA
>CAIVHU010000047.1 GCA_903905735.1 uncultured beta proteobacterium
GATCGACCACAGCTCGGCAGCCAAGCCATGGTCCTTGGGCTTGGTGCACGCCAAGCTGACCACCCACGCCTTGGCCTCATCGGTAATCTCGGGTTCGTGCGGACGGTGGTATTTGTCCTTCAACCCCATCTGCACGCCCGCGGCCAGCGCCTTGTCGATGCATTTGTAGATCATCGGACGCCCAACCCCAAGCTGGCGCTGCAGTTGCGTGATCGAGCTGCCACTGGCGTAGCCCAGCAGTACCTTGGCTCGCTCGACCTCGCGGGCCGGGGCCGTTCTCGATCCCGCCAATTCTTTGAGCGTCGCTGTTTGCGCCTGCGTGAGCACCAGCGCTGCACGACCGGATTTTCTCGCCATGATCGCCTCCATCAAGAGTTGCGATCACGATCATAGCGACAATTGGCTATTTAGTAACTATATTGGCGGAACGAACTACTAGCATCGGCGCTGGCGACCAACCGCAGGCCGCCACCGCCGCGTTAAATTGCTTTAGATCAAGACAAAGCTGACCAGGTGTCAAGCCTTGGAGGGTTTTCTGACGCAAAATGGCTGCCTCTCATGACATGGAGCCTGGCCTCTTAGTTGGACAGGTGGCAGTTTGGCTACATCTCGCTCTTCCCTTCGCGCGCTGACTCTAGGTGCTATTGGTGTGGTCTATGGTGACATCGGCACCAGCGTTCTCTATGCCTTCAAGGAAGTGTTTGTCAGCGGGCATGTGCCGATCAATGAAGGCAACGTGTTGGGTGTGCTGTCCTTGTTCTTTTGGGCGCTGACGATAATTGTTTCGCTCAAATACGTGGTGCTGATCATGCGTGCCGACAACCACGGCGAAGGCGGCCTGATGGCCTTGCTGGCGCTGGCCTCCATGAGCATCAAGGATCGCCCCAAATTGCGCGGCATCCTGACGGTGCTGGGGGTATTTGGCGTCGCGCTATTCTTCGGCGATGGTGTCATTACCCCGGCAATTTCCGTGCTCTCAGCGGTTGAAGGGCTGGAAATTGTGACACCTGCAGCCAAGCAGTTGGTCGTGCCGATTTCGCTTGTAGTGCTGTTGCTGCTGTTCATTGTGCAGCGGCGTGGCACTGGCGACATCGGCAAATTTTTTGGCCCGGTCACTTTGGTGTGGTTTGTGACGATCGGCATCTTTGGTGCCATCGAGGTCGCTGCCAACCCCATGGTACTGGCGGCACTTTCGCCGTTGTACGCACTGCGCTTTATCGTTAACCATGTGGGAATGGCGTTTATTACTCTGGGGGCGGTATTTTTGTGCCTGACCGGGGCCGAGGCGCTGTATGCCGACATGGGTCATTTTGGCAAAACGCCAATCCGCATTGCCTGGTTTTGTCTGGTATTGCCATCGCTGGTGTTGAATTACTTCGGGCAAGGCGCATTGGTACTGGCCAACCCGAAGGCGGCAGCAAACCCGTTCTTTCTGCTGGCCCCGGCTTGGGCGCTAGTTCCGCTGGTGGCACTGGCCACGGCGGCCACGGTGATTGCCTCCCAGGCGTTGATCTCAGGCGCTTTTTCGGCCACCAAACAGACCATCCAGTTGGGCTACCTGCCACGCCTGACGATTTTGCACACATCGGCACGCGACACCGGCCAGATTTACATCCCGGTGGTCAACTGGTTCCTGCTGGTTGGCGTGGTGTTTGCCGTGGGTCTGTTCGGCTCGTCAACGGCGTTGGCGGCAGCGTACGGCATTTCGGTGAGCCTAGTGATGATCATCACAACCATGATGACATTTTTTGTGCTGCGCTATGGCTGGACCTACCGGTTGTCAGTCAGTTTGGCGGCCACCGGCTTTTTTCTCGTGATCGACAGCGTATTTTTTGCATCCAACTCGGTGAAGATTCTGCAGGGTGGCTGGTTCCCGCTGGTGATGGCGGGCGGACTCTACCTGGTGATGTCCACTTGGAAACAGGGGCGCCGCCTGATGAAGCGCAAGCTGATGATCGATTCCATTGACCTGAACAGCTTTTTGGAGGCGGTATTTGTCAGTCCGCCGGTGCGTGTTCCTGGCACCGCCGTGTTCCTGACCGCAGACACCGGCACGGTGCCCAACGCCTTGCTGCACAACCTCAAACACAACAAGGTGCTGCATGAGACCAACCTGTTTGTCACCGTGGTCAACCACGAGGTGCCGTGGATCGGCATCGACAAGCGTCTGTTCATCGAATCGTTGGGACACGATTGCTGGTCGGTGATCGTCAATTACGGCTTCAAGAACGATCCCGACCTGCCCAAGGCATTGCAAAGCATCAAAGGACGTGGCTGCGATGTGGACCCGATGACGACCAGCTATTTTCTTTCGCGTGACATGGTGGTGCCAACCATCGGCAGCGGCATGGCCCTGTGGCGCGAGAAGCTGTTTGCCCAGATGCACCTGAACGCCAGCGGCGCGGCCGGGTTCCTCAACCTGCCGAGCAATGCGGTGGTGGAGTTGGGCTCGAAAATCGAAATTTGAGTTCGTTCAATTTTGGGTCTGGTTCTTGCTGTTTTGCAGGCTGACGACATCGGCAATGTGAACATTAAGGCCAAACAAGAACCCATCCATGCAGCTTTTCAAAGACCTCTCCCCCAGGGCCTTCACCGCCGGTTCCGTCGCTGATTCTCAAAAAGCCGGTGATGGTCGCCTGGAGCACGCCCGGTGCCGCGGTGCTGGCCACGGCCGGTGTGGCGGGTGGTTTCAACATGGCCGAGGCAGTCGGTGCGTTCATGGTGTGCGCGACGTTGATCACGCTGGTCGGGGTGACGGGCTGGTTTGAAGCGCGCCATGAACCGCTTGCCGATGGCGATTGCCTCCGGCCTGCTGGCGGGGGTGCTGGCACGGTTTGGCATGCAGGCGTTCATAGCGGCGCAAACCAATTTGACGCTGGTACTGATCATGCTGGCCACCTATTGGGTGGGCAAGCGTTGGTTGGCGCGATATGCGGTGCCGTTGAAGTTGTTGATCGCTATTTGTTATGTAGCTGCTTCCGCAGATTTCACGGGGGCTAGCGTGCAATTTGGCTTGGTGATGCCGCTGTGGACCACGCCACAGTTCACCTGGAGTGCGGCCATCAGTCTGGCGTTGCCGCTGTTTGTGGTGACCATGGCCTCACAAAATCTGCCAGGGGTGGCAGCCATCGTGGCGGCCGGGTATGGCCGAACGGCAGACAAGCCGGGCATTCCGGTGTCGGGTATGGTGCTTTGACAGGTATAACCACCTTGCTGCTGGCACCCTTTGGTGCATTTGCGTTGAATTTCAGCGCCATCACGGCCGCCATCTGCATGGGCAGTGAGGCGCATCCGGACCCGGACAAGCGCTACACCGCGGCGGTGTCCTGTGGTGCGTTGTATATCCTGATTGGTCTGTTTGGCACCGCCATCACCGGCGCGCTCACGGCGTTCCCCAAAGAGCTGATCGCGGCGATTGCCGGGGTGGCGTTGCTGGGCACGATTGGCTCAGCCTTGAATGTGGCGATGCGCGACGAGTTTCACCGCGAGGCGGCGCTGATCACTTTTCTGGTCACGTTAGGCGGCGTCGTGTTCGCGGGAGTTGGCTCGGCTCTTTGGGGGATGATTGTGGGTGCGCTGGCACTACTGATCCAAAGGGCGGGAAAATCGCGCTCTGACTTGCCGCCGCACTGACGTTCCCAACGCGCCGCCGCGTTGCCTTGTTTACCGGACCCATCCGGACCCCACAGAAAGTAATTGTTCCCATGAAGCTGTTGTTTGTCGCTGACCCGCTCGAATCTTTCGAAATATACAAGGACACCACCTTTGCCATGATGCGCGAGGCACAACGGCGTGGGCACAGCATCAGCGTCTGCGAGCCCAAGGACATCATGTGGCAGCGTGGCGCGCCTGTGACGGGCTTTGTGCGAGACATCACGCTCACCGGCCAAAAGCCCGACTGGTTCACTGCAGCGCAGCAAGCGCCGAACGAGCGCACCGCTGCTTTGAAAAATTTTGACGCCGTAGTGATGCGCAAGGATCCGCCGTTCGATTCGGAGTTTTTCTACGCCACACACCTGCTGGAGCAGGCCGAGCGTGAAGGCGCACGGGTCTTCAACAAACCCCGTGCGCTGCGTGATCACCCCGAAAAACTGGCGATTTTGGAATGGCCGCAGTTCATCGGCCCGACGCTGGTCACGCGTGACGCGCAGGACATCCGTCGCTTTCACGCCGAGCACCAGGACATCATTCTCAAGCCGCTGGATGGCATGGGCGGTTCAGGGATTTTCCGGGTCAAGGAAGACGGCCTGAACCTGGGCGTCATCATTGAAACCCTCAACAAGCACGGTGCAGAGACCGTGATGGTGCAGAAGTTCTTGCCCGCCATCGCTCAGGGTGACAAGCGGGTGCTGGTGATTGGCGGTCAGCCCGTCCCTTACAGCCTGGCGCGCATTCCACAAGGTGGCGAGGTGCGTGGCAATCTGGCCGCAGGTGGCAAGGGCGTGGCGCAGCCACTCACAGCTCGCGACCGCGAGATTGCCGAGGCGATTGGCCCGGTGCTGTTTGAGCGTGGGTTGCTATTGATCGGCCTGGATGTGATTGGCGAGCACCTCACCGAGATCAACGTCACCAGCCCGACCTGTTTTCAGGAGATCTTTGATCAGACCGGGTTTGACGTGGCCGCCATGTTTGTGCAGGCACTGGAAGCGGCGCAGACCCGCTCGCATTGAGGTATTGGCCCGGCGGGCACCACGGGCACCGGACTGAGCGGGTCGGTGATGGGGGCAGGGCGAGGCGGGGCGGCACATTGGCAGCTGCAATGGGCGAGGGTACCGTCCACAAACACATTCAACTCGCCAGGCTTGAATGCGGTCCAGTCTTCATCAGTCGTTAACGGCTCGGTCACGATGATGGCCAGCCGGTCTTCCGGGCTGTTGAGCTGAGCCAGATTCACCGTCACGTCGTCGTCTTTCAGGTGCACCTCGTGGAACGGGTGGGCGCGCAGCACGTAACACAGCTTGGTGGTGGCGTGCGCCCACAGCGCCTGGCCGTTGCTGAGCAAAAAGTTGAAGGTGCCGTGTTTTGAAATCTGCGGAACCAGCTCCTGCAAGGTGCGGGTGAGTTCGTCCACCGTGGGCACATCAGCGTGGGATTTGGCCAATTCCTGCATCAGCCAGCAAAACGCGTGCTCGCTGTCGGTGTTGCCTACCGGTTTGAAATGGCCGTGCAGATGCGGTGCATAGCCCTTGAGATCGCCGTTATGGGCGAACACCCAGTAGCGGCCCCACAGCTCGCGCACAAACGGGTGAGTGTTCTCCAGCGTCACCTGTCCGGTGGTGGCCTTGCGCACATGCGCCACCACGTTGTGGCTCTTGATCGGGTAGTTTTTGAGCATCTGCGCAATCGGCGAGGTGGCGGCGCTTTGTTTGTCCACAAAATGCCGCACGCCCTTACCTGGCGTGCTGTCATCGCTCTCAAAAAAAGCAATGCCCCAGCCATCGCCATGGTGGTCAGTGCAGCCGCCGCGCTGCGAAAAGCCTGTAAAGCTTAACGTCAGGCTGGCTGGCAGGTGACTGTTCATTCCGAGTAATTGGCACATGGTGGATGGTGCATAGATGGCGATGGGGACCGCAAGCTGTTGTCTTGGACGGCAAGCTTAACCTCTTTTGGCAAGAAGCCGGGCGATCCGCTTTGCAGCGACACACTATGAGACGCGCCGCCGGAATCAGTGCCCCGGACGTTTTGTGGTCTTGAGAATGTCGATCGGGAACTCCCTTTCCAGTTCTTCGGTGGTAGGAGCTTCCGAGAGTGATGCCCAGCCAGACGGTATGAGCAGCATGGCATCGGGTTGGGTGGATAGATCTGGCGCGTAGCTGTTTGTATGGGGCATCACGTCCGGGCGGGACGAATCAACTGTGTGAATCTGGGGCTCGTTCACGCCCAAAGGCTTGGCTTGTATGCTGGCTGATCCGACTTTGGCTTTATCAACGAGCGTGCGCAACAGCAGCAAATCGCGGAATGCCGCCAGATCAAATCCCAACTGTGGGCCAGTGGAGTCACTACGGAAAATAAACGCTTCCAAAAGGGCACTGGCTTCCCAATTTGGCCAGGCACGGATCAGCTCGGCCAGCGTAGCGGGGTATTCCAGCAGGCCTTGTCCTTCGTTGTGGAAGTTTGGGAAATCAGGGACGACCGTGTTGAACGACCGGTTGAAATCAAGACGCATTTTGCGGAACTCGACCTTCATACCTTGTGAATGATAGAGCGTCAGCAAATCAAGACACATCAAGGGATGAGGCTCAGCGCTCTCGTCAATCTGCCGGCGCAACAGCTCAATCGCGCGTGGTACCTGGCCCAGGGAAACAAAAAATTCAGCCTGCTGACGGATATCAGAGATGGTTTCCGAGTCCAGGTCACAAGTGATGCCAAATGGGTTAGGCAGTGTGTCAGCCAGTGGCACGGTCACTGGCGCCGAAACAGCAGTGGTGCCGAGATCATCCAGGTCGAAATCCAGGTCAACCGGCGGCACCTGCTGCACAGCGGGGGCTGCTGGTGCCTGGAGGTCGATCGTCGGTTCGGACACGGTTGCAGGCTCTGAAGGCGTGGCGCTGCTGGCTAACCCGATCGTCTCGGCTGTGTCATGGCCGGCCTGATCCCACCAGGCCTTCTTGACATTTTGTTGTTGGCGCAGCACCCAGGCCAGAGCACCCAGCGCTGCCACTAGCAGCCCAACCAAGACGTAAAGCCAACTCATGGGAGCGCGCTCGGTTTCTGCCTGGCTGAGCTTGGCTTCCAGCCCACTCAGGGCGGCCTGATTTTTAGTGGTAAGTTCTTTGAACGACTTGAGCTCTTTTTGCAAAGCCTCCAGCTTGGCCGACTGTGCCAACGCATCCGCCTCGGGCTCAAGTGTTGGCAGTGACACTCGCCGATTCACCAAGGCCGCAAGTTCATCGTGGCTCAGAAAGACCAGCTCCGACTCAAGCTTTAAATCCAGGTGCCCGGTGTCTGGCTGGGCAGCAGAGGCAGCATCAGGCGGTGCCGGGCTGACGAGGTGCAAGGCTGATGAGGAATTCGTTGTTGAGGCAGCCACCGCGACCCTTGCTGGTTTTGGCCTCGCCGTGCGTGTTGGGACCGGCGTTTTGGCAGCAGCCAGTTTTGAGGTCGACGGTTGCTGCAAATCGGTCACAACCGGCGACGCTGCTTTTTGGACCGGTGACGTGAGCGCTGCTGACTGTGCGGCTGGTGCGGCATGGATGGCGGGCAGTTCAACCGCCGGAAAGTCTGTCAACAGCACGTAGCGGCGCGAGGTATTGGTGCCACAAGTGGCGCGCAACACAACCGTCACGATGGGTTCGTTGACCGCCACAGTGGACCGAACGCGCACCATAGACGTCGATGCCGCGTCCGTTGCCGGTTTTTGAAGGCGCAAGTTAGGGGTTGCTTGAGGGAAATCGCCAAAGAACAGCTTGGCAGACAAACAGTCATCAGAAACCGTTTCACCTTCACCGGCTTCAATCGACACCGACACATCCAGGGGCTGACCCAGATTGGCTGAACCACGCAAATCACCCAAAGTGAAAGCATGGCCCGCCGTGGACATCGCGATGGATGTCGCCATGAACGTGACGTAGTGACTGATTTTGGTATTCAAACCACTTTTCCCTTTTGTGACGGGTTACATCCTGAGCGGTCCGACAGCACAAACCTGCCAGACTGTAAATACAGGCAACTCAAACCCTTCAAGCTTACTCGCTCCAGTTCGTATTTTTGGCTCGCCCATGGGCAAACGACGTCAAAAGTTCTCGAGAAACCCAGGAATTGTCGATACTTTGGCCGATATTTTGTTGCCCAGTAAGCCTACCAAGTATCCGCCAATCGCGTTCACTGCCGAGTAGCCTGCAATTTTGGCATCGGCATCCTGGCATGCGGTGATGGCGGTCGTCAGCGCGCATGGAACTGCCGCCATAGGCGCAAACCCAAAATCAAAAGAGGGGCCGCGTGCAGGCACAAGTCAAAAATGTCCAGAGGGCGCACCAGCGTGCCCTGGCTGAGCATGCGCAGTTTTTCAATCAGATGGGGCTCCGGGCTGATCGGGGCAATGGCCATCCAAACCGCCAGCGCTATCAAAAAACCCAGCGGAATGCTGTCGAGCCATTTCATGCCGGGCTGGCTGCCACACAGGCAGCACACACGCAGGCGGTGTGGCGAGCCGCCGCCGGAATACGGTCAAGCAGGCCTTGGCTGATGCTCACCTTGGTGCACCAGCATGGCGGCTGCGCGATGCCGGTGGCGCGCTGGGCCTCCATGGCACACGCATTGGGCTGTCCGCAAATCGGGCACAAACCCGGCTGAGGTGGTTGAGGTGTGGCGTACTGTGGCATGGCAACGGGCCGATCAACGTGGATGATCGCTCGAGTGTATCGGGCTGCAAAGACCCCGCGACACACTCAGGCGTTATGGTCAGGGCCATATAAGAAATATGCCACCAGCCCTTATTGATTATGGGCTAGCAGCTATATTATCAATAGTAATTCAAGTCGGAGCGATCAGGCCGCAGCCTTCACCTTTTGCCGCCAGGCGTGCAACAGCGGCTCGGTATAGCCACTGGGCTGCGTCAGGCCCTTGAACACCAAGTCACACGCCGCTTGATACGCCATGGACGTGTCAAAGTGGCCGGCCATCGGTTTGTAGAACGGGTCGCCCGCGTTTTGTGCGTCGACCACGGCAGCCATGCGCTCGAAGGTTTCTTTCACTTGGCGCAAGGTCACCACGCCGTGGTGCAGCCAGTTGGCCATGTGCTGGCTGCTGATGCGCAGCGTGGCGCGGTCTTCCATCAGGCCGATGTTGTGAATGTCGGGCACCTTGGAGCAGCCCACGCCCTGATCGACCCAGCGCACCACGTAACCCAAGATGCCCTGGGCGTTGTTGTCCAGCTCCTGCTGTTTCTCGGCTGCGCTCCAGGTGGGCGTGGCGGTGACGGGGATGTGCAGCAGGCCATTGAGCAGCGCGTCGTGTTCGTGCTGCGGGTCGCGCTTGGCGTGGGTCTTTTCGATGTCTTTTTGCACGTCGCTGACCAGCACCTGGTGGTAGTGCAGCGCATGCAGGGTGGCACCGGTCGGGCTGGGCACCCAGGCGGTGTTGGCACCGGCTTTGGGGTGGGCGATTTTTTGCTCCAGCATGGCTTTCATCAGGTCAGGCATGGCCCACATGCCCTTGCCGATTTGCGCCTTGCCGCGCAGGCCACATTGCAGACCGACCAGCACGTTGTTGCGCTCGTAGGCGTGAATCCATGCGCTGGCTTTCATGTCGGCTTTGCGAACCATCGGGCCCGCTTGCATGGCGCTGTGCATCTCGTCGCCAGTGCGGTCCAGGAAGCCGGTGTTGATGAACGCGACGCGGCTGGCAGCGGCGGCAATGCAGGCCTTGAGATTGGTGCTGGTGCGGCGCTCTTCGTCCATGATGCCGAGTTTGACGGTGCTGTCTGGCAGGCCCAGCATCTTCTCGACGCGGCCAAACAGCTCGCTGGCAAACGCCACCTCTGCCGGGCCGTGCATCTTGGGTTTGACGATGTAGACCGAACCCTTGCGCGAGTTGCGGATGGCGTCTTTTTTGGTCTTAGCCAGGTCATGCATGGCAATCGTCGTGGTGACCACGGCGTCCAGAATGCCTTCAGGAATCTCACGCACCACACCGGATTTGTCGGTGTAGAGGATGGCGGGGTTGGTCATCAGGTGGCCGACGTTGCGCACAAACATCAGGCTGCGGCCATGCAGACGGACCTTCTTTTTGCCGTCGGTAGCGGTGTAAAAACGATCTAGGTTCAGCCCGCGTGTGAAGGTTTTGTCGCCTTTGGCCACTTGCTCGGTCAGCGTGCCTTGCAGGATGCCGAGCCAGTTGCTGTAAGCCAGCACCTTGTCGTCAGCGTCCACGGCCGCGACCGAGTCTTCCAGGTCGAGGATGGTGGACAGGGCTGCTTCGACCACCAGGTCGGACACGCCAGCCGGATCGCTGGCGCCGATGGTGGTGCTGCGGTTGATGATCAGGTCCAGGTGCAGGCCGTTGTGTTCAAACAGAAGACTTGATGGCGTTTTGGCATCGCCCTGGTAGCCGACCAACTGGTCGTTATCGGCCAGGCTGGTGTTGCTGCCGTCAGCGAGTTTCACAGCCAGTTTGCCGCCCGCGACGCTGTAGCCCACGGAATCAATGTGCGAGCCCTTCTTCAAAGGGGCGCAGCGGTCCAGCACGTAGCGCGCGTATTCGATGACTTTGGCACCGCGTTTGGGGTTGTAGCCGCCTTTTTTGCTGACCTTTTCGCAGCCTTTGGCTTCATCAATCACGTCGGTGCCGTACAGCGCGTCGTACAGGCTGCCCCAGCGGGCGTTGGCGGCGTTCAGCGCGTAGCGGGCGTTCAGGATCGGCACCACCAGTTGCGGGCCGGCCTGTTTGGCCAGTTCGGCATCGACGTTGCTGGTGGTGATGCGGACCTTTTTCGGCGCCGGCACCAGGTAGCCGATACCCTCGAGAAACGCGCGGTAGTCGGCCATCTGCTGTGGTTTTGCATGGTCTGCAGCGGTGATCGGGCCCGGATTGGCCTTGTGCCAGGCGTCCAGCTCGGTTTGCAGCCTGTCACGCTCGGCCAGCAGGGCGATGTTTCTGGGCGCCAAGTCAGCCACGATGGCGTCGAACCCCTTCCAGAACTTGGCGGGTGTCACTCCGGTGCCAGGCAGCACTTTGGATTCGATGAATTGGCACAAGTTGGAGGCCACTTGCAGGCGGTTTTTGGTGATGCGTTCGGTCATGATGGTGTCAATCAGGTTGATGGGGTCGGTTGGAAAAGTCAGATCTCGTGAGAGCGGCGCTTGGAGGCTGAGGGCGTTTTCGCCTTTGATGGTGCGCGGCGGCATAGGAGGGGCTGCTTTGGCACCATTTTAGTGAGGCCATGCAAAGTGATTGAGCACGCGCTCCATCGCGCACCTGTGACAAAAAGGCATGTAATCCCCCAGTTCGGTATCAGGCTGGGAAATAATAGGCATTTGATACCTGAATCGTTTCCTGAAGTTGATTGACGCACCATGCCCCATCCTACCGACATTGCTGACCCCATTTCCAGACTGCCCCTGAGCGGCCTGCGCGTGGTGGAATTCACCCACATGGTGATGGGCCCCACCTGTGGCATGGTGCTGGCCGACATGGGTGCCGAGGTGATCAAGGTCGAGCCCATTGAGGGCGACCGCACGCGCCACCTGCTCGGCGCAGGCGCAGGCTTTTTCCCGATGTTCAACCGCAACAAGAAAAGTATCGCGATTGACCTGCACAAGCCCGAAGGTGCCGAGGTCGCGCGCAAGTTGGCGCTGAGCGCCGACGTGGTGCTGGAGAACTTCAAGCCCGACACCATGGTCAAGTACGGGCTGGATTACGCCGCGCTGTCCGCCGTCAACCCGAAGGTCATTTACGTCAGCCACAAGGGTTTTCTGCCTGGCCCCTACGAACACCGCACCGCGCTGGACGAGGTGGTGCAGATGATGGGTGGCCTGGCCTACATGACCGGTCGCCCGGGCGACCCGCTGCGCGCGGGCACCAGCGTCAATGACATCATGGGCGGCATGTTTGGCGCGATTGGCACGTTGGGCGCGCTGATACAGCGCGGCATCACCGGCCGTGGGCAGGAGGTGCAAAGCGCACTGTTCGAGAACAACGTGTTCCTTGTCGGCCAGCACATGTTGCAATACGCCATGACTGGCCAGGCTGCCGCGCCCATGCCCGCACGCATTTCGCCGTGGGGCGTGTATGACGTATTTACCGTGAAAGACGGTGAGCAAGTTTTCCTGTCAGCCGTGAGCGACGCGCAGTGGAGCACCTTTTGCGCGGTATTCGATTTGCCGGATTTGAAAGCCGATACCCGATACGCCACCAACAACGACCGGGTGCGCGAGCGCCCCACGCTGCTGCCCATCCTGCGCGAGCGGCTGGGGCGCTACACCGCGTCGCAGATTGCCCAGATGATGGAGGCCAACAAGCTGCCCTATGCGCCGATTCGAAAACCCGAGGAGTTGTTTGACGATGAACACCTGCTGGCCACCGGCGGCCTGGCCGACATCACGCTGCCCGATGGCGAGCGCGCCGGCCAGACCACCCAAGCCGCCCTGCTTCCCTTCACCATGGACGGTCTCCGCCTTGGCGTTCGGCTGAGCCCGCCCAAGCTGGGCGCGCATACCGATGCGTTGCTGGGGGAGCTGGGGCTCGATGCCGACAATGTGCAGGCATTGCGTGCGGCCAGTGTCGTTGGCTAGCCCGGCGACTTATGAGCAAACTCAAACAACTGGAAACCTTTGTCAACGTGGCAGCGCGGGGTGGCCTGACCGCGGCGGCCAAGGTTGAGGGTGTGGCACCGGCCATCATCGGACGCAGGCTCGATGCCCTGGAGGCGCGACTGGGCGTCAAGCTGCTATTGCGCACCACCCGGCGCGTGACACTGACCCAGGAGGGCAGCGCGTTTCTGGAAGACTGCCAGCGTCTGCTGTCTGGCCTGGCCAGTGCCGAAGCCAGCGTGTCAGCCGGGGGGCTCAAACCCACCGGGCATCTGGCGCTGACGGCGCCGGCGGGTTTTGGCCGCTGCCACGTGGCCCCGCTGGTGCCACGATTTCGCGAACTGCACCCTGAAGTGACGATTGCCCTGAACCTGAGCGACCGTGTGGTTGATCTGGCAGCCGAGGGTTTTGACTGCGCAGTGCGGGTCGGTGAGATGCCTGACTCGTCGCTGGTGAGCGTGCGCCTGGCTGATAACCGCCGACTGTGCGTGGCGGCACCCGGCTACCTGCAGCGGTATGGCACGCCGCAAACCCCGCAAGACCTGGCACGCTTTGACTGTCTGGCGCTTTCCAGCGGTGCCTCGCAGACGCGCGGCTGGGCGTTTTCCCTGCCCCAGGGGGATGGCGTGGAGGTGGTGCATCTCAAACCCGGTGGCCCCTTGAGCTGTTCCGATGGTGAGGTGCTGTTCGACTGGTGCTTGGCCGGCTACGGAATCGCCTGGCGCAGCACCTGGGAGGTGCAGGCTGAAGTTGCAGCAGGGCAGCTGGTGCCTGTGCTGGAAGAGTTTGCCGCCCCGCCCAACGGGATTTATGCCGTGTTTGCGCAGCGCAAACATCTGCCACTGCGCCTGCGTTTGTGGATTGATTACCTCAAGCAGCAATTTGCGCAGCCGGAGTTTTTGGCATGAGCCCCTCGGAAGCCTTGTCGCCCGACCAGATCGCCAGCCAGCTTGCGGCCAAAGGCGTGATCATCTGCGCCGACGATTTTGCGGTGCACCACAGCGCCTCGGCCGGTATTGCCGAACTGGCGCGCCTGCACCGCATCAGCGCCGCCAGCGCCATGGTGCTGTCGCCGCATTGGGCGCAGGATGTGGCGTTGCTGCAAGACCTGCGTGGCCAGATCGACGTTGGCCTGCATCTGGACTGGACCAGCGACTTTGCCAAAGCGGCCGGTCATGGCTGGTCTTTGGGTGCGGCCATGCGCCGATCGGTTTTGGGTGGGTTCGACACGCGTCAGGCCGCCACGGTGATCGAACGGCAACTGGACCTGTTCGAGGCGAACTGGCACGCAGCACCAGACTATGTGGACGGTCACCAACATGTGCAGCAGTTCGCCGGAATTCGAGATGCTTTGGTCGCAGTGCTGGCGCGACGTTATGGCGCGTTGGCGGTCAAACCCTACTTGCGCGTCTCGCGTCCACCGCAGGGCACAGCCGACCTCAAAGGCCGGGTGATTGCCCGGATGGGTGCCAATGCTCTTGAAAAAATAGCTGCTACCGCAGGTTTCAAAAGGGCTGCAGCCCTTTTAGGCATACATAACTTTAGCGGCAGCCCAGCTGACTACGCGCGCCTGATGACGCGCTGGCTGGCACAAGCCCCGCCGGGTGCCATCATCATGTGTCACCCGGCGCAGGCGTGCGAACCGGGCGACGAGATTGGTGTGTCGCGGGTGCAGGAGTTTGCTTACCTGGCGGGGCCAGAGTTTGTCGCAGCTTTGGCCACGGCAGGGGTGGTGCCCGTGCGCGGACGGCAGGTTTTGTCCTGAGCGGCCAAGGCATCAGGGGTGTGGACTGGGTATCGGTTGGGGGCGATTTCAAAAAGCGAAGCGTGTGAGCCCCCGGCCGGTACCCGGTTCACGCCCCGGCCCGATAGCCACAAACGGCTGCCCAACCACGAGCCGATTGCCTGCCGACCTAAAATCACCGGGTGATTGAAACCTCTACCGTGCCCCCAACCCATTCCTCCGCGCTGACCGAGCGCCAAAAATCCTGGCTTATCCTGATCGCCCTGTGGCTGCTGCTGCTGGTGCTGGCCAGTCTGCGCCCACTGGCAGTGCCCGACGAAGGTCGCTATGGCGAGGTCAGCCGCTGGATGCTGGTCAGTGGCGACTGGCTCACGCCGCGTCTGGATGGCATCCCGTTTTTCCACAAGCCGCCGCTGCTGCACTGGCTGCAAGCCATCAGCCTGACTCTTTTCGGCGTGAACGAACTCGCGTTGCGCCTGGTACCTGCCCTGCACGCTGGCGGGATGCTCGCCGCCTTGTATCTGGCGGCGCGCACCGTGAGCACCGAGGTGATTGCCCGGCGGGCCGTGATCATGCTGGGCACCAGCCTGACCTTTCTGGTGGGTGGCCAGTACATCAACCACGACATGCTTGTGGCGACCTGGATCGGGCTGGCCATCTGGGCTTTTGCTTTTGCCTTCATGGCGGGTGACAGACCCAACGCGTCGCTGGCGCGGCTGGGGTTTCTGGCTTGCGCCTTGGGCATGCTCAGCAAGGGTCTGATCGGCATCGCACTGCCCGGGCTGGTGATCTTTGTCTGGCTGATCTGGACGCGTCAGTTCAAAAAGGTGTTGTATCTGCCATGGATCACTGGGCTGGCCTTGTTTGCTGCCGGGGCCTTGCCATGGTTTGTGCTGGCGCAAGAGACCTACCCGGATTTCTTCAACTACATGTTCATCGGCCAGCAGTTGAACCGTTACACCGCAGCCAGCTACAACAACCCGCAGCCTTGGTGGTTTTACCTGCTGGCGCTGGCGCTGCTGCTGTTTCCGTGGGTGTTTTTTGCGCTCGGCCAGGTGCGTCGTGTGACGACCATGACGCTGGCCTCCAACATGGGTTTGCCAGAGGCCTGGTGGCGCCTGTGCTGGGCCTGGGTGCTGGCCATTCTGGTGTTTTTCTCGATCCCGCACTCCAAGCTGGTCGGTTACATCCTGCCGGTGACCCCCGCGCTGGCGCTGTTGGCGGCGGTTGGCTGGCAGCGCACTATGGCGCATCGAGCCATCGCTGGCAAGGTGTTTGCGGGCCTGGTGGTGGTCAATATCGGCATCGCGTTGGCCATTGTGCTCACGGTGGGGGGCATCACCAAAACCACCCGCACGCAGGATATCGCCGCCGTGCTGGCATGTGCAGCTACGCCGAATGACACGATCTACGTGTCTGATGCCTACCCGTATGACTTGCCGTTCTACCTGCAAAGCCGCAAACCCATGGTGGTGCTGGGCGACTGGCCCCAGATTCGCCAACATTCGGGCGACGGATGGCAGCGCGAACTGTTTGAAGGGGCAGATTTTGATGCCAATGCCGCACGCGCGTTGCAGCAGCCCGAGGTGCTGGCGCAGGCCGGACTGCTCAAGGGCAACTGGTATGTCGCCCGTGGCGACGACCCGGTGAAGGGTGGCTTGCCGGGCTGGCGGCTGTTTTTCAGCGGCGCGGGCTGGAAGTTGTACCAGTCCGGCGACTTGGGTGCTGACTCAGCGGCGAAAGGCCCAGAAACGGCTCAACATGAAAGTCTGCCCGGCTGCAAAAACCAGCGCCGCAAATAGCGCCAGCAGTGGCGGCATGCCCAGGCCGCGCAATAACAGCACAAACATCACCTCGTTGCTGGCGAATCCTGCCAGTGCGGTGATGACAAAACGCTTGAAGCTGGTGCCCACCGTGGTGCCGGCGTCCTTGAAACTCAGCAGGCGGTGACCGGCGAAGCTGACGAAAAAGGCGACGCAAAAGCCAAGGGCGTTCGCCACCTCGGGCCAGAGATAGCGCTGCGCCACGGCAAACACGCTCATGTGCGTCAGGGCGGCGGTACCGCCCACCGCCAGAAACCAGAAGGTCGAAGCGTTCACGCCGGAATCACTCGGCTGGCTTGCCGGTCTCGTCGGGGGCGGGCAGGCCTGTGCCGAGACGCTGGCTCACCAGGTAATTCGGCCGCTGCTTGACCTCTTCGTAAATGCGCCCGACATACTCCGCCAGGATGCCGATCGACAGCAACTGGATGCCGCTGAAAAACATCATGCCGACCACGATCGTGGCGTAACCCGGTATGCCAATGCCGGTGATGAAATACTCGCCCACCACCTCCAGGCCATAACCCAGCGCCAGCATGGACAGGATCAGGCCGGTGATCGTCAAGGCCCGCAGCGGTGCAATGGAGAACGCCAGAATGCCGGTGAATGCCAGCGACAGGGAGCCACGCAGCCCAAAATTGCTGGTGCCCTCGGTGCGCGGCAATGGCTCGTAGTCGATGGCCGTGCTGTTGAAGCCCACCCAGGCGTACAGGCCTTTCATGAAACGGTTGCGCTCGGTCAGGCGCTTCAGGGCTTCGACCACTTGGCGGTCCATCAGCCTGAAATCGCCCGCGTTGGCCGGAATCTTGACACGGTTGCCCAAGTTGACCAGTTTGTAAAACCAGCCGGTCAGAGTGATCTGCAGGTTGGACTGATCATGACGCGTGCGGCGAATGGCGTACACCACGTCCGATCCCTCGCGCCACTTGGCCAGCATGTCAGGCACCAGCGACACAGGGTGCTGCCCGTCGCCGTCCATCAGCACCACCACGTCGCCCCTGGACGCTTCAATGCCGGCGGTGAGGGCCGGTTCCTTGCCAAAGTTGCGCGACAGTTTCAGGTAGGTGACCTGCGCGTGCTTGGCGCAGACACCTTGCATCACCGCAGCCGTGTCATCCCGGCTACCGTCGTCCACCACGATCACCTCTACACGCGGACTGAGCGTGTCGAGTGTGGTGAGAATATCCGTGATCAGGCTGGCAAGGCTGCGCGCCTCGTTGTACGCGGGAATGACGCAGGAGATGGAGGGGGACAGGTTGTGGCGGGTCGGCATGGGCAGCATCATGCCAAAAGAAACCGCTCGACCTTAAAACCCCGTGTACTTTTTTTGCCGCTTTTTAGGGTTAATAGCGTGGCCGGGCGCATTTGGCGGGTCAGCGAATGCTGTCGATTGAAAATTTCTTTTCTGGTACCAGCGGTGTGATCAAGGCATAGCCCTGGTTTTGCCAGTGCATCAGCTCGGCCATAGCCGAGGGGGTGACCTCCACAAAATCTTGCATGTCCGCCACGGTGTAATGGTAGTCCTGCAAGGCCAGGCCGCAGACCTTGAACTTGACGCCCATGTCGGCGTAGTAGCGCATGCGCTGCACCACATCAGCGTAGCGCTCCTGATTTTTTTGTGCCAGCGTCACGATTTCGGTGCCATGCATCAAGACGATGATGCGCATGTCATCAATCATCATGTTGTAGGGCGCATCGCTCAGCGGGTTCACCAGACTGCGTAACCAATACAACGCAGCATCCAGCTTGGCGGGGTCGTCCAGATAAATATCCATCAGGACCTTGGGCGACTGGTAGGGGGTCTGGACGAATTTACCTTGCGCCAGGGCCGGTGCCGCGACGACAGCCCCCATCAACGTGGCAAAACATAAAGCTCGCAAGAAGCCATACCGGCTAAGGTTCATCATGGCGTTTTCCTCGGGTTGGACAGACCTTGAAAACAAGCTGCGTCGGGTCTCGTGCAGGTGACACTTGCCAAACCAGTTTAGTGCGCAGCGCCGATTCGCGTTGTTGGGCAAAACCTGCCCTCTAAAATCGCAGGATGCTTACCGTCAAAACCGAACTGTTAGAAGCCCTGCGCCTGGCGCTGGAAGATTTACTGCCGGGCGCTGGCGCCAAAGCCGCCTTTGAGTCGCCCAAAGTGGCATCGCACGGTGATCTGGCCACCACCGCAGCCATGCAGCTGGCCAAGCCGCTCAAGCTCAACCCGCGTCTGTTGGCAGAAAAGTTGTGTGCTGCGTTGCGAGCCACCCAAGCTTTTCAAACCTGGGTAGATTCACTGGACATCGCGGGCCCGGGCTTCATCAATATCAAGCTTAAACCTGCTGCCAAACAGCAGGTGGTACGCGAGGTGCTGGCGCAAAAAACCTGCTACGGCCAGCAGGCAGCCAATGGCCGGCGCATGTTGGTGGAATTTGTCTCGGCCAACCCGACGGGCCCGCTGCATGTGGGGCATGGTCGCCAAGCCGCGCTGGGCGACGCCATCTGCAACCTGTTTGCCACCCAGGGCTGGGACGTGTACCGGGAGTTTTATTACAACGACGCGGGTGTGCAGATTGGTACGCTTGCCACCAGCACCCAGCTGCGCGTGCAGGGGTTCAAACCGGGCGACGACCGCTGGCCGACCGATCCCGACAACCCGGTGAGCAAGAACTTTTACAACGGCGACTACATTGCCGACATTGCGGCCGACTTCCTGGCCAAAAAGACCGTCAAATCCGATGACCGCGAGTTCACTGGGTCCGGTGACCCGGCTGATCTGGACGACATGCGCCAGTTTGCCGTGGCGTATCTGCGCCATGAGCAGGATCTGGACCTGCAGGCCTTTGCCGTCAAGTTCGACAACTACTATCTTGAGAGCAGCCTGTATACCAGCGGCAAGGTCGAGGCCACGGTCAAACGCCTGATGGAGGCCGGTAAAACCTACGAGCAGGACGGAGCGCTATGGCTCAGGTCCACCGACTACGGTGACGACAAGGACCGCGTCATGCGCAAGCGGGACGGCAGCTACACCTACTTTGTGCCTGACGTGGCCTACCACCTTGCCAAATGGGAGCGCGGTTTCCAGAAGGTCATCAACATCCAGGGCACCGACCACCACGGCACCATCGCTCGCGTGCGCGCCGGACTGCAGGCCGCCAATGTGGGCATTCCCGAAGGCTTCCCGGATTACGTGCTGCACACCATGGTGCGCGTGGTCAAGGGCGGTGAAGAAGTCAAGATCAGCAAGCGTGCCGGCAGCTATGTGACGCTGCGTGACCTGATCGAGTGGACCAACAAGGATGCCGTGCGCTTTTTCCTGCTGAGTCGCAAGCCCGACACCGAATACACCTTCGATGTGGATCTGGCGGTAGCCAAAAACAACGACAACCCGGTTTACTACGTGCAGTACGCCCATGCGCGCATCTGCTCGGTGCTGGCCGCCTGGGGCGGTGATGCGGCCAAGCTGGTCAGCGTCGATCTGGCTGCGCTGGACAGTCCGCAGGCGCAGGCCTTGATGCTGCTACTGGCCAAATATCCTGCGATGCTGAGTTTGGCTGCCGATGGTTTTGCGCCGCACGACGTGACCTTTTACCTGCGTGAGCTGGCCGCCTGCTACCACAGTTACTACGATGCCGAGCGCATTCTGGTCGAGGATGAGGCGGTCAAACTGGCGCGCCTGGCGCTGGTGGCTGCCACGGCCCAGGTATTGCACAATGGCTTGGCTGTGCTGGGTGTGAGTGCCCCGCAAAAAATGTAATGACGCAAATAGAACAGGTAGCAAGGGCGAAGCATGAAACAACAACGTGGTGGGACTTTTTTGGGATTTGTATTGGGACTGGTCGTCGGACTGGGTGCGGCGCTGACAGTGGCGGTCTATGTCACCAAGGTTCCGGTGCCTTTTCTTGACAAGGGGGCCAATCGCCCGGCCGATCAGGATGCCGCCGAGCAGGAGAAAAACAAGAACTGGGACCCCAACGCGCCCCTGTACGGCAAAAACCCGGCTCGCCCGGCATCTGCAGAACAGGTTGAAGCGGCTGCAAGCGCTGCGCCAAGCGCTGTGCCTGAGGCGGCCAAGCCAGAACTCAAGCCCGCCGTGACCGGTGATCCTCTGGGCGATCTGGTCAATGCCAAGGCTGCAGCAGCCAAAGGCGCTGCTTCTGCGCAGGCAGCAGCGGATCAGTTCGTCTATTTTGTGCAGGTTGGTGCCTACCGGACCCCTGAAGATGCCGAGAGCCAACGCGCCAAATTGTCCCTGGCGGGGATCGAGACCAAAACAAGCGAACGCGAACAGGCCGGGCGCACGGTGTACCGCGTTCGCATGGGTCCGTTTGATCAGCGTGACGATGCCGACGACGCCAAAGTCAGGCTCGAAGCTGCAGGCCAGGATGCCGCGCTGGTGCGGGTAGCGCGTTGAACTTTTGCGGTGATCTGGTGATCCGATCACCCGGCCGCCAACCACGGTAGAAAGAACATCTTCATGAAACGACGCACTTTTTGTTCCGCTGCCGGCACCTTGGCTGCTGCGGGCTTGTCCACCCGGAACCTGCTGGCACAGACCCCGGCGCCTCAGGCAGGCACGGACTATCTTCAGCTCAAACAGCCCGCGCCAGTGGATGCACCAGCGGGCAAGATCGAGGTGCTGGAGTTTTTCTGGTACAGCTGCCCGCATTGCAATGCGTTTGAACCTCTGTTGAACCAGTGGGCCAAACGTTTGCCCGCCGATGTGGCATTCAAACGTGTCCCTGTGGCATTTCAGGACAATTACCTGCCACAGCAACGCCTTTTTTATGCCCTGGAGTCATTGGGTTTGGCAGACAAGCTGCATGACAAGGTGTTTGCCGCCATCCACGTCGAGCGGCAAAACCTGGTCAGCGAACAGGCCATCTCGGACTGGATGGTCAAGCAGGGCGTTGACAAGGCGCTTTTTGCCAGCCACTTCAACTCGTTTACCACTGTGTCCAAGGCGCACCGCGCCAATCAGCTGATGACGGCCTACCAGGTCGAAGGCGTGCCTGCCTTGGGCGTGGCGGGGCGTTTCTATACCGACGGCTCCATGACCAAGAGCATGGAGCGAGCGTTGCAGGTGGTTGACTTTTTGGTCGGTGGAGTGCGCGCCGGCCACTGACGCGCTTGGGTGGCGAGTTCGGTGCGGCTTTTGGCCGTGTCAGGCGGATGCAAGGTGCAAGACCGCTACAATGCAAAGCATAAATCATGCAAGATTCGTGCCTTTATGACTAAATCCATTTTTCAGCCCTTGATGCTTGTGCTTCTGGCCTTGGCTGCGCCTGTGGCCTGGGGTGAAAAAGCGGACCGCGACAAGCCCATGAATATCGAGGCCGACTCCTTGCGTTATGACGATGCCAATCGGGTCAGCGTGTTCACGGGTCGGGTGGTGCTGACCAAAGGCACCATCCTGATTCGGGGTGGTCGGCTCGATGTTCGCCAGGATGCGGACGGCAACCAGTACGGTGTGGTGACCGCTGAGCCGGGCAAACTGGCGTTTTTCCGCCAGAAGCGTGAAGGGGTCGATGAATACATCGAAGGCGAAGGCGAAACCATTGATTACGATGGCCGGACCGATATTGTCAAATTTATCTCCAAAGCCCAATTACGCCGCTACCGGGGTGCCACCCTGAATGATGAATTCAATGGCGGGTTGATTGTTTACAACAACGTCACCGAAGTGTTCACCCTGGACGGCGCGCCCGTGGTGGGTAAAAACAGCAGCACAGGGCAGCCCGGTGCCTCTGCCGGGCGTGTCAAGGCCATGCTGATCCCGAACCCCGCCAGCGCCCCGGCGAGCGCACCTGCAACTGCGGCTTCCAACACCCTGCGCGAAACCAACACCTTGGGTGGCAGGAAGCCATGACCGACAGCGCCGTGGCCGCACCAGACCGGTTGATCGAACCCGGTGACAGGCACAGACTGGACGCGGGCAACTGCGACAGTTGCCTGCAGGCGCACCATCTGCAAAAAACCTACGGCAGCCGCAAGGTCGTCAAGGATGTCTCGCTGGCGGTGCGCAAGGGTGAGGTGGTGGGTTTGCTGGGCCCCAATGGTGCGGGCAAGACCACGTCGTTTTACATGATCGTCGGGCTGGTGCGTGCCAGCGCGGGCGACATCACCATCGACGGCCAGTCGGTGGAGCACATGCCGATCCACCGGCGCGCGCGCCTGGGGCTGGGTTACCTGCCGCAGGAAGCGTCGATTTTTCGCAAACTCAATGTGGAAGACAACGTGCGCGCGGTGCTGGAGCTTCAACTCGATGAGCAGGGCAAATCGCTGCGCGAGGACCAGATTGAAAAGCGCCTGACCGGCCTGCTGCAAGACCTGCGGGTGGAGCACTTGCGCCAGTCCGGCGCCCTGTCCCTGTCCGGCGGTGAGCGCCGGCGGGTTGAAATTGCCCGCGCCCTGGCGACCAATCCGCGTTTCATCCTGCTTGACGAGCCGTTTGCCGGTATCGACCCGATTGCCGTGATCGAGATCCAGCGCATCATCAGCTTCCTGAAAAACCGCGGCATTGGCGTGTTGATCACCGACCACAACGTGCGTGAAACCCTGGGTATTTGCGACCACGCCTACATCATCAGCGACGGCAGCGTGCTGGCGCAGGGCACGCCCACCGACATCGTCAACGATGCCGAGGTGCGCCGGGTGTACCTGGGTGAACACTTCAGAATGTGAATCTATGGCCCCCACGCTTTTCACTTCGTGTAATGCACTGCCCCCTGGGGAGGCGATGGCGCATTGGGGCGGCCCGGCGGTGCCATGAAACAAGGCCTGTCCCTACGCGTTTCGCAGCATCTGGCGCTCACGCCCCAGTTGCAGCAATCGATCAGGCTGCTGCAGTTGTCCACGCTGGAGCTTTCAAGCGAAGTTGATCAGATGCTGGACGACAACCCGTTTCTGGAGCGCAACGTGGAAGAGGCCGAACGCGAGTCGTTTGGCCTGGAGCAACTCGACACCCCGGTCAGTGCCTCTGACCGTGAAGCCGAATCTACTACATATTCAATAGCTGACTACCCAAGCGATACAAGGGCTAAGGTCGAAAATGAGGCGGAAGATTCAGGCCTCTCCAGTGACGATGGCCCGAATTGGGAAGGCGACGGCAGTGTCAGCCTCGGCCCTGATGACAGCGAATGGGGCAGCGAGGCGCGCGCCAAAGGCAACAACCTCAGTGGCGACGACGAGTTGGATGCCACCGAGCTGGCGCGCAACCAGGAGTCGCTGCAAAGCTACCTGCACCGCCAGGCGCTGGCGCTGCGCCTGAGCGCGGAAGACAGCGCCGCACTGCGCTTTCTGATTGAGTCGCTGAACGACGACGGTTACCTGGAAGACCCGCTGGATGAACTGGCGCGCGGTCTCGCCGGGGACGACGATCCGGAGCAGTTGGAGCAACTGGTGCACCATTTCACCGTGGCCCTGAGCTTGCTGCAAAGCCTGGAGCCTATCGGCGTGGGCGCGCGCGGCCTCGCCGAGTGCCTCACCTTGCAACTCAAGGCCCTGTTGGTATTGTCAGACACCGAGCTGGAGCTCGAACCGGAGGCGATCCGCGTCGCCCTGGCCATCTGCCGCCAGCCGATGGATTTGCTGGCGCGGCGCGACATCAAACACCTGATGCCGCTGTGTGGTGCCAGTGATGCCGAGGTGCGCGCCGCCATCACCCTGATCGGTCGCCTGGAGCCCAAACCGGGGCGGCGTTTTGTCGACGTCGAACGCAATGTGGTGGTGCCCGACGTGCTGGTGGTCAAAGTTGGCAACGGTGGTGCCGCCAAATTTAACGTGCGGTTGAACCCCGAGGTGATGCCGCGCCTGCGGGTGCATGACATTTATGCCAACGCGCTCAAGGGTCACAAGACCGGTGGCAGCGAGGCGTCGAGCGCGCTGGCGCTGCAGCAGCGGCTACAGGAGGCGCGCTGGTTCATCAAGAACATCCAGCAGCGCTTTGACACCATCCTGCGCGTGTCCACCGCGATTGTCGAGCGTCAAAAGAGCTTTTTTGTGCACGGCGAACTCGCCATGCGCCCGCTGGTGCTGCGCGAAATTGCCGACGAACTGGGCCTGCACGAATCGACCATCAGCCGCGTCACCACCGCCAAATACATGGCCACGCCCTACGGCACGTTCGAGCTGAAGTACTTTTTTGGCTCCGGCCTGGGCACCGAGTCCGGCGGCAATGCCTCCAGCACCGCAGTGCGCGCGCTCATCAAGCAGTTTGTGGCCGCCGAAAACCCCAAAAAGCCTTTGAGCGACAACCAGATCTCCGACATGCTCAAAGAGCAGGGCATCGAATGCGCCCGCCGAACCGTGGCCAAATACCGTGAAGGTTTGCGTATTGCCCCTGCGTCGCTGCGCAAGGAGCTTTAGAACAAATTTCTCCACCGCTGCTCGCCATCGGACGAGCCAGGTGGAGTTTGCACGCGCCGATAAGGGCGTGAGGAAAGAGACCTAATGAACCAACTCCAACTGTTCCTCCCCTGCGCTGCCGGCGTGGAAGACTACCTGGCCCCCGAGGTACTGCGCATCACCGGGCTGCCGCCGGGCTGCATCACCAAACAACGCGGCGGCGTGGCGGTGCGCACGTCGTTTGCCCACGCGATGCTGCTCAACCTGTACAGTCGCCTGGCGCAGCGGGTGCTGGTGCTGCTGAGTTACACCGAATACCGCAGTGAGCAGGACCTGTATCGCGCCGCCAGTGAGGTGGCTTGGGAGCGCTGGTTCACCCCGCGTGAATCGATCAAGGTCGAGATCACCGCCCAGCACAGCCCGCTCAACAGCCTGAACTTTGCCGCGCTCAAGATCAAGGACGCGGTGTGTGATCGCTTTCGCACGGTGGCGGGCGGCGTGCGCCCCGACGTCAACACCCAGTGGCCCGACGTGCGCCTCTACGCCCACCTGACCACCGACAGTTGCTCGTTGTACATCGACACTTCGGGCGAGCCGCTGTTCAAGCGCGGCTGGCGCGAGGACAAGGGCGATGCACCGCTGAAAGAAACGCTGGCCGCCGCGATGATCGCCGCCAGTGGCTGGCTCGACGGCGAGGGCGACTTGCAGCCGCTGTATGACCCCTGCTGCGGCAGCGGCACGATCCTGATCGAAGCCGCGCAAATGGCCTGCAACCTGCCCGCGGGTGGCCAGCGCCGATTTGCCTTCGAGAAATACCTGCCTTTTCGCAAGGCCGATTGGGATGCTATGAAGAGTGAAGCTGTAGACGCAGTATCCATACCGGACGCAGGCCAAAAACCCATTATTTTTGGCAGTGACGTGGCGCACCGCATGGTTGATTTTGCGCAGCGCAACGCCGAGCGCGCGGGCGTGGCCCAGGTCATCGAATTCCGCGGCGGCGACGCGCTGCAACGCATGCCGCCGATGGACGTGAGTCAGACCGGTGGCGGCGTGATGATCCTGAACCCACCGTATGGTGAGCGTATCGAGGTGGCGGGCGTGGCGCGTGCGGGTCGAATGGAGCGTGCGCCACAACGAGGAAAAGTGGCCTCCAGCGCTTATGCAGAAAGCGGTAGCAGCTACGAAGAAGATAGCGTTATCGCCGATCAGGGCAGCATGCAGCAGGGCCGGTTTGGCGCGCGCGAACTGCCGCAGACGGACAACGGAGGCGACTTCTTCAGCCAGCTCGCCACCCACTGGAAGAAAAACTACGCGGGCTGGACCGCCTGGATGCTGACGCCTGATCTCAAGCTGCCCGGCAAGATGCGCCTGAAAGAATCGCGCCGCGTGCCGATGTGGAACGGCCCCATCGAATGTCGCCTGTTCCGCTTTGACATGGTGGCTGGCTCGGCGCGTGAACGTGGCCCCAAGCCTGAAGGGCAAGGGGCGGCCGGATCAGCAGGGGAAAACGGGGTCAGATCACCGGACGCGCAGCGGTAGTGTGCTCTGACCCCGTTTTTTCCGGGAGCACAGCGACCCGGTTCGCCGCGGTCGTGGCGCAACCCAGCCCTAGCAATGCCACCCCCAGCCTGGTCCTCGACACCAACATCGTCCTGGACCTGTTTGTCTTCCAAGACCCGTCTACACCCGCCTTGCAAGCCGCTATGGTGAAGGGCCAGCTGCAATGGATTGCCACCGCGCCCATGCGCGACGAGTTGCAGCGGGTGCTCACCTACCCGCAATTGGTCAAAAGCATGCACCACCACTGCATCCTGCCCGATCAGGTGCTGGCCGCGTTTGATGCCCAAGCCTACATCGTGCCCGTGGCACCCAAGGCCAGTGTCACCTGCAAAGACCCGGACGACCAGAAGTTCATCGACCTGGCCGTCACCCACCGGGCGTCCTTGTTGAGCAAGGACAAAGCCGTTCTTTGTATGAAAAAAAGACTTCTAGCCCTTGACGCTATTGTGCTTTCAGCTATATAAGCTATAGCGAATTGTGACTGCAGAATATCTGTTTTGACGCCCAACCAGACACCGGGGACAATACCGCCTGTTTTTTCCTTTCAATTTGCACCATGACCTCTGAACACACTGAACCCACTTCCCCTGCCGCGCTGGATGTCAACGATTTTGACGAACTCGACACCATTCTGGACGACCTGCGCACGCGCGATGATGAGATTCCGCAGTGGGAATTTTGCGAAGGTTTCCTGGCCGCGCTGGTCTGCTGCCGCCGCCCGCTGGTGCCTGCCGAATACCTGCCAGTGCTGCTCGGGTTCGATCCGGCGGGGGCTTGCGGCTCGGCCGTCTTTGCCGATACCGCCCAGTTTGAGCGGTTCATGGAACTCTGGACGCGCCGCTGGAACGAGGTGGCCACCGCTCTCAACATTCCCATCGACGCGCTGGACGACGACCGCGCCTACCAGCCCGAGGTGATGGACCTGCGCGGTGCCATTGCCGCGCTGAGCCCCGAGCAGCGCGCCGAGATGGGCGATGCGCCGGTGCCCTCGTTCGGCCAGATATGGGCCATCGGCTTCATGTACGCGGTGGAAAACTGGCCCGAGGAGTGGGAGCCGCCGCGCGACCGCGAGGCCGCCAAGGTGATCAACGGCGCGCTGGAATGCCTCGTGACCCTGACGGAAGATGACACCGAGGAGCCCACCATCGGTGCCTTTGAGGGCGACGGCGTGCCCACCATGAGCAAGCAGCGCCTGAACGACTTTGCTGACGCGTTGTGGGCGGTGTACGACCTGCGTGAAGTCTGGCGCCAGATCGGCCCGCGCGTAGAAACCGTGTTCCGCGTCGAGACCCCAGGCCGCAACGACCTGTGCTCGTGCGGCAGTGGTAAAAAGTACAAAAAATGTTGCGGGGCGAATTGACTGCTACCACGGCAGCGCTTCGCCCTCGTAACTGAAAAACCCGCCGGAGTCTTCCGGCTTCAAGGCGGCGATGGTCGCCAGTAACTCTGCGGCGGCTGTCTCGGGCTGGCGCACCGTCAGCCCGGTTTTGGCAAACGGTTGCGACAGGGCGCTGCGCACCGTGCCCGGATGCAGTGCCACGCAGATGGCCTGCGGCGCGCGTCGGCGCAGCTCGATCGCCGCCGTGTGCACCAGTTGGTTGAGCGCCGCCTTGCTGGCGCGGTAGCTGTACCAGCCGCCGAGTCGGTTGTCGCCAATGCTGCCCACTTTGGCGGAGAGCGTGGCAAACACCGATGGACCCTGGCGCGGCAGCAGCGGTAAAAAGTGTTTCATCAGCAGCGCCGGGCCGATGGCGTTGATGGCAAAGGCCTGCGCCATCTGCGCGGCATCGAGCTGCGCCCAGCTTTTTTCCGGCTGGTGGGTGGGCGTGTGCAGCATGCCGGTGGCATCGATGATCAGGTTCAAAACCCCGCCTTGTTCGGTCAGCAGGGTTTTGACATGCTGCGCCGCAGCGGCGCGACAGGCCCAGCGCCGTCTCGAAGCGGGGGTCGTTTTGCAACTGGGCCAGCAGCGCCGCGCCAATGCCGCCACTGGCACCAATGATCAATGAAAATGGCCTCAAGCCCCTATCTTGCATGCCTAAGCCACTATGAAAAAGTCAAGCAGCTCGGCGGCCGTGTCCGCTGGCAACTCTTCGGGAATGAAATGCCCGGCGGGCAGCGCCAATCCTGAAACCTGCCCGGAACACTGCGCCTGCCAGAGGGTCAGCGGGTTGAATAAGCGGTGCACCACACCGCGCTCGCCCCACAGCACCCGCATGTTGCAGGCGATTTTTTGGCCCGCCGTGCGGCTGGCGCGGTCGTGCTCCAGGTCAATGCTGGCGCTGGCGCGGTAGTCCTCGCACACCGCGTGGATGGTTTCGGGTTTGAGGAAGCTGCGCTCGTATTCAGCCAGTGCGGCAGGCTCGATGTGCGCCATGCCGCCCGTGCCCCAGCCGCCCAGTTTGTGGTGCAGGTAAGCCAAGGCATTGCCGCCAATCATCTGCTCGGGCAGCGGCGCAGGCTGGATCAGGTGGAACCAGTGGTAATAGGCATTGGCAAACAGGAAATAGGGGTTGGTGACCGCAACCGACGCCGCCGGGAGTGCCTGCGCCCACGCCTCGGGGCTGTGCCCCCAGTTGCCGTCATACATGTCCAGCGTGGGCGCGATGTCGATCAGGCACAGCTTGGTCAAGCGCGTCGGATGGTCCAGCGCCAGCCGGTGCGCCACGCGGCCACCCCGGTCATGGCCACACACCCCAAACTGCGCCACCCCCAGTCTGTCCATGATCAGAATCATGTCCTGGGCCATGCTGCGCTTGCTATAGCTGCTATGGTTATCAGAGTCCGCTGGCTTGCCCGAATCGCCATAACCCCGAAGGTCGGGCAGCACAAGGTAAAAGTCATTCACCAGCTTTTGCGCCACCCGGTGCCACATCACGTGCGTCTGCGGAAAACCGTGCAACAGCAACACAACAGGCCGGTGAGCTACTGCGCCGTGCGAGACGCGGGCAAACAGCGTGGCGCCGTTCACCTCAAAGTGGTGTGTCTCGAAATCTTCAAACCAGTTCATGCCAGGCTTTCGTGTCAGGGGTTCTTGGTCAGATAGCGGTCCAGCGCGGCGCGGGTTTGCGCGCGTACCTGCTTGTTGAAAAACGCTGTCCAGCCCAGCACCCAGCCGCCCATGCCCAAAGCCTGACGCGACCAACGCCAGAAGTCGAACTGGTCGCAGTGGCTGGCAATCAGGCCCTCAGGCGTGAAGGTGAAGTCGGCCTCGATGATGTTGTGCACCCGCCTTTTGGTGACGCTAAAAGCGTAGTGCGCCTCCCAGTGCACATGGCCGGTGGTGTCAGTGGCCTGCACCTGACTGAAGTCCAGCCGCCAGTCCTCTTTGCCGTGTCCACGCGCGGCGTCACACAGCATGTGCCACATGGCGGCAATCTCGTGCTGGCCCTGGAGCGAAAATGCGGGGTCGTCGAAGGTGGCGTCCAGGCTGTAGCAGCTGCCCATGGTGTCCGCGTCCAGCGCGGCAAAGGCGGTGTAAAGGCGGGTCAGGGTTTGGGCGTTGGGGTGCATGTGGATCAGGTGAATGTTATGCCAGCCACTGTAACAACTGCCGGGTGACATCCGGGCTGCTGAGCAATTGCAGGTGGTGGGTGCGGTACAGGACCAGCTGGTGCGCCGGGGCAAACACCAGGCAACGCGCCGGCTTGTCGTGCTGGCCAAGTGCGCTGGGTAGCGGCACCAGCCCGTCACCCAGCAGGCGGTCGGCCAGCGTCCCACGTTGGGCCGCTGCGGTGGCGGCCACGGCAAAACAGGCGATGCCCTCGGGTAGCGGCACGTGCTGGCGGCTGTCAGGCTGGCGGCGAAAACGGTCGTGGCCCTGCCAGTCCACATCCAGCAGGTGGCCGTAGCGCAGGTCGGTGACCCCGGCGCTGCGCAACTGGCCCAGCTTGGCAAACGGGCGGCTGTAGGGCGTGCTGCCCAGCAGTTCATCAACCCAGTTGCCCGCGCGCTCCAGCGGCGCGCCGTGATGCGGTGTGCCCAGAAAGACGATGTTTTTGACCAGCGCGGGCCAACTCAGCCCCACCTGCTGGGCGTAAAACAGCGCGCTGCGTATCAGCAGCCCACCCATGCTGTGCGCCAGCACGGTGATCTGAGTCAGTGCGGTGGGCCAGCTTTGCACCAGGTCTTGCAGTTGCCGGGCCAGTTCGTGGCCGTTTTGAGAGACGTGCAGCCCGCTGTTGTAGCGCAGATAGATGGGCGTGTACCCCAGTTCATGGGCCAGGGTGGTGGCGTGGTTGACGCTTTGGCTTGGGTCCCCGATCGTCCATTGCAGGTCGTTCATGCACAGGCCGTGGATCACGAGCAGCAGTTTGGGGCCAGCGCCAGGTAGCTGAACATTAAGAGGTAAATTGGCCTCCAGCCCTTTGGATATAAAAGCTGGCAGCTCTTGATAATGTAGCGTCATGGGCAGCGCCAGCGGGTTGGCGCTGGCTTGCAGACGGTCGCCCATCACGCCGTTGAGGGCGGCGATGACAGCGGTGCGTTCTGGCGACTCGTCGCCTTGCCCTTCCAGGCGCTGCAGCGTCGGCTCCAGCCGGGTCAGGGCGGCCTCCAGCCCACGACCAATCAGCCCGGTCACGCCGTGGATGCTTTGGTAAATCAACCCGGTCAATCCGGTGGTGTGTGCGGGTGTGGCCCCGTTGGGTGCGCCTAGCGTGCGCCACACCGACTGGTGCACACCCTCGCTCATGCCGGTGATGGCGTGGGTGGCCTGCGTGGCCAGCTGCGCGGCGGCACGCAGGTCAGACGCGCTCAGGTGGCGGGTGGGCTTTTTGGGGGGTGATGCAGTCATGCGCCATTGTGGCGGTGCGCGCAGTGGCATGCTAGGTGATCAGCTCTAGGCACGAAGCCGAAGACAGTGCTGTAGCAGACCGAGGCGAAGAAACACGGCACGGATGAGATGGAAATGGCATCACAGCACCGGCAACGCCAGCGCGCGCTTGACCTCTTTGAGCGAAAAGCTGGTGGAAATCTCGCGCACACCGGGCAGCGCGCGGATTTGCGTACGGGCAAATTCGGCAAACGCCGCCAGGTCCACACCAACCACCTCCAACTGGTAGTCGTAGCGGCCCGAGATGTTATGGCACGACAGCACCTGCGGCAGCGCCACCACCGCGCGCTCAAACGATTCGGCGGCTTGCGGCGTGTGATTTTCCATCTGCAGGTGCACAAACCCGGTCACGCCGTAGCCCAGCTTCTGGCGGCTCAGGCGGGCGTGGTAGCCCTCGATCACACCCGCCTCTTCCAGGTGCTTGATGCGCCGCCAGCACGGTGAGGCCGACAGTGCCACCCGCTCGGCCAACTCGCCCACAGTGGCGCGGCCATCTCGTTGCAAGGCGGTGAGCAACTGGCGGTCCACGGCATCGAAGGTGCTGGTTTGGTTAGGCATGGTTAACCTCAAAAGTAAATAAAGCTGGAAGATTATTTCAAAGTTAGCGCATTGAACATTGAATTTGAGTAAAAGTCACCCGACCAATGGATTCAAAATTCTGCAGCAACACCCCGCAGAACTTCCTTGAAAGCCCACCATGAGCAAGACCCCGCACGGCCACAGCGGTTTCAGCACCCGTGCCATCCACCACGGCTACAACCCAGCGGACCATCACGGCGCGCTGGTGCCGCCGATCTACACCTCGGCCACCTACGCTTTCCCCGACGCAGCCTACGGCGGGCGTTGTTTTGCCGGTACCGAATCGGGCTACTTTTACAGCCGCGTTGGCAACCCTACATTGAACCTGCTGGAGGCCCGTCTGGCTAGCCTGGAAGAAGGTGTTGGCGCGGTGGTGTTTGGCTCGGGCATGGGGGCCATCAGCGCCACGCTGTGGTCCATGCTGCAACAGGGCGACGAGGTGCTGGCAGACTTGACGCTTTACGGCTGCACCTTTTCGCTGCTCAACCACGGCTTGACGCACTTTGGCGTGAACGTGCGGCATGTGGACATGACCGACTTGCAGGCGCTGGCCCAGGCCATCGGCCCGCAGACCCGCGTGGTGTACTTTGAGACCCCAGCCAACCCCAACATGCGCCTGATCGACATTGCTGCGGTGTCAACCATTGCCCATAAGGCGGGTGTGAAAGTGGTGGTGGACAACACCTATTGCACCCCCTACCTGCAGCGCCCGTTGACGCTGGGCGCTGACGTGAGTGTGCATTCGGTCACGAAATACCTGGGCGGCCATGGTGACCTGATGGCCGGTGCTGCCATCTTTGCTGACCCCGAGCTGGCGCTGCGCGTGCGGGTGTTCGGCCTGAAAGACATGACCGGCGCGGTGATGTCGTCGCAAGACGCGCACCTGGTCATGCGTGGCCTGAAAACGCTGACCTTGCGTATGGACCGGCATTGCCAGAGTGCGCAAAAGGTGGCCGAGTTGCTGCACAGCCACCCGGCCACCGAGCGGGTGTACTTTCCGGGCCTGCCGGACTTTCCGCAGTATGAATTGGCCAAACGCCAGATGAGCCAGTTTGGCGGCATGGCGGCGTTTGAGTTACGCGGTGGTTTGGCGGCCGGCATCCGTTTCATGGACGCGGTGCAACTCGTCACCCGCGCGGTGAGCCTGGGTGATGCCGAAACCCTGGCGCAACACCCGGCCAGCATGACCCACGCCACCTACACCCCCGAGGAGCGCGCCGCGCACGGCATCAGCGAAGGCTTGGTGCGCCTGTCGGTCGGGCTGGAAGACCCGCAGGACATCCTGGACGATATACAGCTGGCGCTGGATCAGGCCGGGCGGGCTTGAGCTGCAGGCGAGGTGGAGTCAAGCCAGTTGCGTCTGGCGCTTGACGATGTCGTGTGTCATGCGCACATGGGCTTCCAGCGCCAGCGCGGCGCGGGCTTCCTGGCGGTTGATGGCGGCCTGGTAAATGGTTTCGTGCTCCTCATGCACGCGTCGCTCAATGGCGTGGGCAGCAGTCAGCCGCCAGTTGATTTTGCGGTAACGCTCGCCGTGGCGGTACAAAATCGACAGCATGTACTTGGTCCACGGTGAGTCGTGGGCCGCAATCAGCGCGTCGTGAAACGCCTTGTTGCGCGCTTCCCACTGAGCTGGTTCAGCGTCTTCGATGTGGTCTTCGGTTTGCGTCAGCAACTGGTAGCTGGTGGTGAGCGCCGCCTCCCACTGTGCGTTGCCATGGCGGATGGACTGGCGCAGCGCCTCGGTTTCCAGCATCACGCGGGTGTTGGTCACGTCTTCCAGGTCGGTGAGCGAGATTGGGGCCACCCGAAAGCCGCGCTGGCCTTCCGCCGTGACCAGCGCGTCTGACACCAGCAGCGAGAGCGCCTCGCGCAGCGTGCTGGCACCCACCTGGTACTGGTCTTTGAGGTGTTCCACGCGCAGTTTTTCGCCCGGGGCCAGCTTGCCGCAGATTACATCACTGCGCAGGCTCAGGTAAGCGCGCTCGGCCAGGGTGCGCGGGGTGGTGATGTCGGTGGCGACGTGGCTTGTGCCACGGGGTTGGCGGGGGCTCATGCGGGGATCCTCCGGTCAGTGCGTTGTAGGGGGCGCGTCCTGGTCGCGCTCCAGGCTGCGTTTTTGCCGGTAGGCCAGTTGCGCCCGGCTCAAGCCCAACAGGCGCGCGGCTTGAGACAGATTGCCGCCAGCGCGCGCCACGGCGTGGTTCAGCACACGTGCCTCGATGTCGTCAAGCGAGTTTCCGCTGTCCAGGATGCGTGCGCTCAGGTCGTCGTCCTGCGCGCTGGGCAGCTCAGTCAACTGGCCGTTGGCGTCAAAACTGGTTTGCACAGTCTGGGGGCGGTTGGGGAACAGGTGTTCGACTTCAATCATGCCGCCCTGGCACGCAAGAATCACACCGCGCTCGACCAGGTTTTCCAGCTCGCGCACATTGCCGGGCCAGGTGTGCTGCTCCAGCGCCTGCATCGCACGCTCGGCAAAGCCGGTGACGCGTTTGTCGTGGACGGTGCAAAAACGCGTCAGCATGGCGTTGGCCAGCGCGGGCACGTCGGCCAGGCGCTCGCGTAGCGGTGGCAGGCAGATCGGGTACACATTCAGGCGGTACCACAGGTCTTGGCGGAAGCGCCCTTCGCGCACGGCTTTTTCCAGATCGACATTGGTGGCGGCCACCAGCCGCACATTCACTTGGCGCGTGACCTCGGCACCCACCCGCTCGACCTCTCCCTCCTGCAAGACCCTCAGCAGCTTGGCCTGTGCGGGCAGCGGCAAGTCGCCCACTTCGTCCAGTAGCAGGGTGCCGCCATGGGCGCGCTCAAAACGCCCGGCGCGGGCGGCATGGGCACCGGTGTAAGCGCCTTTTTCCACGCCAAACAACTCGGCTTCAATCAATTCGGCTGGCAGCGCGGCGCAATTGACTGCCACAAATGGCGCATTGCGGCGCGGTGACAGGTCATGCAAGGCGCGGGCAAAACGCTCCTTGCCAACCCCGGTTTCACCCGTCAGCAGCACCGTGACCTGGGTTTTGGCCGCCTTTTCCATCAGCCCATAGGCCTGGCGGAACGCGCTGGACTTGCCGATGAGCTGGCTGTTCTGGTGCTCAGGCTCGATGCTGGATTTGAGCGCCTCCACCTGCGACTGCAGCGCTTCGAGCTTTTCCATCAGCGAGTCGTCGGTGAAATACATGCGATGCGCCTCGCCGTCGGGGCATTCCTCGATGGGTTTGCCAACAATCAAACAATGATCGTCGCCGCTGGCGGCGCACAGCGTCTCCTTGAACAGGATGAGTTTGCCCATGAAAGCGCTGGTGTAGCCGCTGGCATACCCTAGCAACACCCAACACGCCGGATGATCCACCTGGCCGAACTTCTGTTGATGGGCGTAGGCCTCCCAGGAGTGGTCCCAGCGGAATTCACCGTAAAAATGCCCCGCCTTGACATCAATCGTGATCTTGACCGGTGTGACACGCGCTGCGCCTTCGAGCATGTGCAACTGCGGGCCGACCAGAAACTGGCTTTCAATGGAGTCGTTGGGGCGCTGCTTGATGGCGTATTCAGCATCGCTCAGGCCCGACGCATAACCCAAACGCGTCAGGATGCGCCGCGCGTGGTCGGCCCCCACCGAGCTCATCAAATCCTGTCGCAACGCCGCCAGGGCCGAGGTGTGCATCAATACCATGCGTGTGTCGCCCAGCCAGATGGTGCCGCTTTCAGGCTCAAACCGCAGCAATCGGCGCAAGTCGCGGTCGGGTGGGTATTTGAACGGGGGTGGCATGGTGATTCCTCAGACTCTTTAAAAATCTCGATATTTACATGATCCTCTTGAAGTGTAGCGCAGAGCAGGTCATTTGGCTTGAATTTACTCAAATGATCAAATTGTCACGATCAAGGTACCTCAAATAGTGAAATTTAAGGTTCTTAAGCGCATTCGAAGTCGGCAAAAAGTAGTGAATTGATGTGAATAAACGGGTTTTGGTGGCCCGAAGGCCGTGTTTTCCTCGGGGTTTACCCTAAAAATCCCGAGATTTAAGGTCCTAGCACAAATTCTGGCAAGCAAGTTGCAAAGCTTCAGACATCCAACGCGCCACACCATGACCACCCCACAGCCTTTCAACCCCGACAAGAAGTTCGTTCGCATCATTCAAACCCACGCCACCGGCTTGGTCGAATTTGAATTTGCCGTGGGCGAGCCCGAGCTGTTTGTGGAACTGCTCATGGGGCAGGCGGCGTTTGATGAGTTTTGCGCCACCCACGGCGTGACCCCCACCACGGGCCACCTCGTTCAGGCGCCCGACACCGATACCCAGGAATGGGACTGGAGCCTGCGCGCCGCCCGCGAGCAGCAAATTCGCCACGACAACAAAGGCTGAAAACAGCCCACCACTTGAGGAGACACCCCTAAATGCAAATCGACCTTCGCACTGTCAGCATCGAGCCGCTGCGCCAGACCTTTGACCACATTGCCGCCCGCATCGGCAACGACAAGGCGGCTTCACGTTACCTGGAAGCCACCATGGACGTACAGCCTGATGTGAACTTCCACTACCGCCCCACCTGGGACCCGGCGCACGAGATTTTTGATGCCTCACGCACCGCCATCACCATGAAAGACTGGTACGCGCTGAAAGACCCGCGCCAGTTCTATTACGGCACCTACACCGCCTCCCGTGCCCGCATGCAAGAGACCGCCGAGGCCGATTTTGAGTTTGTCGAGTCACGCGGGCTGGATGCCAGTTACGACGATGCCGCCCGCCGCACCGCGCTGGACTTTTATGTGCCGCTGCGCCACGTGGCCTGGGGTGCCAACATGAATGGCGCGTCGATGTGCGCCTATGGTTACGGCACCGCTATCACCCAGCCCTGCCTGTACCAGGGCATGGACCAATTGGGTATTGCCCAGTACCTGACCCGTTTGGGCTTAACGCTGGGTGACCAGGCCGAAGTGCAGTTCGCCAAAAAAGCCTGGCTGGAGCAACCGCAGTGGCAGGAATTGCGCCGCCTGGTGGAAGACACCTGGGTGGTGAAAGACTGGTTTGAATTGTTTGTGGCGCAAAACGTGGCCATTGACGGCCTGCTGTCTGGCCTGGCCTACACCGAGGTCGATCAGGCGCTGAACCAGCGCGCCGGTTCCACCGTGTCGCTGCTCACCCGCTTCCAGACCGAGTGGTTTGCCGACAGCAGCAAGTGGGTCGATGCCTGCCTGAAGGTCGCCGCCGCCGAAAACCCGCAAAACAAGGCGCTGCTGCAACAGTGGCTGGCGCACTGGCGCGGCCGGGTGATGACCGCACTGCAGCCGATTGCCCAACAAGCGCTCGGCGCGGATGCTGATGCGGCGTTGGCCCGCGTGTCGGCGCGTCTGGATGCCCGCCTGGCCAAAGCTGGCTTGGTCAGCAGTAACTGATAGGAGTCACCATGTCCAACGTATTCATTGCCTTTCAGACCAACGAAGAAACCCGCAGCATTGTGGATGCCATCCTGGCCGACAACCCCCATGCCACGGTCAACCAGCAGCCCGCCATGGTGAAAATCGATTCGCCTGACCAGCTTGTGGTGCGCCGCAGCACGGTGGAAGAACACATGGGCCGCCCGTTTGACCTGCAGGAACTGCACATCAACCTGATCACGCTCACCGGCCACATCGACGAGACCGACGACGAATTCACCCTGAGCTGGGCGCACTGACGCGCCGCGATACCTCACCCCACACACAAAAGCACCCCAGGAGACAAGACATGGACATGAAAGTCATCAAAAAGCTCAACCTGAAAGATCGCTACAACCTGCTCACCCGCGATCTGGACTGGACCCCCACCTACCAGGCCGTGCGTGATGTATACCCATATCTGGAATACGAGGGCATCAAGATCCACGACTGGAGCAAGTTCGAGGACCCGTTTCGGCTGACGATGGATGCCTACTGGAAATACCAGGCCGAAAAAGAGAAAAAACTCTACGCCATCATCGACGCGTTCAACCAGAACAACGGCCACCTGCAGGTCACCGATGCCCGCTACGTCAATGCCCTCAAACTGTTTTTGACCGGCGTCTCGCCGCTGGAATACATGGCACACCGCGGGTTTGCCCATGTGGGCCGCCAGCTGGGTGGTGCCGGGCCGCGTGTGGCCTGCCAGATGCAGGCGCTGGACGAGATTCGTCACTCGCAGACACAAATCCATTCCATGTCGAACTACAACAAGTTCTACAACGGCATGCAGAACTGGCGGCATCAGCACGACCGTGTCTGGTACCTCTCGGTGCCCAAGTCGTTCTTTGACGATGCAGTCACCGCGGGCCCGTTCGAGTTCATGGTGTCGATCGGTTTTGCCTTTGAATACGTGCTGACCAACCTGTTGTTTGTGCCGTTCATCTCGGGTGCGGCCTACAACGGCGACATGGCGGCGATGGCGTTCGGCTTCTCGGCCCAAAGCGATGAAGCGCGCCACATGACGCTAGGTCTGGAGATGATCAAGTTCATCCTGGAGCAAGACCCCGACAACCTGCCCATCGTTCAAGCGTGGATCGACAAGTGGTTCTGGCGCGGTTACCGCGTGCTGACCCTGGTGGCGATGATGATGGACTATATGCTGCCCAAGCGCGTGATGAGCTGGAAGGAAGCCTGGGAAACCTACGCTGAAGCCAATGGCGGCGCGTTGTTTGCTGACCTGGCGCGTTATGGCATCACCATCCCCAAAGGCTGGGAACAAGCCTGCAAGGACAAAGATCACCTGTCACACCAAGCCTGGGCCGTGTTCTACAACTATGGCGCTGCCGCGCCGTTTCACACCTGGACCCCGTCCGAGTCTGAAATGGAATGGCTGTCTGCCAAGTACCCGGACACCTTCGACAAATATTACCGGCCACGTTACGAACACTGGGCCCAAGAACAAAAAGAAGGCAAGCGGTTCTACAACACCACGCTGCCCATGCTGTGCCAGACCTGCCAGATTCCGATGTTCTTCACCGAGCCGGATGACCCGACCAAGATCTGCTACCGCGAGTCGGATTACAGCGGCATGAAGTACCACTTCTGCTCTGACGGCTGCAAGAGCATTTTTGACAACGAGCCCGAGAAATACATCCAGAGCTGGCTGCCGGTGCACCAGATTTACCAGGGCAACTGCTTCACCCCTGAGGCCGACCCGACCACGCCCGACTTCAACCCGCTGGCTGAAGTGCTGAAGTGGTACCGCATGGAAATGGGCCGCGACAACCTTGACTTTGAAGGTTCACCCGACCAGAAAAACTTCAAGGCCTGGCGCGACCTGGCCACCGGCAACACCTAAAAAAGCAGCAGGAGACCTTTTTATGACTACCAAATCCGTCAGCCCCTACCCGTTTCTGCAGAAAGACACCGTGGACAAGTTCCCGGCACCGCTGCTGTACATCGGCTGGGAAGACCACCTGATGTTCTGCGCCCCGTTTTGTGCGCCCATGCCACCCACCCTCAAGTTCGGCGACATGCTCAAAGGCGCGTTGCCCGGCTTTTACGGCGCGCACCCGGACTTTGCCAAGATTGACTGGACAACAGCCGAATGGTTCAAGTCCGGCAAACCCTGGCAGCCTGATGCCGAGAAAACCCTGGCTGAAAACGGTCTGGGCCACAAGGACGTGATCCGCTTTCGCACCCCCGGCCTGACCGGGCTGCAAGGGTCGTGCAGTTAAAGCCAGCAGCTCCCGGCCAGTCCGGGCGCTGGATTTAATTACTTTGATAGCTACTCACCCAATAGAAAGAAGGGCTAGAGCCCGATTTCTTATAAATATTCACATTGTCACAACCCACCCATGAGCTACCAACTCACCATTGAACCCACCGGCCAGGTACTGGATGTCGAGCCGGGCCAGACCATTCTGGATGCCGCCTTGCGTGCAGGCATTTACCTGCCGCACGCCTGTTGCCACGGTTTGTGCGCAACCTGCAAGGTGGAGGTGACCGACGGTGAGGTGGACCATGGCGCGGCCTCCAACTTTGCGCTGATGGACTACGAACGTGAAGAAGGCAAGTGCCTGGCCTGCTGCGCCACGCTGGAGTCGGACGTGACCATCGATGCTGAGATCGACGACGAACCCGATGCCCGCAACCTGCCGGTGCATGACTACAAGGGCACGGTGTCTCGCATCACCGATCTGACACCCACCATCAAGGGCATCTGGATCAAGCTGGCCGCGGGTCAGAGCCTTGACTTCCAGGCCGGACAGTACATCAATCTGGTGGTGCCGGGTGAAGAACAGCGTCGCGCGTTTTCGATTGCCAGTGCACCCGCGTCCAGTGACGAGATCGAACTCAACATCCGCCGTGTACCAGGTGGGCGGGCCACCGCCTGGCTGCATGACGAGTTGAAGGTTGGTGATGCGCTGCGATTCGCCGGACCGTATGGGCGCTTTTTTGTGCGCCAGAAACAGCATGTGGCCGAAAAGCTGCCGTACCTGTTTCTGGCCGGTGGCTCGGGGCTGTCCAGCCCGCGCTCGATGATTCTGGACCTGCTGGCGCAAGGCATCACCTCGCCCATTACGCTGGTCAACGGTGCGCGTAACCAGTCTGAGCTGTACCACCATGACGAATTCACGGCTTTGGCCGCGCAGCACCCCAACTTTGCCTACGTGCCGGTGCTCTCGGGCGAGCCGGATGACAGCGGGTGGACCGGCGCGCGCGGTTTTGTGCATGACGCGGCCAAAGCGCATTTCAACAACGACTTTCGCGGCCGCAAAGCCTATCTGTGCGGCCCGCCTTTGATGATTGACGCGTGTATCAACACCCTGATGCAAGGCCGTCTGTTTGAGCGCGACATCTACACCGAGAAGTTCATCTCGGCCGCCGATGCCCAGCAGGTGCGCAGCCCGCTGTTTCGCAAGATCTGAGTTTTTGCAAGATGTGATCTCCATGGCACTGCATACGGTAACCATTGAAGACGACGGCAGCACTTACCGCTGCTCTGACAGCCAGACCCTGCTGGAAGGCATGGAAAACCTGGGCAAAAAAGGCATTCCGGTGGGCTGCCGGGGTGGTGGCTGCGGCATCTGCAAGGTGCAGGTGGTGAGCGGCACTTACTCCAAACGAGTCATGAGCCGCGAGCACATCAGCTTGGATGAAGAAGCGCACGGCTGCGTGCTGGCCTGCCGCGTCAAACCGACCAGCGCCGTCGAGTTGCGGGTGATCGGACAAATGAAAAAAAACGTCTGCCGGGCGGTTGAACCGGCAGGCGCCCTTTCTTTATCAACCTGAAGACCTTACTGGAGACAAAAAATGGCAATGACAGGTGTTTTGCGCCCGGGCCACGCCCAACTGCGCGTGCTCGACATGGACGAATCGGTCAAGTTTTATACCGATGTGATGGGTCTGGTGGAAACCGGCCGCGATGCCTCTGGCCGTGTTTATTTCAAGACCCGGGCTGAGCGTGACCACAACAGCATCGTGCTACGTCAGGCGGACCGCGCCGGTCTCGACTTTCTGGCTTACAAGGTGCTCGACAAAGCCACTCTGGAAGAACTCGATGCCAAGCTCAAGGCCTACGGTGTGACCACTGAGCGTATCCCTGCGGGTGAAATGCTGGAAACCGGCGAACGTGTGCGTTTTGTGATCCCCACCGGCCACACCATTGAGTTGTTTGCCGAAAAAACCGATGTCGGCAATGGCATGACCTACAACGACCCGGAAGTCGATGTGGTCGATGGCAAGGGCATCCGCCCGATCCGTATGGATCACGCGCTGCTCTACGGTGGCGACATTGACGGCTCGCGCAAGTTGTTTGAAGAGGTGCTGGGCTTCAACCTGGTGGAGCGCGTCAAACTCGAAGATGGCAGCACCGACCTGGCGGTCTGGCTGACCTGCAGCGCCAAGGCGCACGACCTTGCCATGGTGCGCCACAGTGAAGACAACAAGCTGCACCATGTGGCTTTCCAGTTGGGCAGTTGGGAACAAGTGCTGCGCGCGGCAGACATCATGAGCATCAACCGGGTCTCGATCGACATCGGCCCTACGCGCCATGGCATCACCCAAGGCACAACGATTTATTTCTTTGACCCGTCTGGCAACCGTCTGGAAACCTTCTGCGGCGGTTACGACCATTACCCGGACAACCACCCGATCACATGGAGCTGGGAACACGTTGGCCGCGGCATTTTCTACCATGACCGCAAGCTTAATCCGGCCTTCCTGAGCGTTTTGACCTGATCTGAATTGGCATCCATGGCTCGCCGAACTTCCCTTTTGCACCTTCGTGCAGCGGGTGTTCGGCGTAGCTGTTGATGTGACCGCAAACCACTCTTGACCTGATTCCTCATAAAAAACAGCGGATGACAACTTTATGAAAATTCTTTCCAAATGTGCGCTGGCTGCCTCGTTGACCGCAGCCAGCTTTTTTGCCCAAGCCGGCGGTCATTACGTGCCCGGCGTCGAAGGTATCCAGGCCGCCAGCGTGCCGCCACCCGGCATGTATTACCTGGGTTACCTGGTGAACTACAGCATTGATGAGTTGCGCGCGCCAGGCAGCAGTAACACCATTCCGGGCAGCAACACCGGCACCGTCAGCGCCCTGGCTAATCGTCTGGTCTATATCACCAACACCGAGTTCCTGGGTGCCAACTACGGCATGGAAACCATCGTGCCAGTGCTGCGCAAGTCACTCAATTTCAACGCGGCGGGCATCTCTGAGTCCAGTTCTGGCGTCGGTGACATTTATGTCGGCCCTTTGGTGCTAGGCTGGCATGGTGGCAACTGGGATGCTGTGGCCGCAGCAGGCTTGTGGTTTGACAACGCCAGCAGCGACACGCCCTCCAAGCCGGGCAATGGCTACAAATCGACCATGTTGACCGGTGGTGCCACCTACTACTTTGACGCTGCTAAAACCTGGACGGGTTCTGCCTTGGTGCGCTACGAGATGAATTCCACCCCCAACAGTGGTATCAAGCCCGGCAACCAGGTTTCCATGGAATGGGGCTTTGGCAAGTCGCTCGGTGCGGTGCAGATCGGCTTGGTGGGTTACGACCAATGGCAGACCAGCAATGACTCAGGCGCCGGTGCCAGCACCGACCACTCCGAGCGTCATGCCATCGGTGCCGAGGTGGTTTATCCGCTGATGAAAGAGGCCGGTGTGATGCTCAAAGCCGCGTATTACGACGAGTACTCTGCCAAAGGCGGCACCAATCCCCAGCCCAAAGGCTCGACCTTGCGCTTCACCTTCGTCAAGGCATTCTGAACCAGGACCTTCATGACCAATCCTGAAACGGCTGCTGCCTCGTACAGCGTGACGCAGCGGGTGATTGACGCCGCGCCAGCCACTGAGGCGGTTCGCGCCTCAGTGGCGCACGCCACCTCGCTGGGCATCCGTATCAATGTGGCGGTGGTGGACGCTGGCGGCAATCTGGCCGCCTTTTTGCGTATGCCCGGTGCTTTTTTGCACTCGATCGACATCGCCATCGACAAGGCCTACACGGCTGCCAGTTTTGGCTTGCCCACCAGTCAGTGGCATGCCGCGCTGCAAACGCATTCCGAGGCGGTCCGCGATGGCATTGTCCGCAGGCCACGGTTTGTGGCGTTTGGTGGCGGGTTGCCGATGATGGAAAACGGTCAGCGCATTGGCGGTATCGGTGTGTCGGGCGGCTCGGAGGAACAGGACGAAGCCTGTGCCCAAGCCGGTCTGGCCGCGATAGGTTTGAGTAGCTAACTTTCCTGGCCCTTGGCGCACAACTCCTGGGGCCACGAAAGTTATTTCACGTTAACGGCACCCGGCAAAACCAGTGGTGCCACTTTGGAGAGAGATGGATATGAAAGAAATCAAAAACTTTATCAACGGACAGTACGTCACCAACTTCAGCGGCAAGACGTATGAGAAGCGCAACCCGATCGACAACTCCTTGATTGGCAACGTTTATGAAGCCGGTCAGCACGAAGTCGATGCCGCCGTGGCTGCTGCCCGCGCTGCGCTCAAGGGCCCGTGGGGCAAGCTCTCAGTGGTGGACCGTTGTGCCATGCTCGACGGCCTCGTGGCTGAGATCAACCACCGTTTTGATGACTTTTTGCAGGCCGAGATTGCCGATACCGGCAAACCCGCGCATCTGGCATCGCATGTGGACATCCCGCGCGGTGCCGCCAACTTCAAGATCTTCACCGACACCATCAAAAACGTCTCGACCGAATCGTTTGAGATGCGCACCCCCGACGGCAAAACCGCCCGCAGCTATGGCGTGCGCACCCCGCGCGGCGTGATTGCCATCATCTGCCCGTGGAACCTGCCACTGCTGCTGATGACCTGGAAATGCGGCCCGGCCATGGCATGCGGCAACACCGTGGTGGTGAAACCATCCGAGTCCACCCCGAGCACCGCCACCTTGCTGGGTGAAGTGATGAACAAAGTCGGTGTGCCACCCGGCGTGTACAACGTGGTCAATGGTTTTGGGGTCAACTCGGCGGGTGCCTTCCTGACCGCGCACCCAGGCGTGAACGGCATCACCTTCACGGGCGAGACCAAAACCGGCACCGCCATCATGAAGGCAGCGGCTGACGGCATCCGCCCGGTTTCCCTCGAATTGGGTGGCAAAAACGCGGCCGTGGTGTTTGCCGATTGCGATTTCGAGAACGCCCTGACCACCGTGACCCGCTCATCGTTTGAGAACTGCGGCCAGGTCTGCCTGGGCACCGAGCGTGTGTATGTAGAGCGGCCGATTTTTGACAAGTTCGTCAACGCCCTCAAGGAACGCGCCGCCACCATCAAACCCGGCCGCCCGTTCGATGCCGACACCAAGATTGGCCCGCTGGTGAGCAAGATCCATCAGAAAAAAGTACTGTCCTACTACGCCAAAGCCAAGGCCGAGGGTGCCAACATCGTTCTGGGCGGCGGCATCCCAGACATGCCGGATGACCTGAAAGACGGCTGCTGGGTCGAACCGACGATCTGGACCGGCCTGCCGGAATCGTCACCCATCGTGCGCGAAGAAATTTTTGGCCCGTGCTGCCACATCCAGCCGTTTGACACCGAAGAAGAAGTGCTCAATATGGTCAACGACAGCCCCTACGGCCTGGCCACTTCCATCCACACACAGGACATCAGCCGCGCCAGCCGCCTGGCCACACAGATTGAAGTGGGCCTGTGCTGGATCAATAGCTGGTTCCTGCGTGATTTGCGCACGCCGTTTGGCGGCTCCAAGCAATCGGGCATTGGCCGTGAAGGCGGCCTGCATTCGCTGGAGTTCTACACCGAGCTGCGCAATGTGATGATCAAGTACTGAGCCCGCTTCATGACGCAAAACCCTGAAATCAGCCGCTCCATTAGCACGGGCGGCTTTGTCACCAATTACCACGATGTGGGCAGCGGCGCGCCGGTGTTATTGATTCACGGCTCCGGCCCCGGTGTCAGTGCCTGGGCCAACTGGCGGCTGTTGCTCCCGGTGCTGTCGCAAACGCGGCGGGTCATCGCGCCCGACATGCGTGGTTTTGGTTTTACCGAGCGGCCTGCCAACCCCGCCGAGGCAAGCGCCTACACCATGGCGGCGTGGGTGCAACAGGCGGTGGATTTGCTTGATGCCCTGGAGATTGAGCAGGCCGACTTGGTTGGCAACTCGTTTGGCGGCGCTTTGTCGCTGGCGCTGGCTATCGCACACCCCAAGCGGGTGCGCCGCCTGGTGCTGATGGGCAGCGTGGGTGTGCCGTTTGAGATCACGCCGGGGTTGGACGCGGTGTGGGGCTACACACCGTCGGTCGAGGTGATGCGTGGGCTGCTGGACATTTTTGCCTTCAGCCGCGCGCTGGTCACCGACGAGCTGGCGCATTTGCGTTACCAGGCCAGTGTCCAGCCGGGGTTTCAGGAGGCGTTTGCGGCCATGTTCCCGGCCCCGCGCCAGCGCTGGGTCGATGCCATGGCCAGCTCTGAAGCGGCGATTCGCGCGCTGCCGCACAACACGCTGGTGGTGCACGGGCGCGAAGACCGGGTGATTCCGCTGGCCAATTCGCTCACCCTGGCGAACTGGATCGAACGCGCGCAACTCCATGTGTTTGGCCAGTGCGGCCACTGGACGCAGATTGAACACGCTGCGCGTTTTGCCCAACTGGTGGAGAACTTTCTGGCCGAGGCGGATGCACAAGCTGCCTGATCGATATTCCATTTACTACGAATTAAATAGCGGCATATGCAGATTAAACAAGGGCTAAAGACCTATAACACCACTATTTGTTACTTCAAAACAGGACATAACCCCCAATGGACATCCAACTGATTGAAACCCTGGGCGACGAGCTTTATCACGCCATGAGCACCCAGACCGTGGTCGATCCGCTCACCACGCGCCACCCCGACATCACCATCGAGAACGCCTACCACATCCAGCAGCGCATGCTCTCCAATCGGCTCAAGGCGGGTGAGCGCGTGGTCGGCAAAAAAATCGGCGTAACCTCCGCTGCGGTGATGAACATGCTGGGCGTCTATCAGCCCGACTTTGGCTACCTGCTCGACGGCATGATCTACAACGAAGGCCAGAGCATTGACAGCAAGACGCTGATCCAGCCCAAGGCCGAGGGCGAAATTGCCTTCATCCTCAAAAAAGACCTGATGGGCCCCGGCATCAGCAACGCCGACGTGCTGGCCGCCACCGAGTGTGTGATGCCGTGCTTTGAGATCGTTGACTCGCGCATCCGCGACTGGAAGATCAAGATCCAGGACACCGTGGCCGACAACGCATCATGCGGCGTGTTTGTGCTGGGCGACCGGGCTGTCGATCCGCGCCGCATTGATCTTTCGACCTGCGGCATGGTGCTGGAAAAAAACGGCGAGATCATCGGCACCGGCGCCGGCGCTGCGGCGCTAGGCTCGCCGGTTAATGCCGTCACCTGGCTGGTCAACACCCTGGGCCGTCTGGGCATTGGCATGAAGGCCGGTGAAGTGATTCTGTCGGGTGCGCTTGCGGCCATGTCGCCAGCCAAGGCGGGTGACAACTTCCGCGTCAGCATTGGCGGCCTGGGCAGTTGCTCGGTGCGTTTCTCCTGAAAGATTCTGAGTCGCCATGGCAACAGCCGTTCCTCAAGCCGCCAGCGCCGTCACCGTGTTGGTGTCGCGCCGTGTCAAGCCTGGTCACGAAGCCGCTTTTGAGCAGGCATCCCAGGCCATGACGGCTGCTGCACGGCCATTTGCTGGTTACCTGGGTGGGCAGATGGTGCATCCAGACCCAGAAGTGGACGACGAGGAAAGCAACCTGTATCACACGGTGTTTGCGTTTGACACGCCAGAGCACCTGCAAGCCTGGCAAACCTCACCCGAGCGCGCCGAGCGGCTACAGGCCATCGCGCCCCATACACTGAGCAGCACGCAGTTGCGCCCGGTCAGCGGGCTGGGTCTTTGGTTTACCCCAGCCGGTGGTACAGCCCAAAAGCCGCCACCGCGCTGGAAGGTCGCCGTGGTCACTTGGCTGGGCATCTTCCCTACCGTGTTTGTGCTGTTCCTGACCGTGGCCCCGCTGCTGGCCAGCTGGCCGCTGCTGCCGCGCGTGATGGTGATCACGCTGCTGGTGGTGGTGCTCATGACCTGGGTGGTGGCACCGCGCCTGACCACCTGGCTCAAACCCTTTCTTTACCCGAAGCCCGCTGTGGCTTCCTGATTGTTTTTATACCTGGAGCTCTCATGAAAAAAATCAAATGCGCCCTGATCGGGCCCGGCAACATCGGTACCGACCTGCTGGCCAAATTGCAACGCAGCCCGGTGCTGGAGCCGGTCTGGATGGTCGGTATCGACCCCAATTCAGATGGCCTCAAGCGCGCCCGCGAGATGGGCATCAAAACCACCGCCGAGGGCGTGGATGGCCTGGTGCCACACATGCTGGCCGATGGTGTGCAGATCGTTTTTGACGCCACCAGCGCCTACGTGCACGCTGACAACAGCCGCAAGGTCAACGCCCTGGGCGCGCTGATGATCGACCTCACCCCCGCTGCCATCGGCCCGTTTTGCGTGCCACCAGTGAATTTGATCCAGCACGTCGGCAAGGGCGAGATGAACGTCAACATGGTCACCTGCGGAGGTCAGGCCACGATTCCGATGGTCGCTGCGGTCAGTCGCGTGCAACCCGTGGCCTATGGCGAAATCGTGGCCACCGTGTCGAGCAAGTCCGCCGGCCCCGGCACGCGCAAGAACATCGACGAATTCACCCGAACCACCGCCAGCGCGGTCGAAAAAGTGGGCGGTGCCAAAAAAGGCAAGGCCATCATCATCCTGAACCCGGCCGAACCACCGCTGATCATGCGCGACACCGTGCATTGCCTGACCGAAACCGAGCCCGATCAGGCCAAGATCACCGAATCCATCCACGCCATGATCAAGGAAGTGCAAAAGTACGTGCCGGGCTACAAACTGGTCAATGGGCCGGTTTTTGACGGCAATCGGGTGTCGGTCTTCCTCGAAGTGGAAGGTCTGGGCGACTACCTGCCCAAATACGCCGGAAACCTCGACATCATGACCGCCGCTGCGGCCCGCACCGCCGAAATGTTTGCGGAAGAAATCATCGCTGGCCGCTTGACGCTCAAACCCGTGCAAGCCTGACCCCTAGGAGAAAGAACATGACACAAGCCAAAAAAATCACCTTGCACGACATGACCCTGCGTGACGGCATGCACCCCAAGCGCCACCTGATGACGCTGGATCAAATGAAATCCATCGCTTGCGGGCTCGATGCTGCGGGCATTCCGCTGATCGAAGTGACCCACGGCGACGGGCTGGGCGGCTCCTCCGTCAACTACGGTTTTCCGGCGCACACCGACGAGGAATACCTGGGCGCAGTGATTCCTCTGATGAAACAGGCCAAGATCTCGGCGCTGCTGTTGCCTGGTATCGGCACCGTCGATCATTTGCTGATGGCCAAGGATCTGGGTGTGAACACCATCCGTGTGGCCACCCATTGCACCGAGGCCGATGTGAGTGAGCAACATATCACCAAGGCCCGTGCGCTGGGCATGGACACCGTGGGTTTTTTGATGATGGCGCACATGGCCAGCCCCGAAAAGCTGGTGACGCAAGCCAAACTGATGGAAGGTTACGGTGCCAATTGCATCTACGTCACCGATTCGGCCGGTCACCTTCTGCCCGACGGTGTGAAAGCCCGCTTGAGCGCGGTGCGCGCTGCGCTCAAGTCCGACACCGAACTGGGGTTCCACGGTCACCACAACTTGGCCATGGGAGTGGCCAACTCGATTGCTGCGATTGAAGTCGGTGCCACCCGCATCGACGCGGCGGCGGCTGGGCTGGGCGCAGGCGCAGGCAACACACCGATGGAAGTGCTGGTCTCGGTGCTCGACCTGATGGGCATCGCCACCGGTGTGGATGTCTACAAGATCCAGGACGTTGCCGAAGACCTGGTGGTGCCGATCATGGACTTTCCGATCCGCATCGACCGCGACGCGCTCACGCTGGGATACGCTGGTGTTTATGGTTCGTTCCTGCTGTTTGCCAAACGCGCCGAGAAGAAATACGGCGTGTCGGCCCGCGACATTCTGGTGGAAATGGGCCGCCGTGGCATGGTTGGCGGCCAGGAAGACATGATTGAAGACACCGCCATGACGTTGGCGCGCCAGCGCGCAGCGGCTTGATCCCGGACCACCCAAGGAACTCTATGAAACTCGATAACGCAACCATCAACGCCCTGGCCGAGCGGTTGGAAAACTGTCAGCTCACCCAAACCGACACCACCAAAATCACCGACGACCACCCCGACATGGATTGGGACGATGCCTACGCCATCCAGAACGAAATCCGCCGTCGCAAACTGGCCCAGGGCCGCACCATCGTCGGCCTGAAAGCCGGCCTGACTTCCCACGCCAAGATGAAACAGATGGGTGTCAGTACCCCGGTGTTTGGCTTCATGACCGACGACTATGTGGTGCCGGACGGTGGTGAATGCAAGGTCAGCGAGCTGATTCACCCCAAGGTGGAGCCCGAGATCGCTTTTGTGACCAAAGCCGAATTGCGTGGCCCGGGCTGCCACATTGGCACCGTGCTGGCGGCAACAGATTTTGTGATGCCCGGCATTGAAGTCATTGACAGCCGTTACCGCGACTTCAAGTTCGACCTCAAAAGTGTGGTGGCCGACAACACCTCAGCCGCACGTTTTGTGGTGGGGGGCCAGCCGATGAGCGTGAATGATTGCGACCTGCGCACCGTGGGGGTGGTGATGGAAAAGAACGGGGTTCCGGTGGCATTTGGTGCCGGTGCCGCAGTGATGGGTCACCCAGCGGCCGCCATTGCTGCCCTGGCCAATCTGCTGGCCGAGCGCGGTGAGTGCATTCCGGCGGGCACGTTAATTCTGTCGGGTGGCATCACCGAAGCGGTGGCCGTACAAGCCGGTGACAACGTGACGCTACGTGTGCAGGGTATGGGCAGCACCAGCATCCGCTTCGTCTGATTCCATTGCCATTTCAAAGCGACACTTTGTCGCCCCGATTTGCCGTGCAATTGCACTGTCTGCGCCGGGGCTTCGCGCCTCAACTTGAACTGACAATGGAACAGCTATAACTTTCCGGAGAAAACACATGCCTTTTGCACAGATTTACATGATCGAAGGCCGCACCGAAGAGCAAAAGCGTGCCGTGATTGAGAAGGTCAGCGCCGCGCTGGTCGAAGCCACGGGCGCGCCCATTGCCAACGTGCGTGTCTGGATTCACGACGTACCCAAGGAAAACTGGGGTATTGCTGGGGTCAGCGCCAAAGATTTGGGGCGCTGACATCGCGGTGCCAGGTTGTCGGGTGGCTGTAGAAAAGTCTATAGCCAGAATCGACTCTAGCCCTTTATAATAAAGGGCTGTAAGCTACTAAAGGTGTAGCAATTCAACCGTCACTGGTTCCTCGCCCAGAATCGCCTGGCAAGCCAGACGCGAGTTGGAGCTGACACCCACAATGCCGTCGAGCTTGTCGTTTTCCACGCGCTGGATTTTCGACAGGCTCTTGCGCCCCGCCGGCACGGTGACGTGGCACGCTTCGCAACGGGCTTCACCGCCACATTTGCTGGTGATGGCTTCGCCTGCGTCGAGCAGGGCTTTGAGCAAGGTGGTGCCGGCGGCAGCTTCGTAAGTCTTGCCAGAGGGGAGAACGGTCAGTGTGGTCATGGTTATCAAGCGCATCAGTGCGTAGGTTAAAAAAAAGCAGGGTTCAATAGGCGTCACTCAGCCAGGGCGGGCTACATGGCTGCGATCAGCAGCGGCGCAAACTCCGCCAGCGGCAGGGCAATGCGGGTGATGTTTTGCTCGGCCAGAAAGCGAGCTTCCATGCGCGTTGGCTCATTGGGCAGCACCGCCCAATGGTGGTCGCTGGAGCGTTTCATGATCTGCCGGGCAAAGCTGCGGGTCAACTGGTCATCAAACCGGCAGCCCAGAAACAGGAAGTGGCGCCCGCTGCGCCAGGCCTGCACTGCGTGTGGAATGGGGGTCTGGATGTCGATTTCGGTCAGCACTTCGACATAGTCGCTGTCTGACACCAGATAGTTGCCCGCCGGGCTGTGCGCGCCCCAGGGCTTGTAGAGCATGCGCCCCGGATTGGAGGATAGCTCGGCCAGCGTCGTGCCGTCAGCGGCGTAGGCACCGGTCCATTGGCCAAAGTGTTCGGATTGCGACAAGCCCTGTACCTGCACCCATGGGTCGGTGCCTTGGGCCAGCGCGCTGGCAAAGCTGTTGTCGTACCAAGTGTCCACCCACAGTTTGGCACCGCTGGCAGCCAGTGCCAGTTGCAGGTCTGATGGTGTGGGCGTGGCGGCAAAGGCCTCGTTCATCAGGTGCACCACCGACTTTCGGTGTTTGAAGTTCTCGATGAACTGTGCGGTTTGCGTCAGGCGCTTGCGGATCTTGTGCGGCACGCTGACCTTGGCCGTCATGCTTTCAGCCAGCGCCAGGGGCGTGGCGGGCACGGTGACGTTGCTGCACAGCGACAGCATGTTGGGGCCCATATACGGGATGACGACATCGGTGGCGAGTTGGCGGGCGATGTCCTGAATCAGGTCTTGGGTGTCCATGTGGGTTCCTTTGAGGTCAGGCACCATCTTGAGTCAGGATCAGCGCGGTGGCTGCGTCCGGCTGCTGGGTGATGGACCAGCAGTGGCCGTCTGAGGTGGCCAGGTAAATGCTGCGCGCGCCCAGCCGCAGGGCCGGGGTTTCACCGCGCATGTCCATCGCATCGACCACCACCACGCGCATGGCTGGGTCGCGCGCGCGCCAGCTGGCGGCGGCTTCGCGCACGGTGGCGGCGGCGCCCAGCACCTCGGCAGCGTTTTGCAGGTAGTCTGGTGAGATCGCCACGGTCAATCTCCCGCCTCGGCGGTCAGGGCCAGGCGGCGCGCTTCCACCGTGATGGGCAGCGGGGTGTCGGCAGGCATGTCGGGCAAGTCAAACTGCCAGCCGTTGGCCAGCGTCACCAGCCCGCCCCACATGGCGGGGTTGACCATGGCGACGATGGGTTCTTCGAGGTCTTTTTTGGGCACATAGCCGGTCAAGACACCCTTGCTGTCTTTGCGGATCATCAATTTCATCATCAGCTCCTGGTTGGGTAAATGGGAATGGTAAGTTGGCTTTAAGGAGCAGTCAGCAGGTCTTCATGCAGCAAAGGGGCCAGCAGCGGCGGCAGTTCCCGCAGCAGGTAGGCCACGTCGTCAGCCGTGGTGGTGGCACCCAGGGAGAAACGCACGGTGGCCAGGGCCTCATCGGCAGGCACACCCATGGCGGTGAGAACATGTGAAGGCTCGCTACCGCCTGACGAGCACGCCGCGCCACTGGAGGCGGCCACACCCAGGCGATCCAGCCGCTGCAGCACCACATCGACAGACAGTTGGCCAAAACGCAGATAACTGGTGCCGGGCAGGCGCGGTGCGTCTTGGCACCAGACGAAGGTGTCTGGCAAAGCCCGTTGCAGGCCGGCCTCCAGCCTGTCACGCAGCGCGGCGATGCGGGCGGCCTCTGCGCTGACATCGCCCAAGGCGTTGAGTGCCGCAGCCAGGCCAACGATGCCGGGCAGATTCTCGGTACCGCCACGGCGGCCCCGTTCCTGGCTGCCCAGGGTTTGCGGCAGCAGCGGCACGCCCTGGCGCAGCAGTAGCGCGCCGATGCCTTTCGGGCCTTGAAATTTGTGGGCGGACAGCGACACGGCATCTGCGCCAAAACTGGCGAAGTTGAACGGCTGCTTGCCAATGAACTGCGTGGCATCGACGTGGATCACCGCACCTGCGGCATGCGCCAAGGTGGCTACGTCTGCCACCGGCATCAGAACGCCGGTCTCGTTGTTGGCCGCCATGAGTGACACCAGCGCCACATCCGTGCCAATCAATTTTTTGGCCACAGCCATGTCCAGCGTGCCGCCCGGCTGCACGGGCAGCCAGTCCACCTGAACATCGGCCGCTGACAGCGCGCGTGCCAGGCGCACATGCCCAGCATGCTCCACGCTGCTGAACAGCACCCGCTGGCGCTCTAACGGCGCTGCCGCCAGCAGCCCACGCACCGCCAGATGGTTGGCCTCGGTGGCACCGCTGGTAAAGATCACTTCAACCGGTTTGCAGCCCAGCACCCGTGCCACGGTGGCACGCGCGCCCGCCAGCACGCGTTTGGCTTCCTGGCCCGGGCCATGTTGTGACGAGGTGTTGGCCCACACGCCAGACATCACCGGCAACATGGCTGCCATGACGGCCTGCGCCATGGGTGTGGTGGCGTTGTGGTCGAGGTAGATCATGGCCAAAACTGGCGTTCGGTATCCACACACAGCAGTTCCAGCGCCGCATCCAGCGGCTGGTTCTGAAACCGGACGATCCAGGTGCTGCTGGCGTGGTCGCGCGCACACAGGCTCCAGTGGCCGCAAGCCTGCGGCACGAGCAGCGCAATGTCGATCTTGCCGCCTTGTGGATCCACATTGCGTGAGCAACAAGGACTTTGAATGCGGAAGTTGTCACCCTCAGCCAGCACGATGGGTTTGACATAACGATAGCGCAGGCGTTCACGCAGGGCGCGCTGCAGGCGGTGCTGCATCAGGTCCAGCACTTGCCCACCGGGCACGGGCATGAACGCTGCAGCCGGGCTCACGCTGGCTCCGGTGTCTCGGGCAGCAGTCCCAGCGGCGCGGGTACCAGCTCAATTTCAAGGCAGCCAACCACGCAGTCGGCAAACTGCACCAGATAGACGGGCTCGTTCAAGTCTGGCGCATGGCCAATGTTGACGATCTCGCCCACCGAGCCGCGCGCTGCCAGCAGTGCATCGGGTTCGCGCTCGGGGTGGCTGCCGTCGTTGATCAGATCGTCCAGCGCTATCACGCGCTGGCCCCAGGCGTAGGCGGGTGCGCGGGGCTCGATACCGGGCAGGGCTTGAGTGCTCATGATGTTTCCTCCAGGGGTTTGCCAGAACCGAGGCGGCCCAGCGCGCTGGCCTTGTCGCCCAGTTGCGCCAGCACCTCGTCGGGCAGGTTGTCGAGCGTGCAGAGCTCCTTGGCCCGCATGCCCACGCGGTTGCCGGACTCGACAAATTCCACCGCGTAGATGTAGTACTGCTGCAAAAAGGTGCCAATGCTGGTCACGTAGCCGACGTCGCCCTTGTGCACCAGCACGTCGCCAATGTCATACCCCCGGTAGGTGCCGTCATTGCGCACCACCGAGCGTGACACCACACGCTCGCCGTACTCAAAGCGTGGCGGGTAGGCGAGTTCGATTTCGTTTTCGTCGCGGTTGATGTCAGCCATGGGCGACTCCTATGGGGGTGATGGAGGCGGACAGACGCGCTTGCACGACCACGCGCACTTCCGGTTCCGGGTCGTCACGCAGGGTGTTCAGCACGGCGGCGTCGGCGCGTTGGGCCACGTCCCAGCGTACCCGCCAGTCCACATCACGCGCCAGGCAGGACAGCAGCGGCACTGGCAACCGCTCGGCCACGATGCGCCGGACTTCCGGCTCAGCATCGTCTGTCATCCGCAGCAGCGCTGGCATGGTCAGGCGCTGCGCCACGCGCTTGCGCACCGCGCGATCCGGGTCGTTGGCCATGGTGGGCAAGATGGCCAGTGGCAGGCGCAGGGCAACCAGCTCGCGCACCCCATAGTCCGGGTCATTTTTGAGGCTGGCCAGCTCGGCAGGGGTCAGCCGCTGCGCCACGCGGATGCGCACCTCACGGTGCGGGTCGGAAGCCAATCGAGCGAGCTGCGTCACGGGCAAGCGCAGCGCCACTTGCAGCCGCACCGTTTCATCAGGGTCAGTCACCAAGGCATTGAGCCGAAACACGCTCACATACCGCGCCGCAATGGCCCGCACCTCAAAATAGGGGTGCGCGGTCTGCGCATCCGCCAAATCGGTGTGCCATCGGAAAAACCGGTCAATCCGGCGGGCGTAGATGTCTTGCAAACATGCGTAACCAGGCTCACAACCCTGCTTGTCTGGCAACCCGCGCAAGGGTGCATGCTCGCAAGTCGCGCAGTCGATGGCACCGCCTTGCCAATGTTGCGGTGCAATGTCGTCTTGAGGCGCGCGCACGCCACTGGCACCTGATGAGCGTCGTACCTTTGGCGATGTGGCGGTGTGGCTCATGCGCTTGCGCCGCCCCAGCCGCGCACCGGGTAATTTGCTGGTGCGTCGGTGGGGTGGCCGTGTTGGTGGCGGTTGAGTACGTGCAACAGCAGCGCTCCGCCCACATGGTCTTGCGGGTCCAGGCGGCGCAGCTCACCCAGCATCAGCCGGGCTTCATCCATGTCGTCCAGGCGCATGTTGAGGTAGGCCAGGCCTTTGAGCGTGAACAGGTAGAAGCGCACCGCAGGATCGCTGCGGGTGGCATCTTCGCCCGGAGGTTCATCGCCAAAGTTCGGCCCCAGGGCCGTGCGCGCAATAGCTAGGGCATCTTCGCCGGCAGCCCTTGCCAGCGGTAGATCGTGACTATAAAAATAGTAGCGATACAGCGCAATCAGCGGGCCCGGGTGACGCGGTGCGGCGGCGCGTGCCTGGGCCAGCAAGGGCAAGGCCTGCTGTGGCAGGTGGTTCAAGCGCCCCGCTTCTTTGATCAAGGCCTCAACCTGCGGGCTCAAGCCTCCGCCGATGACGCCGTCGGCAAAGGCCGCGAGGTCATTGGCAAACCGAAGGCCATCCGCATGCATGTTGCGCCCAGGCGGTCAGGACGACAGCACGGGTGCCGCCGGGCGACCGCGGCCGATTGAACTGATCTCGATGTGGGCTACACCCGGTTTGGGCGACGTCGCGGCGCTGCTGCAGGCACAGGCTTCTTTGTTGGGGTCAGTGAAGCTCAGGCCAGACTCGGTGGCGGTTTCGGTGAAGTCCATGATCAGGCCATTGAGCAGCAGGCGGCTCTCTGCCGCCAGAAACAGACGCACGCCGCCCACTTCCAGCAGTTGTTCATCTGCCTGGGGCGCGGCCTCGGCGCTGAACTCGGACGAGTAGCCGGAGCAGCCGCCCGGCTTGACCGCCAGGCGCAGGCCAGCTCCAGCGCCCATGCCTGAGAAGCGGACAATGCGGTTGATGAACTTCGCCGCAGCGGGGGTGATAGTGACGTTGGGCAACATGATCAGACTTCCGTGATGCAGTCATCGACCGGGCAGATCGCCACGCACTGCGGGTCGTCAAAGTGGCTCTCGCAGTCGTTGCACTTTTTGGCATCAATGGTGTAGATGCCGCTCTTGACGCGGATGGCGGCGTTGGGGCACACCGGCTCGCATGCGTCGCAGGAGGTACAAATGTTGGTGTTGATTTTGTGGGTCATGGTGGTTCTCCGGTCAAGTTAAGGTGATGGAATATTTCAGGCGGCCAGCGTGGTGTAAGCACCCTGGCGGATCTGTGCATCGCCACGGGCCTGGTGCACCACCGCACCGCTGGCCACGCGGGCGCGGTAGTCGTTGAACCAGCCGAGCGCGGCTTTTTCGATGAATTCGCCCACATAGCTGTCTACCGGTTCGACCCCGGCTTGCATCAGCTCGTCGCGTGGGCAGGCACCGATCTTGGCGACCAGCACGGCGTGGCAGTCGTTGATGGCGCGCACCACCGAGGGCAGTTGTTCGTCGTCACCCGCGCCGCCCTGGCAATACTGGTCCACGCGGCGGTGGCCGACAAACTGCGCCCGCTCGGCGGACACTTCAAAAATCTGGAATTCGGTGACATGGCCAAAGTGCTCGTTGACGCGCCCGCCGCCTTTGGTGGCTACCGCGATCATTACTTTCAGGTCCCGCGCGGATTTGAGCGCTGCGGCAGTGGCCAGCGCTTGCTTTTTGGCCGCCTGCTGGGCGCTGCGCTCCAGCGCCACCTTGTCCTGGTAAGCCTTGCGTTTGTCCAAGTCATACACCACGTCGGTCATCTGGTCGAGCTTGTCCAGCGTGAACTCGTCGCTGCGGTCTTCACCGAGCAGGCCGACCGCATCAGCGCGGCACTGGCGGCAGTGGCGCATCAGGTTGGCACCGCCCATGCAGGCATCCTGCACGGCCTTGAGTTCGGCGGCGCTCGGGCCGCGCTGGCCGGTCAGGCCGAACACCGTGCCGTGCTCAGGTTCGCTGATCAGCGGCATGATGTTGTGCAGGAAAGCGCCGCGTTTTTTCACCTCGCGGTTCACATCCATCAAATGCTGGTCGTTGATGCCGGGAATCAGCACGGAGTTGATCTTGGTGAGCACGCCACGGGCGGTCAGCATCTCCAGGCCGAGCATCTGGCGCTCGTGCAGGATCGTGGCGGCTTCAATGCCGGTCACGCGCCGGTGGTTCCAGAAGATCCAGGGGTAGATCTTGGCACCCACCACCGGATCCACCATGTTGATGGTGATCGTGACGTGATCGACGTTGTATTTGCAGATTTCGTCCACCAGGTCGGGCAGCGCCAGGCCGTTGGTCGAGATGCACAGCTTGATGTCGGGGGCCTGCGCTTGCAGCATGCGAAACGTGTCAAACGTCTTGACCGGGTTGGCCAGCGCATCACCGGGGCCGGCCACGCCCAGCACGGTCATCTGCGGGATGGCGCTGGCCACCGCCACCACCTTGCGCACGGCCTGCTCGGGCGTTAGCTTTTGCGACACCACACCAGGGCGCGATTCGTTGCTGCAGTCGTACTTGCGGTTGCAGTAGTTGCACTGGATATTGCAGGCCGGTGCCACCGCCACGTGCATGCGGGCAAAGTGGTGGTGGGCTTCCTCGGAGTAGCACGGGTGGTCTTTGACCTTGTCCCAGATCTCGGCGGGCATGTCCTGGGGGCCGTCGGACGAGCCGCAACTGGCCTTGCCTTCGCCGCCAGTCGTACTGCAACCGCCAGCGGCGGATGCCAGTTCGAGTTTGAACTTCAGAGGTTTGAGCTGACCCTTGCCGACATGTGTCGTGCCGGGTGTGGAGCCGGTGAGCGCGCTTGTTGGCATGGATGTCCTTTATGCAGTCGACGGTGACCGCTCAAGGCTTTGTTAGCGATATCCATGCCACCCGAAAGCGGCAGCGTTTGTTTGGGTTTTGTCGGTTGTGACACATGCCACCCGCTACGGGATGGTCGCGTGCGCTCAAGGCTTGTCAGTGATGCGACAAAGCTGACACAGCGATGGTAGGGGTGCTGGAAGCCGCTTCGCCCAGGGCCAATGGCCTGGTCAAGTTGACTTCTTCCAGTGGCAACCGCGCCAGGATTCAGCACACATCAGGCGCTCTGGAACATGCGGCTGGCCAGAATGTCCTGCGCCTCAATGGTGGTCAGATCCTGGGCATCCAGGACCCGCTCACGGTCGGCGAAAAGGCGGCTGGCCTGGCGCAGGCGGGCCCGGTCCAGCGCGTTGCGCACGCTGCGGGCATTGGCAAACTGGGGTTGTTGCATACGCAGCGTGAGGTACTGCTCAAAGGCCTGTGCCGCGCCGTCACCAAAGCGGTAGTGCTGCTGCGCCAGCGACTTGTCAGCGATGTGCAGCAGTTCGGGCACGGCGTAATCTGGAAAGTCCAGGTGGTGGGCAATCCGTGAGCGCATGCCGGGGTTGGACTGAAAGAACGTTTCCATGCGGTCGTGGTAACCCGCCAGAATGACCACCAGGTCACTGCGCTGGTTTTCCATGACCTGCAGCAGGATCTCGATGGCCTCCTGCCCGTAGTCACGCTCGTTCTCGGGGCGGTACAGGTAATAGGCTTCGTCAATAAAGAGGACGCCTCCCATGGCGCGCTGCAACACCTCCTTGGTCTTGGGCGCGGTATGACCGATGTACTGGCCCACCAGATCGTCGCGTGTGACCGAGACCAGGTGCCCTTTGCGCACATAGCCCAGCCTGTGCAGGATTTGGGCCATGCGCTGCGCCACCGTCGTCTTGCCGGTGCCGGGGTTGCCGCTGAAGCTCATGTGCAGGCTCGGTGCCTGGCTGACCAGGCCGAGATTCACACGCAGCTTGTCAATCACCAGCAGGGCGGCGA
>CAIVHU010000048.1 GCA_903905735.1 uncultured beta proteobacterium
GCCGGGGCAGTCAACGTGGGCGTAGTGGCGGTTGGCCGTTTCGTATTCCACGTGGGCGGTGTTGATGGTGATACCGCGGGCCTTTTCTTCGGGGGCTGCGTCGATCTGGTCGTAGGCTTTGGCCTGACCGCCAAACTTGGCTGCCAGCACGGTGGTGATGGCCGCTGTCAGGGTGGTTTTGCCGTGGTCAACGTGACCAATGGTGCCCACGTTGACGTGGGGCTTGGTGCGTGCGAATTTTTCTTTTGCCATTTTTCAGTTCCTTAAAAGAGCCATGCCCGTGGATTGGTTTAATGTTTGCATTTCGTCACTTTTTCCCTTGCCACGGGCAGCTTGGGGTGCGAAATCGCAGACAAATCTAATCAGAGGCGCCCGAGCAAATTCGCTGCGCGAATCTTGGTCCGGCACCTGACAATTACTTAGCCCTTGCTGCCATGATGGCTTCGGACACGTTACGCGGGGCTTCCGTGTAGTGCTTGAATTCCATCGTGTAAGTGGCGCGGCCTTGAGACATCGAACGCAGCGTGGTGGAGTAACCAAACATTTCAGACAGTGGCACTTCAGCCTTGATGGCCTTGCCGCCACCCACCATATCTTCCATGCCCTGCACCATACCGCGACGAGAGGACAAATCGCCCATCACGTTACCGGCATAGTCTTCAGGGGTTTCCACTTCCACCGCCATCATCGGCTCAAGAATCACCGGACCAGCCTTGCGGCAGCCTTCCTTGAAACCGAAGATCGCCGCCATCTTGAACGCCAATTCGTTCGAGTCCACGTCGTGGTAAGAACCACAATGCAGCGTCACCTGGACATCGACCACCGGGTCACCGGCCAGCACACCTTGGGTCACGGCTTCATGGATACCCTTTTCGACGGCAGGAATGTATTCACGAGGCACCACACCGCCCTTGATCGCATCCACAAACTCGATGCCCTTGCCGGCTTCGTTGGGTTCAATCTTCAGGACAACGTGACCGTACTGACCCTTACCGCCTGACTGACGCACAAACTTGCCTTCCGCGTCTTCAATGGTCTTGCGGATGGTTTCGCGGTAAGCCACTTGAGGTTTGCCAACGTTGGCTTCCACACCGAACTCGCGCTTCATGCGGTCAACAATGATTTCGAGGTGAAGCTCACCCATCCCAGCAATCAGGGTCTGGCCTGATTCTTCGTCGGTCTTCACACGGAACGACGGATCTTCCTGAGCCAAGCGCTGCAGAGCGATACCCATCTTTTCCTGGTCAACCTTGGTTTTGGGTTCCACGGCCTGAGTAATCACGGGCTCAGGGAATACCATGCGCTCCAGCATGATGATGGCTGAAGGATCACACAGGGTTTCGCCGGTGGTCACGTCTTTCAAGCCGATACAGGCGGCGATGTCGCCAGCAACAATTTCGCTCACTTCTTCGCGCTTGTTGGCGTGCATCTGCACGATCCGGCCAATACGTTCTTTTTTGCCACGAATCGGGTTGTAAACCGTGTCGCCTTTGGTCAGCACGCCTGAATACACGCGCACAAAGGTCAGTTGGCCGACAAACGGATCGGTCATCAGCTTGAACGCCAACGCTGAGAATTTTTCTGAGTCGCTGGCTTGACGCACAACGGGTGCTTCATCTTCGTCCATGCCTTTCACCGGCGGAATATCCACGGGCGATGGCATGAATTCAATCACCGCATCGAGCATGCGTTGAACACCCTTGTTCTTGAAGGCCGAGCCACAGTACATCGGCTGGATTTCGCTGGCGATGGTGCGGGTACGGATGCCAAGTTTGATTTCCTCTTCGGTCAATTCACCTTCTTCAAGGTACTTGTTCATGAACTCTTCAGATGCTTCTGCAGCGGCTTCAACCATCTTCTCGCGCCATTCTTTGGCCAAGGACAGCAATTCAGCCGGGATTTCACGGTAATCGAACTTCATCCCCTGGGACGCTTCGTCCCAAATGATGGCCTTCATCTTGAGCAGGTCAACCACGCCGACGAAGTTTTCTTCTGCACCAATCGGGATCACCATGGGCACCGGGCTGGCTTTCAGACGCAGTTTCATCTGGTCCACGACCTTGAAGAAGTTGGCACCGGTACGGTCCATCTTGTTCACAAATGCCAGGCGAGGCACTTTGTACTTGTTGGCCTGACGCCAGACAGTTTCAGACTGGGGCTGCACACCGCCCACGGCGCAGTACACCATGCAAGCACCGTCAAGCACGCGCATGGAACGCTCGACTTCAATGGTGAAGTCAACGTGTCCGGGCGTGTCGATGATGTTGATACGGTGCTCAGGCAGGGATGTGTCCATGCCCTTCCAGAAGCAGGTGGTCGCCGCAGAGGTGATGGTGATACCACGCTCTTGCTCTTGCTCCATCCAGTCCATGGTGGCGGCACCGTCGTGGACTTCGCCGATCTTGTGGTTAACACCGGTGTAGAAAAGAATGCGCTCGGTGGTGGTGGTTTTACCAGCATCGATGTGAGCCGAGATGCCGATATTTCGATAGCGCTCAATGGGGGTATGGCGAGCCATGATGGATCCTTGGTTGATCTATATTTTCAAACTACTACGCCGCTCAAGGCTTTTGACCTCAGCGGCGCAATGTGCAGCGTTCAAACCAGGCAGCCTGTCAGGCCATGCAAATGCACAACCAAGGACCGCAACGACGGATGAAAGCCGCGCAGTAGCCGCTGCTTAGAAGCGGAAGTGAGAGAAGGCCTTGTTGGCTTCAGCCATGCGGTGAACTTCATCACGCTTCTTCATGGCACCGCCACGGCCTTCGGTGGCCTCCAGCAGTTCGTTGGCCAAACGCAGGGCCATGGACTTCTCGCCACGCTTGCGGGCGGCTTCCTTGATCCAGCGCATGGACAGGGCCAGACGACGGACCGGGCGCACTTCAACTGGCACCTGGTAGTTGGCACCACCGACACGACGGGACTTCACTTCAACCAGCGGCTTGACGTTGTTGATGGCCACGGTAAAGGCTTCGAGAGCGTCTTTATCGGGATGCTTCTTGGCGATTTGCTCCAACGCGCCATAAATGATGCGCTCTGCAACCGCTTTTTTGCCGCCTTCCATGATCACGTTCATGAATTTGGACAGCTCGACATTGCCGAATTTAGGATCCGGCAGGATTTCACGTTTAGGGACTTCGCGACGACGTGGCATTTTTTCACCTCTATTGCTTCAGTTGGTGTCTTTGACAACACCGCGAGAGTTAAAAATAAGACTCTCACTTACTCGACCCGAAACTTGGGTCACTACGTTTGCTGACTGCGCCACGCAGCAACAAACACCTTTTAAACCAACAACCAAAAAGCTTATTTAGCCTTGGGGCGTTTTGCACCGTATTTGGAACGCGACTGCTTGCGGTCTTTCACGCCTTGCAAATCGAGCGAACCACGCACGATGTGGTAACGCACACCGGGCAAGTCCTTGACACGACCGCCACGAACCAGCACCACGCTGTGTTCCTGGAGGTTGTGGCCTTCACCGCCGATGTAAGAAATCACCTCAAACCCGTTTGTCAAGCGCACTTTGGCAACTTTACGCAAAGCCGAGTTGGGCTTTTTCGGGGTCGTGGTGTACACGCGGGTGCAAACACCACGGCGTTGTGGAGAATTTTCCATCGCCGGGCTCTTCGACTTGATCACTTCGACCGAGCGCCCTTGACGGATCAACTGATTGATGGTTGGCATTGCGCCTCCTAAAAACTAAACGTCCCTAAACGCTTAAAACTTGAAAATAACGAAAACGTGAACCCCTTCGGAAATTCCGAAAAGCCCTCTACTATATCAGGCCAAGTCTTTGACGGCAACAACTGTTACTTGATCCATAGGCGCAAGGCATCCCACGCGCGCCCCAGCACACCCGCTTGCTCCACACCTTGCAGCGCCAGCAAGGGCACCTCGGTAACCAGTTTGCCTTCGCTGCTGACATTGAGCGTCCCGACGGCTTGCCACTTGGTCAACGGCGCCACCAGCGGGTCGGGGCGAGCCACTTCCGTGGTCAATTTGCCACCCGCACCAGCTGGCACCGCGACCACGATCGGTCGAGGCTGCCCCAGCGCGACAGTGGATTGGGCCCCTTTCCAGATGGCCAGTGTCACCACAGCCTGGTTGGCATCGAACAATTTGACGTCCTCGTAGGCGGTGAAGCCCCAGTTGAGCAATTTTTGTGACTCGTTGGCGCGGGCATTTTCGCTGGCGGTGCCCAGCATCACGGACAACAAGCGGCGGCTGCCGACACCAGCCACATCACGGTGGGCCGTGGCAATCAGGCAAAAACCAGCCGCGTCGGTATGCCCGGTTTTCAGGCCATCGACGGTCGGGTCGCGAAAAAGCAACGAATTGCGGTTGGTGTCATTGGCTGCGGGTGTCCCCGGGTAACGGTAATGTTTGATGGCGTAGTAGCCAACATAGTCAGGAAAGTCCTGCATCAGCCGGTTAGCCAGAATACTCAGGTCTCGCGCGGTGGTGGTGTGACCCGCCTCGGTTAGACCTTCGGGATTTTTATAGCTGGTGGACTTCATACCCAGCACCTTGGCCTGCTCGTTCATCATTTCTACAAAATGCACTTTAGTGCCGCCCACGCCTTCGGCCAGCGCCATGGTGGCATCGTTGCCGTTTTGCACAATCATGCCCTTGATCAGGTCTTCCACCGTCACCTGCATCTTGGGGTCGATGAACATGCGCGAACCAGGCATTTTCCAGGCGCGCTCGCTCGCTGACAGGGTTTGCTTCAAGTCGATTTTTTTGTTTCGCAAAGCGTCAAAGACCAGATAGGCGGACATCAACTTGGTCAGCGAGGCAGGCTCCACCGGCATGTCGATGTCTTTTTGCGCCAATATCTGGTTAGCCGTCACGTCCAGCAACAAGTATGAGCGTGCCGCGATTTCAGGGGCTTGCGGGGTTTGGGCGGCTGCGCTCAGGGCCAAGCACGTGGCCAGTGACAAAAGGAGTTTTTTCATACGAAGGGAAGGTACGAGCCACCTACAGCGAGTCAGTTCAAACTACTACGATTTCGATAGCTGTCAGCCCTTTTAAAACAAAGGCTAGAGCTCGAAAAAACCACTCATCCGGCTCAGCGCCCCAGATGCGGAGGTGTCAGCAGGCGGTCCACCACCTGGCCATTTTTTAAATGTGACTCGACAATTTCGTCAATATCACTGGCATCCACATAGCTGTACCAGACCGCCTCGGGATACACCACCGCCACCGGTCCGGCAGCACAACGGTCCAGGCAACCGGCTTTGTTCACACGCACCTGACCCGGGCCAGCCAGCCCGGCGGCTTTGACTTGGGCCTTGCAGCGCTCAAAAGCAGCCAAGGCATCATGCTGCGCGCAGCAGGCATCGCCGTTTTGACGCTCATTGGTACAGAAAAATATGTGCCGCTGAAAGTAGCTGGATGCAGGCGCAGCAGCAACGGTCACGTCGGAAGAGTTGGAATGTGTCATGCGGGTCATTTTAGTGATGTGGCTCTTTTCCCCACACACGACTCAGAACATAGATAAGTGCTGCAAACGGCCACAACCAGCCCAACCACTGGGCCAACCCGTGAAAGCGGATGAAACGCCCCTGCTCCCACATGAAGAGCGTTTGCTCAAAATACGGATCGGTCGAGGCCTGATTGATCAAGCTCAAGTACACGCCCAGCACCAGTACGGCCAGCGCTGCTGCGGCGCGCGGTGGTACCCACACCAACAGCACCAACAACACCACAGCCATGGCCATCGCCGTCTGGGCCGAAGCATCCAGCCAGATCCACGCGTGTTCTGGTCCGAAACTCAGCGCCGCACTCAAACTGTTCACGCCAACGCCAACGACCGCCATCCAGAACATAAACCACAGGCGCTTGCCACGCTGGGCAATGATGCAATAACCCAGCAGCCCCGGAATGGACAACCCGAGCAACACACACAGCCACTGGGTCACCGGCAGCGCAGGTTGCAGTTCAATGTCACGCACCGGCAACCATGCCAGAAAAGGACTGTCAGCCAGCAGGTCAGCCAGTCCAACTTCCAGGCGCTCCATCACCTGGCCCAGCCCCAGCGGAATGGATGTTGGAAACAGCAACGCTACCGGCCACAGCGCCAGCAGCACCAGCGCGCCACGTGCCTCGCTCAGAAACCAGTTGGCGCGAAAGCGCGTCCAGCGCTGCAACACCCCCAGTTTTTCCAGACCCCAGGCCGACAGCGCACCCAGCGCAGCCCCCATAATATTGAGCACCCAGTCCAGATTGGACGGCACACGGTCGGGCAGGTAAACCTGCAAGGTTTCCATGGCCAGCGACAGCGCAGCTGAGACTGGCACCGCCAACCACACAGCCCAGCGCATGTGCCCGGTGCGCAAGGCGCTCAAGGTCAGTAAAAACCCGAGCGGCATATAGCCCAACACGTTGGACACCACATCAAACCCTGTCCAGTAGCGGGGCCAAGGCGCGGTGAGAAATACCCAGGGCTGCATGCCCTGGTCACGCCAATGCACAAACGGGTACAGGCTGGCATAGACGATCAGGCACAAATAGACCAAGGCCAGAGGCCACGCCGAAGTTTTGTGCATCGGCATGCTGGTCTCAGGGGAAATTGGGCAGGGTGGAGGGTAGGGATATCATCTTTCGATAGTACCCCCCCCGTTGAACCGGGCGTGCGACTTTCACCGCACACGGCTCACATACGACCACCGACTATTCAGCTTCAACGGGTTGCATAACCCTCGACCGTTTTGTCGGATTCAAGTCCCCCGTACTGGGGACCGGCTTGGTAACCTCCAAACCAAGGGCGTGGACACGCCTGTGACAGATCGGATGCAGCAGCACCCGATTGGAGAGAGCGTCGCTCCCACCTAGCTGCCGTGGAACGATATGGTGGTCGTCCATGTTTTCCTCAGCTATGTCAATTTGTTGCTTACAGTGAGCGCAATTACCACGTTGCTCGAGCCACAGTTGCGATCGCTGCGCATTCCAGATGGCGCTACCCATCCGTTGCACTCGCAGTTTTTCGCCGTATTCAACCCAGTCGGGATGGAAGGGGTTGTAGTCCCCCTTCACTTTGACGTGGCGGACAATTTTCATGTCCGCCAAGGAATACAGCGGTAGCGGTATTCTGTCGTTACCCCCGAACGGGTCGTCTTGCAGCCCGGCGAACCGTTTGCGTGAGCCACACTGTTTCCAGTAGTGCTCGTACACCCAGCCCGCCGTTTTGCGAGGGTGCCGCCGCAGGCCCCAACGCATCAACCTCCAATAAATCAGATGGTCAACTTTACTGAAGGTCTGTTTTGCAACAACCCCACGGTGGTACTGAGCCCACCCCTTGAGGATTGGGCTCAGGCGCTGTATCAGCGTTTCTGTTGGAATGGCCACTGACGTGGCAATGATTTCCTTCACCTTTCCGTAAAACGCCTTCACGTTCTTCCGACTCGGCTTGATGAGCAGCTTGCCCCCGTATTTGCGGAAGTTCCACCCTAGGAAATCAAAGCCTTGATCCATGCTAACGATCCTTGTCTTTTCCTTGGACAACGTCAAACCCCGCTCGCGCAGGAACTCAACTATCCATGGTTGGACGACGGTTTCCAGCAGCTCTTTGGAGCTACCGGTGACCACGAAATCGTCGGCGTATCGGACCAGATTTACCTTACTCTGCGTTGCTTTCTTGGACCCCAGCTTTTCCTGAAGGAATTGCTTTAGTCTTGTTTCTAACCCGTTAAGAGTAATGTTCGCCAGTACCGGCGAGATGATGCCGCCCTGCGGCGTGCCCTCACTCGTGCGCAGCAGTTGACCGGTGTCAACCACTCCACTTTTCAACCACTTCCGGAGCATCACGCTGTCCATGTGGACGTTGTTCAGCAGCCATTCGTGATTGATGTTGTCGAAGAACCCGCGAATATCCGCATCCAAAACCCACCCGGCTGAAGCCTTCTGGGACAGGGTCGCGAATAACTGGCTCCGTGCGTCGTGTGTTGACCGCCCTTTCCTGAAGCCGTAGCTATTTGGATCGGACGCACATTCCACCGCTGGTTCCAGTGCAAATGAGTGTGATCAACGAATTTGATGGCCTGCTGGTCAAGCTCCGTGATGGTTGTGGCGGCAAAGATGCAAAGCAAAACGGCACCGGTATGACTACAGGTGCCGTTTTTGCCTTCAGTGTTGGGTATCGGTATTGATCAGAA
>CAIVHU010000049.1 GCA_903905735.1 uncultured beta proteobacterium
ACGAAGATTTGGCCCCAAGGCCGCCAGAACTCCAGAAATCAGCCAAAAACTGCTGAGAAAGACCGAATGGGGGAAATCTTCGTTGTGGGAAACAACCGATCCCCCATTGGGGATGCGGGGTTTTCGGTCAGGCACTAGCTATAAATAATATAGTAGATGGCCCTTGTTGCTGGCTCAATGGTGCCAAGGCATCAAGGCGCTTTTGCGGGTTGCGAAGCATCTTTGCCCGGTCCGTCAAGCGGCGTGGTGGCGGGTTTGATGGTCGAATTGGCCGGGGCCAAATTCGCTGGCATCAGTGACTCGGGCAGGGTGGCACGATGTGTGCCTGCAGGGGGCGGGGGCAGGTACAACGAGCCCGTTTGTCCGCAAGCTGCCAAAATGAGCGCAGCCAGGGGTGCGACTGCCAGGGCCAGGCCCCGAACCGGGATTTTTTTGAACAACATCATGGTGAAATTGTATGACCGACACTGAGTTCATGGACACCGCCGAGCGCGCTCTCAAAGCCATCGAGGCCAGTTGCGACCGCCTCAACGACGACACCAGCGTGGATATCGACAACCAGCGTACCGGCGGCATGGTGACGCTGGTCTTTGCCAACCACAGCCAGATCGTCATCAACCTGCAAAAGCCCTTGCATGAAATTTGGCTGGCCGCCAAAAGCGGCGGTTTCCACTATCAATTTGATGGCAAACAATGGATGGATACCAAGGGCCAGGGTGAGTTCTTTGCCTCACTCTCACGCTTTGCCAGTGAGCAGTCCGGCAGCCCGCTGGTGTTTTCTGCCAGCTAATTTTTGAACAAGTCGAGGATTTTCTTTTTCTCGTCAGCCGCCGGCATCGGAATGACTTGCCCGGTGTCTGCCGCCGCACCATTGCCGCCCAGACCCAAGGTCGCGATACCTGTGGTTTTGGTGTATTCGTTGAAGAACCACTCACCGTCCACATTCACCACACCTTCCGGCACGGGGATGTCGGTCACCGGCACGTTCTTGAGCGCATGGGCCATGAACTCGATCCATACCGGCAAGCTCAGACCGCCACCCGTCTCGCGGCTGCCAAGGTTGCGCGGCGTGTCATAGCCAATCCAGGTGATGGCTGCAATACTGGGCTGAAAACCTGCGAACCACGCGTCCATGGAGTCATTGGTGGTACCGGTCTTGCCATACAGATCAGGACGTTTCAAGGTGGCTTGTGCCTTGGCGGCGGTACCTGAACGCGCCACTTCCTGCAGCAGGCTGTCCATGATGAAAGCGTTGCGTGCTGAAATCGCCCGCAGAGACTCGCTCAGAGCCGGCATCTGGGTCTGCTCGAGAACCTTGCCTCTTTGGTCCGTGATCTTTGACACCATCCATGGGTTGATGCGGTAGCCACCGTTGGCAAATACCGAGTAGGCGGTGGCCATCTGCATCGGTGTCACCGAACCTGCGCCCAGTGCCATCGTCAAATAGGCCGGGTGTTTCTCGGCATCAAAGCCAAAACGTGTGATCCATTGCTGCGCATTTTGGGGTCCGACCACCTGCAGTACGCGGATGGAAACCATGTTTTTGGACAGCGCCAAACCACGGCGCAGTGTCATCGGGCCTTCAAACTTGCCGTCATAGTTCTTGGGTTCCCAAGGCTGGCCACCTGTCACGCCAGCGTTGAAAAACAACGGTGCGTCGTTCACGATGGTGGCCGGTGTGACACCGTCTTCCAGCGCGGCAGAGTAGATGAAAGGTTTGAAGCTCGAACCAGGTTGCCGCCAGGCTTGTGTCACATGGTTGAACTTGTTTTTTTCAAAATCAAAGCCGCCCACCAGGGCACGGATGGCACCTGTTTTGGGGTCGATCGCCACAAAAGCGCCTTCCACCTCCGGCAGTTGGGTAATCTCCCAGGTGGATTTGGGCGTTTGCACCACCCGAAGCACCGCGCCACGGAGGATCTTGATGTTCGCAGGTGCCTTGTCAGACAAACCCGATTGCGCTGGCTTGAGGCCCTCGCCAGTGATCTCGATGACATCACCATTTTGTCTGACGGCCTTGATGATCTTGGGGCTTGCTTCCAGCACCACGGCCGAAAGCACATCACCGTTGTCAGGGTGCTCTATCAGCGCCTCGTCAATCACGTCCTCTATGCCTTGGGAATCTTCTGGCAGGCTGATGAACTTCTCCGGGCCCCTGTAGGCCTGCCTGCGTTCATAGTTCATGATGCCGCGGCGCAGGGCCTGGTAGGCCGCTATCTGGTCCGCCGCATTCAAGGTGGTGTAAACGTTCAAACCACGGGTGTAAGTCGAATCGCCGTATTGCGCGTAGATCAACTGGCGAATGGTTTCCGTGAAGTACTCGGCATGTACCTGCGTGCTGTCTGCAGCAGACTTGATTTTGACATCTTCGGCTTTGGCGGTCTGGGCCTGCTCTGGCGTGATGAAGCCGTTTTCCAGCATGCGGTCAATGATGTAGAGCTGGCGTGTCTTGGCGCGTTTGGGGTTGCTGATGGGGTTGTAGGCCGAAGGTGCCTTGGGCAGCCCGGCCAGCATGGCGGCCTCGGCGATACTTACATTCTGCAGTGGCTTGCCAAAGTAGGTTTCGGAGGCCGCTGCAAAGCCGTAAGCACGGTTGCCGAGAAAAATCTGGTTCATGTAGATTTCAAGAATCTGGTTCTTGCTCAGCAAGTGCTCCATCTTGAAAGTCAGCAACATTTCGTAAATTTTGCGTGTATAGGTTTTCTCGGAAGAAAGATACACATTGCGCGCTACCTGCATGGTGATCGTCGATGCCCCCTGGCTCTTGATCTGGCCCAGGTTCGCCAGCGCGGCGCGAGCCACGCCGACGTAATCGACGCCATTGTGCTGGTAGAAGCGGGCATCTTCAATGGCCAGGACCGCATCCTTCATGACCTTGGGGATGTCCTGGATCGGGGTCAGGTGGCGCCGTTCTTCTCCAAATTCGCCAATCAGCACGCCGTCAGCCGAAAACACACGCAATGGCAGCTTGGGGCGATAGTCCAGCAGGTCAGATACATCCGGCAGGTTGGGGTAAGCCATGGCCATGGCGATGGCTGCGATCATCACCGCTGAAGCCAATCCAGCCAGCAGCAAACCGCCGACGACCAGCGGGAACTTGATGGCCCAGTGCAGGTGGCGGCGTGTTGGGCGGTCAGCCTGCTTGCTTGAACCGGAGGATGTTGACGGGGTTTTTTCGGACATAGGAGGCGGGAATCGACACAAACCCAAAAGAAAGCGGGAAAAAGTCAGGTATTGAAGTATCGCATTCTGATTAAGAGCACAAAAGGGCGTTTAAGATGACCTGTCCGCTTTGAATGGCGCGGCAGCACATTTTGTCTGCATTTTGGCAACGTCTGGGAAATGAAAAAAGTCGAAATATCTTTGCTGAACAATGCTCTTACTGATAGCATTGAAGTGATTTCTCAAGAAAAGCCCGATTTTCGTCATATCAATTAGGGGACCATGTTGCTTTCTTTGGGCTCGTTATTCAGTCGTCAGCCTGCCGCCATGCTGGGTCTGGACGTTAGTTCGTCAAGCGTCAAGCTAGTCGAACTGGGTCAAGACAGCTCGGGCCGTTTGATTTTGGAAAATTGCGCGATCGTGCCGCTGGAGCGCGGCTGGATCACCGATGGCAACATCGAAAAATTCGATGAGGTGGCAGATGCCGTGCGTCGGCTGATTAAAAAGAGCGGCACCAAGACCAAAAATGTTGCTATGGCGCTACCGCCATCGGCGGTGATCACCAAAAAAATTGTTCTCCCAGGCGGCCTGTCAGACCAGGAACTGGAATTGCAGGTCGAGACGGAGGCCAATCAATACATTCCTTTCCCTCTGGACGAGGTGAGCCTGGACTTTTGCATCGTTGGACCCAGTGCCAATGTTTCGGGCGACGTTGAAGTGCTGATTGCAGCCTCCAGGCGCGAAAAAGTGCAGGACATTCAGGGTCTGGCAGAGGCGGCAGGCTTGAATCCAGTGATTGTGGATGTGGAGTCTTATGCATCTCGCTTGGCGACAAGCCGTCTGATTGCCAACATGCCCAACAAGGGTGAAGGCAGCATCGTGGCGCTTTTTGAAGTCGGTGCCATGACCACCAGCATGCAGGTCATCCGCAACGACGAGGTTCTGTATGACCGTGACCAGGCTTTTGGCGGTGCGCAACTCACACAGATGATCATCCGGCAGTATGGTTTTTCCCAGGAAGAGGCTGAAAGCAAAAAGCGAACAGGTGAGTTGCCAGACGACTACAAAACCATCGTGCTACAGCCTTTTATTGACAGCTTGGTACAGGAAGTCGGACGTGCGTTGCAGTTCTTCTTCACCAGCACCACCCACAATAAAGTCGATAGGGTGATGTTGGCTGGCGGGTCAGCCTCTCTGCCCGGTTTGACGGCGGCAGTCACCCAACAAACCGGTTTTGCCTGCAGCGTGGTCAATCCGTTTGAAGGTATGGAAATTTCCCCCAATATCCGGATCAACAAGATGGAGCGTGAAGCGCCTTCCTATCTCACTTCCTGCGGTCTGGCTTTGCGGAGATTTCTGCAGTGATACTGATCAACCTACTTCCCCACCGGGAAGCCGCTCGCAAGCGCCGCAAGGACATGTTCAACGTCGGGTTGGGGCTGTCAGCCCTGAGCGGTGTCTTGATCGCTGGGCTGATCTTCTTGTGGTTTCAGGCCCAAATTTCTGATCAGCAGGACAAAAATCAGATCTTGAAGACTGAAATAACGAAATTTGACAAGCAAATCAAGGACATTGCGGGTCTGGAGGCAGAAATCGCGGCTCTGCGGGCCCGTCAGCAAGCGGTGGAAGACTTGCAGGCTGATCGAAACATGCCGGTCCACTTGTTGACAGAACTGGTCAGACAATTGCCCGAAGGGGTGTACATCAACAGCATGCGTCAAGATGGCCAAAATGTGGCGCTGCAAGGTGTGGCGCAATCGAATGAGCGTGTATCCGAGTTGCTGCGTAACCTCGGTACCAAATCGGCTTGGTTAACCCGTCCTGAGCTGATTGAAATCGTGGCAGGTTCAGTAAGTCTTGGGCCGCGTGACCAGCGGCGGGTGTCCAATTTCAAGATCAACGTCAAATTGTTGCGCGCCGGTGAAGCGAGTGGGACCACCGCGCCTGCTGTTGCGGCGTCTTCTCCTGTGGCAAAGTAGCGGCACAAACCATGGCAAAGTCTCCCAACGTTTCTGTCGATATGAAAGCCTGGTTTGAAGATACTTCGGCCCAGTTCCGCAACCTGGACAGCAAGGATCCCTCGAACTGGCCCCCATTGCCCCGCTACGCCCTTTTTTCGGCAATTGCGATCGCCTTTGTCGTTGTGTTGTGGTTTTTGTGGCTGAGCGACTCCAAAGATGAACTCACTGCCGTGCAAGATCAGGAACTCAAGCTGCGAGACGAATACAAGGTCAAACTTGCCAAAGCCGTTAATCTGGATGCTTTGAAAAAGCAGCGTGAGCAAGTTCAGCAATATGTCACGCAACTGGAGAAGCAGTTGCCAAGCAAAGCCGAGATGGATGCGCTGTTGTCAGACATCAACCAGGCAGGCATCGGCAGGAGCTTGCAATTTGACCTGTTCAGGCCCGGCCAGGTTGTCGTGCGCGAGTATTACGCCGAGTTGCCAATCAGTGTGCGGGTCACCGGACGCTACCATGACATTGGCTCGTTTGCGTCGGACATCTCGAATCTGTCGCGTATTGTGACGCTCAATAACATGTCGATTGTGCCCACGAAAGATGGTGCTCTGACAATGGATGCAGTGGCCAAGACCTTCCGTTACCTGGATGCAGACGAAATAGAAGCTCAGCGCAAGGCCGCGCCCAAGAAGGGAGCCAAGAAATGATTGGCTTTCGCTGGATTGTTGTTGCGTTGTTGCCTGTTGTTGTGTTGACAGCGTGTTCTTTTGGCTCTGACACGGAGTTGCGCGAGTGGATGGCACAACAAAAGAGCCAGACTTTCCCAAAGGTGGTTCCCCTGTCTGAGCCCAAGCAGTTCAAGCCTGAAAGCTACACTGAAACGACTGAGTTTGACCCGTTCAGCATCCAAAAGCTGACGCTGGCATTGAAGCGGGATTCGGCGCAAGCGACATCCAACGCCGCGTTGCTGGAGCCCGAGCTGGCGCGTCGCAAAGAGCCACTGGAAGAATTTCCGCTGGATGCCATTACCCTGGTTGGCAGCATCGTCAAAGAAGGGAAGCCGGTGGCATTGGTGACCGTGGGCAAGTTGTTGTATCAGGTGCGTCTGGGGGATCATTTGGGACAGAACTACGGCCGTATAACCAAGATCGTTGAGACAGAAGTCACCCTGCGTGAGATTGTTCAGGACGCAGCCGGTGAGTGGATTGAACGCACTGCGTCATTGCAGTTGCAAGAGAGGTCAAAATGAAAGCCCAACACAATTATCTGTTTGGTCGGCTGGGCAGTCGGCTCTGGCTTGTGGCCAGTTTTTTGTTTGCCTCTGCGACTGCGCAGGCACAGGTGGCCATTGAAGCTGTGACTGGCTCTTTGCAAAGTGGTTCCGAAGTTGTCAAGATCGATTTGAGTGAGGCCTTGTCTGCGCTGCCTACCGGGTTCTCCATCCAGTCTCCGGCCAGAATCGCGCTCGATTTCCCGGGAGTCGTGAGTTCCATGGGGCGATCGACTGTTGATATCAATCAAGGCAATTTGAAGTCAGTCAGTGTTGTGCAGGCGGGAGACCGGACACGTGTTGTTCTGAACCTGAAGCAATACACCGCCTACAAAATGCAGATTCAGGGCAAGTCTTTGTACGTTTCACTGGATCCTGTCACCAGCTCTGCGCCGGCTGCGGCGACCACGGTGTTTGCGGAGAATTTAAACCGCGATACGATGCCTTTGCGTGACCTGGACTTCCGCCGAGGTGACGATGCCACTGGGCGGATTATTTTTGCCTTGCCAAACGACCAAGTGGGTGTCGACATTCGGCAGCAGGGTCAGACGCTGGTGGTTGATTTTATGAAAACGACTCTGCCAGAGGGCTTGCGCAGACGTCTGGATGTGGCTGACTTCGGTACGCCAGTAAAAACCATCACAACCACCCAAGTCGGTGACAGGGTGCGAGTGGTTATCGAGCCACAAGGCCCATGGACTCATAGCGCTTATCAGAGCAACTCGCAGTTCGTTGTGGAGGTTAAGCCAATCAAGGTGGATCCATCCAAATTGACGCAAGGGCCTGGCTACACTGGGCAAAAATTGTCATTGAACTTTCAGAACATCGAAGTCCGATCCCTGTTGCAAGTCATCGCTGACTTTACCAATTTCAATGTGATCACTTCAGACTCAGTCAACGGCTCGGTCACGCTGCGCTTGCAGGATGTTCCCTGGGATCAGGCGCTGGACATCATCTTGCAGGCCAAGGGTTTGGGCATGCGCAAGACAGGCAATGTGCTTTGGATCGCGCCCAAGGACGAGATCAATGCCAAGGAAAAGCTTGATCTGGAATCCGCCGCAGCATTGCAGAGCCTGGAGCCGTTGCGCACACAGTCTTTCCAAATGAATTACACCAAGGCAGAGGAAGTTGCGGCCCAGTTAACTGCCACAGGTAGCGGCGGTGCATCAGGAGCATCAGCTAGTTCATCTCGATTGCTGAGCCCGCGTGGCAGCGTGATTGCCGAGAATCGAACCAACCAGTTATTTGTGACAGACATTCCGTCCAAGCTGGAGCAGGTGCAGCAGTTGATTGCCAAACTCGACATCCCGGTCCGTCAGGTGATGATCGAAGCGCGGATCGTGGAAGCCTCTGACAGCTTTAGCAAGTCGCTGGGGGTGAGGCTGGGTGGTACAGATCTGCGCGCTCAGCAGGGCGGCGATGGCGGCTACTCCATTGGCGGTGGCAATCGACTTGCTATTGGCACCAGCTATGCCAATGCGGTGGGCAGCAGCGGCGCAGGTGGCACCGTAGATACATCTGGCAGTTTTGTGAATTTTCCTGTGGCCGGAGGTGCGTCTATTGCTTTTTCCATCTTCAATGCCGCGGCCAACCGATTTCTTAACCTTGAAATTTCAGCTCTCGAAGCCGATGGCAAGGGCAAAGTGATCTCCAGCCCACGAGTAGTAACAGCTGACCAAATCAAGGCCCTTGTGGAGCAGGGCACTGAACTTCCGTATCAGGTAGCTTCTTCCAGTGGTGCCACATCGATTGCGTTCCGAAAAGCGAATTTGAAACTGGAGGTGACACCGCAAATCACCCCAGAAGGAGGCATCATTCTTGTGCTTGATGTCAACAAAGATACTCCGGGCATTCTTACCACCGCAGGCTATGCAATCGACACTAAGCACATCCAAACACAGGTTTTAGTGGAAAACGGTGGTACCGTGGTTGTAGGTGGTATCTATACTGAAAATCAGTCCAATACGGTTAACAAAGTTCCTGTGCTAGGTGATTTGCCGGGCCTCGGAAACCTGTTCAAAAGTACGGCGGTTTCAACTGACAAGAAAGAAATGCTCATCTTCATCACGCCCAGGGTCATTGCCGACAAGATAGCCCGTTAAGTTTCGATTTTCAATATACGACAGGGGAAGGTTTTTATGCGTTTTTATAAGTACGTTGCCGGGTTTGGATTGGCCTTGGCGTTGGTGGCTTGTGGTGGCGGTGGGGGGAATCCGGGGACACCATTGACTGGAACTGGAACTGGAACTGGAACTGGAACTGGAACAAACACTTCGGCTCCAACAACTATCGTCGCAAGCGTTACGGACGCAAGTGGGGCGATTGTTTCAGGTATTTCTTTGGCAACTGGCTTTTCAGCCCGCGCAACCGTCAAAGATTCAAATGGTGCGCCAGTCGCAGGTAAAACCGTCACCTTTGAAATCTCTGGCTCTTCGATTGCCGTTTTGACCCCAACGACACAACTTACCAACGCGGCGGGGATTGCCGAAGTGGCGATTGCGCCTGCTTCTGTATCAAGCATTGGCGCTGCCACGTTGAAGGCCAGTGCTGACGTGGGTGGTGTTGTGTCCGGAACCACCGATTTTGCTGTTCAATCGTCAAGCCTCGCCCTTTCCGCTATCACTGTCACTTCAGCAAGCTTAACCTCTGGTGGAAACACTCCGGTTCAAGTCACCGCGTTGATTGGTGGCGCGCCAGCGGTCGCGGTGCCTGTCCTTGTCAGTTATACGGCATCTTGCGGAAGAATCAATGGCCAAGACACAACTTCTGGTGGAGTTAGCGTTCCTACCAGCGACGGTATTGCAAAGGCTGTGTATGACGCGGTGGCGGCGGATGGATCTTTGTGTAGCGGTTCGGTAACCCTGACCGCCTCCAGCGCAGGTGCAACGTCGCAGTCCAAAACCTTGGCAGTTGCTGCACCAACTGCGAACGCGGTTGTTTTTGTGTCGGCAACTCCTGCGCAAATATTTGTAGCGGGATCTGGTGCGCTGGAGCAGGCACTGGTGAAGTTTAAGGTACTGTCTTCCAGCGGTGTGGCGCTTGGAAGTGTGCCAATCAAGTTCAGCATTGTGACTAATCCCGGAGGTGTTGGTTTGGGAGTCACTGGCTCAACTGTGGCGGTCAACGCCACTACCTTGGCTAACGGCGAAGCATCCGTTTCAGTATTCTCCGGCACGATCCCAGGGCCAATCAAAGTCAGAGCGGAACTAGTGTCAGACGCGTCTGTTTTTTCGGAGTCGCAAAACTTGACAGTTGCCTCTGGTCCTCCGTCGCAGCGGTTCATGAGTTTTTCAGCTGAAACGTTCAATATTGAAGGCTGGGATGTTGATGGAACCAGCACGCAATTGACGGTTCGGGTCGCGGACCGCCAAGGAAATGCGGTCGCCGATGGTACTGTGATCAACTTTACGGCCGAGGGCGGGCAGGTCGCCAGCAGCTGCGCAACCGCGCAGATCAATGGTATCTCGCAATGTTCTGTAACTTTCATTTCGCAGAACCCGCGTCCAGTCGGTGGCAGGGCTTCTGTGCTTGCTTATACCGCTGGTACAAAAGACTATGTGGACGTCAATGGCAATAATCGCTACGATGCAGGCGTGGATACGTTAATCAAAATTGGCGACGCCTATCGCGACGACAATGAGAACGGCGCCTACGACACTGGAGAGTTTGTCATACCTCGCCTTGGTACTGAGACTTGTGCCGGATCAGGTGGCCCATTTCCCTCGCGTGCCAACACTTGTGACTCCGTCCTTGCAACTACGGTACGTGAGCAAGCGGTAATTATGTTTTCGTCATCTGTTCCGGTATTTGAATTGACCTCCGCAACTACAGGCGGTGTGCGTTTCAAATTGCGGAGCAGCACAAATACCCTGCTACCTGTGCCTGCTGGAACTACTATTTCAGCTAAAGCCAGTGGGTTGACCTGTGCCGTTGATCAAACTTACGGATCACCGGTAGTCAATGTTCAACCTGGCACAAATCCGAGCGCCGATCTTGCTACATCGGGCGTCGTGACATTGAAAACCTGCAGTACTGGGGATTCTGTGGCTATTACGATCACAGTGCCATCCAAGCTTGCAACGACGTTCTTTGTTCCACTTCCTTGACGATATCCCTCGTCGGCCTGCCGGGCTCAGGTAAAACCACGGTTGGCCGACAACTCTCCAGGCGCTTGCGGGTGCCATTTCTGGACTCTGACACGCTGATTGAACAGCAATTGGGCTGCTCGATCCGTGAGTTTTTCGAGCGCGAGGGTGAGGCACGGTTTCGGGACATTGAAGCCAGTGTCATTGACGAACTCTCCCAGGCACCCGAAGGGGTGCTGTCCACTGGCGGCGGTGCGGTACTCAGGCCCGAGAACCGGGCGCATCTGCGCCAGCGCACCAAAGTGGTTTACCTCAATTCTTCTCCGGACGATCTGTTTCGTCGTCTGCGCCACGACAAGAACCGGCCGCTGTTGCAGGTGGCAGACCCATTGGGCAGACTGCGGGATCTGCATGCACAGCGTGATCCCTTGTATCGGGAAACCGCCCATATCCGTGTGGAGACTGGCCGACCATCCGTGGCCAGTTTGGTCAACATGATCCTTATGCAACTCGAACTCGACGGCTCGGTTGCCGCCCCTTCAAACCCTCTAAACTCTGAGGCATGAAAGCTTCAGACCTCCAAACCGTCGCCATTGAACTGGCTGACCGCAGTTACCACATTGCCATCCGCGGCTCGCTCTTTGACAATCCCCTGAGCTATGCGCAGTTGCCCAAGGCTGGTGCGGCGTTGATTGTGACCAACACGACGGTGGGGCCTTTGTACGCCGAGCGTCTGCAAAAGGCCTTGGCGCCGCAATACAGTCAGGTTCACACGGTCGTGTTGCCTGACGGCGAGGAGTTCAAAACCTGGGAGAGCCTGAATCTGATTTTTGATGCCTTGCTCAGTCATGGCTGTGACCGCAAGACCACGCTGTTTGCATTGGGCGGTGGCGTGGTGGGTGACATGACCGGGTTTGCCGCCGCCAGTTATATGCGCGGTGTGCCATTTGTGCAGGTGCCCACAAGCTTGCTGGCGCAGGTGGATTCGTCGGTGGGCGGAAAAACCGCGATCAATCACCCGCTGGGCAAAAACATGATTGGCGCGTTTTACCAGCCGCTTAAAGTGGTGTGTGATCTGGACACGCTCAGCACCTTGCCACAGGGCGAACTCAGCGCCGGATTGGCCGAGGTCATCAAATACGGGCCGATTGCCGACTTGGATTTTCTGGCCTGGATCGAGGCCCATCTGGATGCCATTCTGGCGCGAGAGCCAGCGGCATTGGCCCATATCGTTAAACGCAGTTGCGAAATCAAGGCCTGGGTGGTCAGTCAGGATGAGCGCGAAGCGGGGTTGCGGGCCATCTTGAACTTTGGCCACACCTTTGGCCACGCCATCGAGGCGGGATTGGGTTATGGTGTCTGGCTGCATGGTGAGGCGGTGGGCTGTGGCATGGTGATGGCCGCACAGTTGTCCGCGCGTCTGGGGATGGTCGATGCGTTTTTTGTGCATCGCCTGACCACCTTGATTGCCAAGGCGGGCCTGCCGGTGAAAGCGCCGGTATTACCCGGTGCCGACAACGCCGGTCGCTATCTGGAGCTGATGCGAGTGGATAAGAAGTCTGAAGCTGGCGAGATCAAGTTTGTACTGATCGACAAGCCCGGCAGCGCCTGCGTGCGCAGCGCACCCGATACGTTGGTGCGCCAGGTGATTGACAGCTGTTGTGCCTGATAGCTATTACAATAATAGCTTATGGCGCTTGTTGTATAAGGGCTAGAGGCCAAATTCTTGTTATTCTAGACCTGCATATTCATGATGTCGGTGTAAGCCTGCACCATGCGGTTGCGTACATTCAGGGTGGCGGTAAAACCGATCTGCGCTTTCTGAATCGCCACCATGGTTTCTTCCAGGCTGACCTTGGGGTTTTCCAGCTGGACTTCTTTTTGCAGGCGCATGGCATCGTTTTGCGATGCACTCACCGAGCCCAGCGCACTTTTCAGGGCACCAGCAAAGCCTTCTGAATCCCCGCCAGTCACCTGGCCTGCCGAGCGAGCGCCCGGCATGGTTGGCCGCACCGTGACCGGCATGGTGGTGGGGGTGAGTTTGAGGTTCATGGCGTTGTGTGTCCCTTTTGGGTGGGTCAGGAGGATGCTAAAGCGCCCCTGCCAAAACATAAATTTGAAGTGAGGGGTAAAACACGCTCTTATCAAGCTCATGTTTGGCGGGGTGTGTCAAATAATCATCTGCATCCGAGTTGCGATACGAGTTACGTGAAGCACCCCATTTACGGAAGATCTCCATGCCAGCCGCCCTTGCTCTCCCCGCCATCAATGTCAATCCTAGCTTCAGCCAGCGTCTGGCCGCTTTGGACCAAGGCCAAAAAATGCGTCTGGCCATTGGCGTGGTGCTGTTTGTCGTGATTGGTGTGGTGGGTATGGTGATGGGCCGCCAGGCCGAATGGCGGGTGCTGTATGCCAATCTGGCCGAAAAAGACGGTGGCGCCATCGTGGCGCAGCTCACCACCATGAATGTTCCTTATAAATATGCTGACGGCGGTGGTGCCATTCTGGTGCCTGCAGACAAGGTGTATGACACGCGCCTGAAGCTGGCCTCTCAGGGACTGCCCAAAGGCGCTGTCACCGGCTACGAGATCATGGACACGGCCAGCCGCTTTGGCATGACGCAGTTTCAGGAGCGGCTGACCTTTCAGCGTGGGCTTGAGGGCGAGTTGACGCGCTCCATCCAGGCGCTGTCGTCGGTGGCCAGTGCACGGGTGCATTTGGCCTTGCCCAATCAGAACGGATTTTTCCGCGAGCAGCAAAAGCCGTCTGCCTCGGTGGTGGTGGGTATGAACGCCGGGCGCTCGCTGGACCGCGGTCAGTTGGCCGGCATCATTCATCTGGTGGCATCCAGCGTGCCGGAGATGGATGCGAAAGCTGTCACCGTGCTTGACGATACCGGCAAGCTGCTGTCCACACCACCCGAAGGCGACCTGGGCATGGGTGGGGACGCGCAGCAGCTGCAATATGTGCAGCAGATTGAGCAGCTTTACAGCAAACGCATTCTGGACATTCTGGAGCCCGTGGTGGGGCGGCAAAACGTGCGGGCGCAGGTCACGGCGGAGCTGGACTTCTCGCAAACCGAGTCCACCTCGGAGCTGTACAAGCCCAACCAGACCCCGGACTCCACGGCCATTCGCAGCCAGCAGTCCATGGAGAGCACCAACGCGGCCAACTCGGGCCCGGCCACCGGTGTTCCGGGGGCAGTCAGCAATCAGCCACCCGGCCCATCCGCTGCGCCCATCAACGGGGCAGCGCAAACGCCAGCGGCTGCCGGTGCCAGTGCGGCAGCCAGCGCAGGTGGCCGTAAGGAATCGATCGTCAACTACGAGGTGGATAAAACCGTGCGCGTGGTGCGTGGCAGCACCGGCATGATCAAGCGCATCAGCGCTGCCGTGGTGCTGAACAACCAGACCAAAACAGATGCCAAAGGCAAGACCACCACCGCGCCCCTGACGGATGCGGAGCTTGCAAAGTTGACTGCGCTGGTGCAGGAAACCATTGGCTTCAACAAAGACCGTGGCGATACCTTGAACGTGGCCAACGCGCCGTTTACCAGTGACAAGGTCACGGCAGAGCCCTTGCCCGTGTGGCAGCAGCCTGAGTTGCTGGACCTGGCCCGTAGTTTTGCTTGGCCGGTGGGCACGCTCCTGTTTGGTGCCTTGGTGTTGATGGGGGCAATTCGCCCGGCACTCAAGGTGATGGCGCAGCCCGTGCAGGCGCGCCAGACCTCGGCCAGCTCTGGCACGCTGGATGCGATTGAGTCCGATCAGCCCGACCGGCCCCTGCTGGCTGCGCCCTCGGCGGCCCAACCTGCAGAACCCAGCCAGGCAGATATTGCGCTGGAAGATGCGCGCAAATTAACCCGTGACAACCCGGCAGCAGTTGCTAACATCGTCAAAACCTGGATCAACGGCGAGGCTCCGGCCTGATGGCGCGGCCCGCCCGCACCAGGCATTGAACGGGGGAACGTGAATCATGTCGCAAACTGACGGTCTGGAAGATGCTGCCATCCTGATGATGTCGCTGGGCGAAGCCGAAGCCTCGGAGGTGTTCAAGCACCTCTCGCCCAAAGAGGTGCAAAAGCTCGGCGAAGCCATCGCCAAAACCAAAGCCATCACGCGTGAACGCGTCAATGATGTGGTGGATAAATTCACCGGCATTGCTGCGGCGCAGAGTTTGCTGGTGTCCAACTCGGGCGACTATGTGCGCTCGGTGCTCAAACGCGCGCTGGGTGACGACAAGGCGGCGCTGCTGATAGACCGGATCTTGCAGGGCGGCGACGTGTCGGGCATCGAAAGCCTGAAGTGGATGGAGCCCGCCAGCGTGGCCGAGCTACTACGCAATGAACACCCGCAGATCGTGGCTGCCATTTTGGTGCACCTCGACTTTGACCAGGCCGCTGATATTCTGAAATTCTTCAATGAGCGACAGCGCAACGAGGTGATGCTGCGCGTGGCCACCATGGAAGGTATTCAGCCCTCGGCGCTGAAAGACCTCAACGAAGTGCTGTTCAAGGTGCTGGCCGGTGGCGACAAGATGCGCAAATCGTCGCTGGGCGGTGTCAAGACGGCGGCTGAAATGATCAACCTGATGGGCACTGCGATTGAAGGCACGGTGATCGAGTCCATCCGCAACCACGACCCTGATCTGGCGCAGAAGATCATGGACAAGATGTTTGTTTTCGACGACGTGATCAAGCTTGACGACAAATCCATCCAGACCGTGCTGAAAGAAGTGTCCAGCGACGTACTGATCGTGGCCCTGAAGGGCGCGCAGCCCGAACTCAAGGAGAAATTCCTGTCCAACATGTCGACACGTGCGGCCGAGTCGCTGCGCGAAGACCTGGAGTCTCGCGGGCCGATGCGCCTGTCCGAAGTCGAAGCGCAGCAAAAGGAAATCCTCAAGACTGTGCGGCGTTTGGCTGACGAAGGCACCATCGTCATTGGCGGCGGTGCAGATGATGCGATGGTGTAGCCATGCGAAACTACACCCGTTTTATCCCTGGTGAAGAGATCGACGCGGTCGAACAGTGGCAGTTTGGCTCCATTGACACTGCCGCTCAGTTGCTGGCTGCGCGGGTCAAGGCACGTGAGGCAGAAGAAACCGCTGTTCAGACCGAGTCGCAGATGCAGCAGGTCTATCAAGACGGCTATGCCGCTGGTGTCGAGCAGGGCAGGCTGCAGGCGCAAGCCGAGTTGCAGCAGCAGATGCAGGCTTTTTTGGCCAACCAGGCGCAAGAGGCTGCAGGCAAGCTCGCCGCGGTGTTTGAATCCGCCCAAAGTGAGTTGCAAGCCGCCGAGCAAACTATGTCTCAGGGCGTGTTGGCCCTGTCCTGTGAACTGGCGCGCCAGGTGCTGCGACATGAGCTGACCGTGAATCCCGAGGTGGTGATGCCCGTGCTGACCGAAGCCGTTGGCCTGCTGGGCGCCGAATTCAAGACGGCCGTGGTCAAACTCAACCCGCTGGACCTGGCTGCTCTGGGTGAGCAGATTCAAGCCAATTTCGCCGGTATTGGCTTGAGCCTGCGTGCGGACCCGGAGGTGCTGCAAGGTGGCTGCCTGGTGGAGTCTGCGGGCACGGTGGTCGATGGCACGCTACAAAAAAGATGGCAACGTGCTATTGCCACACTTGGGCTAAGCAGCAATTGGGAGGTTCCAGGTGAGCCATTCTGATACTGCCCTGAAGTGGTCCAACTTTCTGGACGATGCACAAAAAAGAGTGCAGAACGGCACCCACCTGGAGATGCGTGGCACCCTGACGCGCCTGGCTGGCTTGGTGTTGGAGGCCGTGGGTATTCGTGTGCCGGTAGGTTCGCAGTGCTTTATTCGCATGAAAGGGCAAGCCCCGGTGCTGACCGAGGTGGTGGGTTTTTCAGGCGACCGGGCATTTTTGATGCCCGCAGGCGACGTGCATGGCCTGTCCAGTGGTGCCAGTGTGGAGCCAGCGCCCGCCTATGTGGTGGTGCCACGGCTGGGTGAGCGCCGACAGAAGGACCGTGTGCGCAGTCTGGGTGTGCTGCGCCTGCCGCTGGGTGACGGTCTGCTGGGCCGGGTGGTGGACGCCCACGGCGTGCCGATGGATTACAAAGGCCCGCTGCTGGGGGTGTCCTCCATGCCGTTGGATCGCAAACCCATCAACGCGATGGACCGCGCCCCGGTGCGCGAGCCGCTCGACACCGGCATCCGCGCCATCAACGCCTTGCTGACCGTAGGCCGTGGCCAGCGGCTGGGCCTGTTTGCTGGCTCTGGTGTGGGCAAAAGTGTGCTGATGGGCATGATGGCGCGCTACACCCAGGCCGATGTGATTGTGGTCGGGCTGATAGGTGAGCGTGGCCGCGAGGTCAAGGAGTTCATCGAAGACATTTTGGGTGACGAGGGCCGCGCCCGCTCGGTGGTCGTCGCCGCCCCGGCCGATGCCCCACCGCTGCTGCGCATGCAGGGGGCCGCCTATGCCACCGCCGTGGCCGAGAGCTTCCGGGACAAAGGCAAACACGTGTTGTTGCTGATGGATTCACTCACCCGCTACGCCATGGCGCAGCGTGAAATTGCGTTGGCCATTGGCGAGCCGCCCGCCACCAAGGGCTACCCGCCGTCGTGTTTTGCCAAGATGCCGCAACTGGTGGAGCGTAGTGGCAACGGCCTGCACGGCATTGGCTCGATCACGGCCTTTTACACCGTGTTGTCGGAGGGTGACGACCAGCAGGACCCGATTGCCGACGCGGCGCGCGCCATTCTGGACGGCCACATCGTGCTCTCGCGCTCGCTGGCTGAAGCCGGGCACTTTCCGGCCATCGACATTGAGCAGTCGGCCTCACGGGTGATGCACAACGTGGTCTCAAGCAAGCATTTTGAGCTGGCTCGCAATTTCAAGGCGATCTACTCCCGCTATGAAAAAGCGAAAGACCTGGTGCAGATTGGTGCGTATGCCAGCGGGTCTGACCCGGCGCTGGACGAAGCCATTGCCCTTCATGATCCCATGGTGCAATTTTTGCAGCAAGACATGTTTGAAGCCGCCACCATGGACGCGAGCGTGAACGGCATGCGCACGGCCATGTCCCCGGCAAACCGCAGGTAGCATCATGGCCGGACAACGAAGCTTGCAGCTTGCCATCGACCTGGCTACCGCCCGGCGCGATGAGGCGCACGCGCAGCTGCAAAAAAATGTGTACGCGGAAAGCTTCGCGCATGACCAGATGCAGCAACTGCAGCAATATGCGCAGGAGACCGAGCAGCGATGGATGCAGGGCGCGCAGATCAGCACCTCGCCTGAGTTGCTGCACCATCATTACCAGTTCATGGCGCGGCTGAACCAGGCGATCTCGCTCCAGGATGGCGTGCTTGCCAGCAGCAGGCAGCGCGTGGAGGCCGCCAGGCAAGTGCTGATGAGTGCCGAATTCCGACTGGCCAGCTTCAAGCAGGTGCTGGCCACCCGGCAGGCGGCAGCCGCCAAAACCCGCCAGCGCCAGGAACAGAAGCAGATGGACGAATTTGCCAGCCAGCAATACCAGCGCCAACAGCGCCTTCAAGCGGAGAACCCAATATGACCATCGAATCCACCCGATCTCACGAAGACGCCAAAACTTCAACCGTAGGAACTCACCGTGCTGGCGCAAAGCCTGGACAGTCAGGTGCAGTAGGCCTGAGCGCCGGCCAGGGGTTTGCCGGTGTGATGGGTCTGTTGACTGCGGCAGTGGACGGCAGCGACGCATCGGATATGCCATTGACAGCCAATACCGCGATGTCCGCTTCAGATGTGACATCGCTTGCTTCAGTGGCCATCGTGCCTGGGTTGAACGCTACCCTGCCTGACATAGGCGACACCCTACCAGTCGGGAACGCCAATTTGGCGCTGAAGGGTGTGATTGAAAAGTCTGATAAAAATGTGCCTCTAGCCATTAATGATATAGGGCTGGTAGCTATGAATGTCATACCAAACATCTTGGTGGCGGCAATGCCAACCCTACCGCCCGAGGTGCCCGCTGCGGCGTCTTTAACGATAAAAGTCTCTGCCCACCAGCCAGCTGGCAAGTGGCGCCCGACGGACAAGCCAGACACCACATTGGCCAACAGCGCCAGCACCGCTACGCCGAAGTCGGGGCACGATGCGGCACCCGATGTGGCTGCGCTGTTGGGCAACCGGCCAGCAGCACCGGCGACAGGCATTAGCCAGGTGCAGGCGCAACTGCGCGAAGTCAAAACATCGCTTCAGGCCCCCGCGCCCGTGACAGAAGCAGATGCCAGTCGCATCGCGACGGCCATGGCCAGCCTCCAGGCGGTGCCAGGCCTGCCAGAACGTCAGGAAGCCAAGCATTCGTCAGTGTCGTCCGGGTCGGGTCTGGAGGGGGCGCTTGGCAATCGGCTGGCGGACAAGTTGGGCATCAGCCCGACCTATGAGGTGGCTCCTGCTACAGCCGTGGTGCCCGATACCCAGGTGGCAGAAACTGTCAGCTACTGGGCCACGCACGGCGTGCAGAGTGCCGAGTTGACACTCGATGGCCTGGGTAGCGACCCGGTAAAGGTGCGAATATCTGTCGAAGGTGATCAGACTCAGGTGGATTTCCGCAGCAACCAGCCTGAAGTGCGTCAGGTTCTGGAGAACGCCTCGGCGCAACTCAAAGCGATGCTGTCTGGCGAAGGCCTGCAGTTGACCGGCATGTCGGTGGGAACATCAGCGCAGGGACAGGCGCAAAGTGACGATCGCCAGGCCAAACCAGCATCCCGACAGACCAAGCTGGTGGCACTGGAGCCTGCTAGCGCCACCACTGGCCGCTCGTCCAACCCGTCCGTGGGGCGGGCCTTGGACCTGTATGTCTGAAGTTAGACTAGCTAACTCTCATGGTGCAGGACGCACCACCCCGAATCATGAAATATTGCGCTATGCTTCCACCATGCCGTGTCTTTACATAGCAGGTTGCGGCGTATTTTGTTATGTGCTGTATTTCACGTTAACAGCACAGATGCGATCTTGTTGGACCGTTTTTCGGTCTATCAAAGTGGGCGTCGTGCCAAATAATGAGTGTGTTTAATGCATCAAAGGAACCATTGTGGCTACCAAACCTGAAGCAGCCGAGGCAGAAGCCAAACCGCCCGCCAAGGTCAAGAGCAAAAAGATGTTGATCATCATCGTGAGTGTTGTCCTGCTCCTGGTGTTGGGTGGTGGTGGGGCGTTCTGGTTCATCAGCAAACAGCGTGCCGCAGCGGCTGCCGCTGCACTTGAAGCAGACGGTGGCGATGCGCCTGCCGAACACGCCCCCGCTGAGCACGGCAAAGAGACTGCGTTGCCGGTGTACCTTCCCATGGATAACATGGTGGTCAATCTGGCCGATCCCGGTGGTGAGCGGGTGGCCCAGGTTGGTATCACGTTGCAAGTACGCGATGAGCATGCCACGGAATCGGTCAAGGCCTACATGCCGACGATTCGCAGCGGCGTGCTGATGCTGCTGGCCCAGCGTACGGCCGATGAGTTGTTGTCTGCCGAGGGCAAGCAGAAGTTGATTGATGACATCCTGCAGGAGGCATCCAAACCCTTTGGTGGTGGCGTAGCGGAGCCCGCGCCTGCGTCAGGCAAAAAGGTGCGCAAAAAGGCGGCCGTGGAATACCCGGTGATCGGCGTGCTGTTTTCCAGTTTGATCGTTCAATGATGATTTGCCAGGCTGAACATGAGTGAATCGTTCCTGTCACAAGAAGAGGTTGATGCCCTGCTGGAGGGTGTCACCGGCGAGAGCCAGAAACTCACGGAAGAGGTAGCCGAGAGCGGCGAGGTACGCCCGTACAACATCTCGAGCCAGGAGCGCATCGTGCGCGGGCGCATGCCCACCATGGAAATCGTCAACGAGCGGTTTGCCCGCAACCTGCGCGTGGGCCTGTTCAACTTCATTCGCCGCAGCCCCGAGATTTCGGTGGGGCCAGTGACGGTGCAGCGCTACAGCGCTTTTTTGCGCGAACTGGCTGTGCCGACCAATTTCAACATTGTGGCGATCCGCCCCTTGCGTGGCAGCGGCATGGTGGTGTGCGAGCCAGCCCTGGTGTTTGGCGTGATCGAGTCGCTCTACGGTGGCATCGGCAAGTTCCAGACGCGTATTGAAGGGCGCGATTTCTCGGCGACCGAGCAGCGGGTCATCAACCGGCTGGTGGACGTGATCACCGACGAGTACAAAAAGGCCTGGGTCGGCATTTACCCGCTGGAGCTGGACTACCAGCGCTCCGAAATGCAGCCGCAGTTTGCCAATATTGCCACGCCCAGCGAAATCGTGGTGTCCACCTCATTTCAGCTGGAAATTGGTGAAATCACCGGGGCGATCCATTTCTGCATGCCCTATGCCACACTGGAGCCGATTCGCGATGTGTTGTATTCATCCACCCAGGGTGACTCGATTGAAGTTGATAAGCGCTGGGTGAATGTGCTGACCCAGGAGATTCAGGCCGCCGAAGTGGTGCTGGTGGCCGAATTGGCGCATGCTGATGCCACGGTGGAACAACTGCTGGCCATGAAACCGGGCGATTTCATCGAGTTGGACCGCCAGCCGCGGATTCAGGCCAAAGTAGATGGGGTACCGCTGTTTGAGTGCCAATACGGCACTCACAATGCCAAGTACGCTCTCAAAATTGATAAATGTCTGAGGAGCAACGACCTCAACTGGAAAGGTGAACGACATGCCAACTGATGAAAAACCCGCTGAAGACGACGGCCTGGCCGACTGGGCCGAGGCGCTGATGGAGCAGAAATCTGCCGAGTCGGCCCCTGCGCCCGAGTCGGGCGGGGTGCTGTCGGAGGACCATTCGCGCTCCTTCTCGTCGGGCAACCACAGCGACGCGCCCATCAACGACATCAACCGGGTGCTGGACATTCCGGTGCTGCTGTCGGTGGAGTTGGGTCGCACCAAGGTGCCGATCAAACACATCCTGCAACTCGGGCAGGGCTCGGTGGTGGAGCTTGATGCCCTGGCTGGCGAGCCGATGGACGTGCTGGTCAATGGCTACCTGATTGCCCAGGGTGAGGTGGTGGTGGTGAATGATAAGTTTGGCATTCGGCTGACCGATGTGGTGACCCCGTCAGAGCGCCTGCGCCGGGTCAGCAAAGGATAAAGCGGTCATGGTGTCTGCCTGGTTTCCACTTGTCGTGGCGTTGTCTGTGCTGGCCGCGATTCCGTTTGGATTGAAATGGCTACAGCGCCGGATGGGCTCTGGCGCGGTGGGGGGTGCGGTGAGCTCCAAAGTGATTTCGGCGGTGGCGGTTGGTCCCCACCAGCGGGTGGTGACCGTCGAGGTGGGGCCTGAAGATGCGCGCGTCTGGTTGACCCTGGGTGTCACGGCGCAGAACATTACCTGCCTGCACACCGCGGCTGCGGTGCCTCGCTCGGTGGAGGCCAATCGTGTTCAAGATGCTTCGGTGTTGACAACGCGCCCATAGGTTTCGTGATGGCATTAGTTAAAGTTCATAGCACATTAGGCAGTCTGCATAAGGGCTTGGTGGCTATTTTTCTGTTGACTTTTCATGCGTTGACGCTGGCGCAGAGCAATGCGCAGCTCCCTTTGCTGGTGGGCTCAGGCCCTTCGGGCGTGAGTTATTCGGTGCCGATCCAGACGCTGCTGTTTTTCACGGCACTGTCTTTTTTGCCTGCCATTTTGTTGATGATGACGGGCTTCACCCGCATCGTGATCGTGCTGTCGCTGATGCGCCAGGCGCTGGGCACACAGTCGGCGCCGCCCAATCAGGTGGTGGTGGGCCTGTCACTGTTTCTGACGCTGTTTGTCATGGGGCCGACGCTGGACAAGGTCTATGCCGATGCGTACCTGCCTTACACCAACAACACGCTGTCGTTTGAACAGGCCCTGCCCAAGGCGGAAGCACCGATGCGTGAATTCATGAGCAAGCAGACCCGCCAGGCCGACTTGGCGCTGTTCGTCAAACTGGCCAAGCTTGATGTCAAGACCGATGCGGCAACCGCCCCGATGCGGGTGCTGATCCCGGCTTTTGTGATCAGCGAGCTCAAATCGGCGTTCCAGATCGGGTTCATGATCTTCATTCCTTTCCTGGTGATTGACATCGTGGTGGCCAGTGTGCTGATGTCGCTGGGCATGATGATGCTGTCGCCCGTGCTGGTGGCCTTGCCGTTCAAACTGATGATTTTTGTGCTGGCCGACGGTTGGAACCTGCTCGTGGGCTCGCTGGCAGCCAGTTTTGTAACCTGAGGGCAGACAATGAATGCGCAAATGGTGCTGACCATGGGGCAGGATGCCCTGATCATGATGCTGATGGTGTCCGCCCCGGTGCTGGGAGTGGTTCTGGTGGTGGGCCTGCTGATCAGCCTGTTTCAGGCGGTCACCCAGATCAATGAGGCCACACTCGCCTTTGTCCCTAAATTGATAGCGGCTATCGCAGTCTTTGCGATGGCTGGACCCTGGATGTTGACCACATTGGTGGAATACATCCGGCGCACTTTTGAGTCCATCCCATCCGCGGTGATGTGAACCCGCGCGGGCCGTGATCACCTTTTCTGAAGCCCAGTTGACAGCGTGGCTGTCGCCCCTGATCTGGCCGTTTTTACGCACCCTGGCGGTTTTTACCTCGGCCCCGGTCCTGTCGTCCAAGGCATTTCCGGTACGCGCCCGCATCGGGCTGGCGTTTTTTGTGGCCCTGGCGGCGCAGCCCACCTTGGGTTTGCAGCCGGTGATCAGCATCAATGACAGTGCGGCTTTGGGCGCGGTGATCCAGCAGGTGGGGGTCGGGTTGGCCATCGGGTTCGCCATTCGGGTGGTGTTCGCGGCCGTGGAACTGGCCGGAGAATTGGTCGGTTTTCAGATGGGGCTGAGCTTTGCCTCGTTTTTTGACCCGACGATGGGCTCGCAGGCCAGCGTCGTTGGCCAGTTTTTCAGTCAGATGACCCTCTTTATGTTCGTCGTGATGAGCGGGCACCTGCTGGTGCTGATGGCGGTCATCAAGAGTTTTCAGAATTTCCCGGTGGACCAGAATTTTCTGGAAGCTTTGAAGCAGATGAAGATGCTGGATTTGGGAGTGGACCTGTTTGCCAGCGGGCTGTGGATCGCGTTACCGATGGTTGGCATGCTGCTGTTTGCCAATCTGGCGCTGGGCATTGTGTCGCGGGTGGCCCCGCAGATGAACATTTACGCCATCGGTTTCCCGGTGACTCTGGCAGTCGGGCTGATTGGCATGGCGGCTACCTTGCCCATGCTGGACGAACCGGTGATGGTGCTGATGCAGCGGGCCATCGATGTGTTTGCGGTCAAGTAACGGTTGTTGTCAGACCAGTCCGTTACGGATGGCATAGACGGTCATCTCGGCATTGTTGGTCAGTTTGAGTTTTTCCAGTACGCGGGCTCGATAGACACTCACCGTTTTGGGGCTGAGCATGAGTTCCTCGGCAATGTCGGACAAACGCTTGCCCGAGGCGATTTTGAGCAGCGTTTGCAATTCCCGCTCCGAGAGGCTGGCATGCGGGCTGGTGTTCTCGGGCGCGTTGAGGTTGTCCACCAGCATCTGGGCCACATTGGCGGTGACGTATTTGCGCCCCTGGGCCACCGTGCGCACGGCGGTGATCAGGTCAGCCGGGTCGCCGGCCTTGTTCAAATAGCCTTGCGCGCCCGCTTTCAGGCAGCGGATGGCGTATTGGTCTTCCGGAAACATGGACACCATCAGGACTTTGATGGGTGAATCGACTTCGCGCAGGCTGGCCAGTACCTCCAGACCGCCACGTCCCGGCAGGTTGATGTCCAGGACCAGCACATCACAGGGATGCGTTCGCATGGCATCGCGAACCTCGGCGTAAGAACCGCTTTCGGCCACCACCTGAATGTCCACGGCTTCAGACAGCGTGTCTTTGATGCCTCGGCGGATCATGGCGTGGTCGTCACATAAAATGACACGAATCATGGCATCACCCTTCCTGCTGCAGGGGTTGAGTATCGTCAATCGGGATAGACAGCGTGATGGCGGTGCCGCGCCCTTTTTGGGAACTGATATCCAGCCAGCCGCCTACGGTTTTGGCACGCTCCTGGAGGCCGTTGAGGCCGAAACCGCCTTCTCTGGGCTTGGCGCTGTCGCTGATACCTTGTCCGTTGTCGGCAATTTCGAGGGTCAGAAAATGTTTATCACCCGCCAGATCGATTTTGACCTGCGTGCACTGCGCATACTTGCCCGCATTGGTGAGCGCCTCCTGCGCCGTTCTGTAGGCGGTCAACTGGATGGCTTTGGGCAATTGTTCGCTGTGCATGTTGGCCCGGATCTGGGTGGCGATGCCGGTGCGGCGAGAAAAACTGTCGCCCAGCCAGTGGATGGCCGCCACCAGGCCCTGGTCCAGAATGGCCGGGCGCAGGTTCATCATGATGCGCTGGCTGGCTTCCACCGCGTGTTGCAGCATGTCGGTTGCCGCCTGAACGTGGATGCGCGTATCGGCATCTGGTGCATGCCTTTCCATCCAGGCCAGGTCAAAGCGGATGGCCGCCAGTGACCCACCTATGTCGTCATGGATTTCCCGGGCAATGGCCGCGCGCTCCTGCTCAATCGTGTTCTGGAGCTGTTCGGCAAAACTGGCAAGCTGTTTTTGGGACAGTGCCAGTTCGGCATCGGCTTTTTCCCTGGCCAACACCACGTGATGCATTTCAATGGCCCGCTGGGTCACATGGCGCAGCTTCGACAGGTCTTCTTTGGGCAGGTAATCGCTGATGCCAGCTTGAATGGCCTGAACGGCAGCGGTCTCACCAATGGCACCTGAAAGCAGAATGAATGGCAGTCGGATCGACGAATCTTTCATCACCTGCCACGCGTCCAGTGCGGTAAAGCCGGGCAGGCGGTAATCGGCCAGGATGACATCAAAGTGCGCCTGTTTCAAAGCGTTTTCAAAGGCCTCCAAGCTCTCAACGCGCCTGATTTCAAACAGATCGCCCGACTTCTGGAATTCACGCTTGACCAGCAGGTGATCCTGTTCTGAGTCTTCCAAATGGAGGACCGACAATGTGGCGTTTTTATGGTCTTCGTTGGGCATGATTGGCGCTATGATTGTCCGCAGGCTTGATTCTGCTTGTTTTAAGGTGCCCTGAGCGGAGATTCCATTGCAAATGTCACTTCAGCCAACATTTTCAATCCCTACCGTGGCATTGCCTGTCATGCTGGTGGCTGAAGTGCAGGACTCGTTGCTGGTGGTCGTGCATGACCTGAAGCGGCTGGATGGCTTGCTTGCCCATACGATGGAAAATTTGATGCAGCGCTTTTCAGCAGCGAGTACCGACCTGTCTGGCCCGACGCTGTCCAAGATGCAGGAACTTGAAAGTGTTCGTGCTGCGTTGAATGCAGCAGTAACCGAGTTGCAATTTCAGGACATGGCATCGCAGTTGATCGTGCATACCTCGAAGATTTTGCAAGGGTGTGCTTATCGATTGGCCTCCGATTCCATGGGCTCTGAGGATGGTGAAGCGGTGCCGTTTGTGGAAGATGTGCCGGATCGTCCCAATCCGGTCACCCAGGATGAGATGCAGGCGGGTTCAATTGAGCTGTTTTGATATTGTTGGAGTTACTCATGCCTGTCATTCTCACTGTTGATGATTCTCCATCCATGCGCAAGATGGTGTCATTTACCTTGATTGGTGCTGGGTATCAGGTCGTCGAAGCGGTGGATGGTGTGGATGCCTTTGAAAAAGCACAAATTCAGCCGTTTGATCTGGTTTTGACCGACCAGAACATGCCGCGTATGGACGGCTTGGGCCTGACGCGCAAGCTGCGGGAGCATCCTCATTTCAAGACGGTGCCCATTTTGATGCTGACCACAGAGTCCAGCGACCTCATGAAGCAGGCGGGGCGGGCGGCGGGTGCTACCGGATGGCTGGTCAAGCCGTTTGACCCCAACCGGCTCATCGAGGTCATCAAGAAGGTTATCAAGTAGTGGCGTTGTTCGCTCATTCAAATCAATCGATTGCTGGAGACGGATATGGCTGAAGTGCATCATGAAAGCGGTGGGTCAAGTGCAGACTTTGACCTGAGCCAGTTCTATCAGATCTTTTTTGAAGAAGCGGGTGAAAACCTGGACCTCATGGAGCAGATGCTGTTGAGCCTGAATCTGGAAACAGCAGACGACGAGGAACTCAATGGGATCTTTCGCTGTGCTCACTCAGTTAAGGGTGGCGCTGCCACGTTCGGATTCTCCGATGTTGCCGAATTGACGCACCAGATGGAGTCGCTGCTGGACAAGCTGCGGCGTCATGAACTCAAGCCCAATGCCTCCATGGTGGATGTGTTGCTGGAGTCTGCCGATGCATCGCGTGGCCTTCTTGCCTGCCATCAATCCGGAAACGTGGGCCAGGGCCCGGCTACTGCCGATCTGGTCAGCCGAATTCGTGCGCTGGTATCCGGGGAAGTTCCTGCGCAGCCCACCGTAGTCAAGGCGCCCGAGCCACCCAAGCCGACTCCCGTAGCGTCGCCTCAATCCGTCCCCGCGACTCAAGAGAGTGTCAGTGGAGGCTCTCGGCATCTTAAAGTTCGGTTCGTCAAGTTGGATCAGCCCGAACAGGCTGACGCGATCGTCGAGCTTTTCAGAGACATACCTGGGTTAGGTGAGATCAAGCCGTTGTCGCCCGAAGGCATGTCTGCGGATATGCGGATATTTGATGTCCAGACCACGTCAACCGACGAAGATTTGCTGGATTTGTTTGCGTTCCACGTGTCCAGAGATCATGTTGTCATCACGGATGCCGTGACTGCGGATGCAGTTTCTGACGCACAGCAAGCTAGGACGCCGCCCCCTGCACAAGCTCGGATCGAGTCTGTGACCGCTGACACAGTGTCACCGGAATTTGGTTTTTTTGATGGTGCGCCAGGCGCTCCACCTGCCAATGCTTCGGAATCTGTTCCTGCTGTATCTCATGCGACCGACATTGGTGTGACCAAGGTACTTCCATCTGCCGCCAGACCGCCTGCCGCCAGCAATGCACAACCCGAAGCTGCGACGATTCGAGTAGCGATCAGCAAGGTCGATCAGTTGATCAACCTCGTGGGTGAGTTGGTGATCACCCAGGCGATGTTGGCGCAAAACAGCCGGGCTCTGGACCCTGCGGTTTATCAGCAGTTGTTGACGGGGCTGACTGATCTGGATAGAAATACCCGTGACCTGCAAGAGTCAGTCATGTCTATCCGGATGATCCCAATGTCAATCGTGTTCAGCCGGTTTCCCCGTATGCTGCGTGACTTAGCGGGCAAATTGGGGAAAAAGGTTGACTTTGTTACACAGGGTGAGGCCACAGAATTGGACAAAGGGCTGGTCGAAAAAATCACCGACCCATTGACCCACTTGGTTCGGAACAGTTGTGACCACGGTATCGAAAGCCCGCAAGAGCGGATTCTTGCAGGAAAGCCAGAGACTGGCACGATTACGCTCTCTGCGGCACATCAAGGAGGTTCGATCGTCATTGAGGTTCGCGATGATGGCAAAGGTATGTCCCGACAAAAGATTTTGACAAAGGCCCGCGAGCGGGGGCTGGATGTGTCTGATCAGATGGCCGATGCCGATGTTTGGCAGCTCATCTTCGCGCCAGGTTTCTCTACGGCTGAGGTGGTGACCGATGTGTCTGGCCGCGGGGTCGGCATGGATGTGGTGAAACGCAATATTGCCTCCTTGAACGGCACGGTGGAGATTGAATCCTCTGAAGGTTATGGCATGAAGGTGTCCGTGCGGCTGCCGCTGACACTGGCCATCATGGATGGCATGTCCGTAGGAGTTGGCAACGAGGTTTATATATTGCCTTTGTCTTCCGTTGTTGAGTCATTCCAAGTACGTTCCGATGCTGTCAGCACGGTGGGGCAGGGCGCGCAACTGGTCAAGGTGCGTGATGAGTACATGCCTGTGATTGAACTGGAAAAAGTATTTCAGGTACCGAGATACGATTCAGATAAAACCAGCGACATCATGGTGGTGATCGAGGCCGATGGGAGTCGGGTAGTTTTGTTGGTTGACGAATTGCTTGGGCAGCAGCAGGTGGTTGTGAAGAATCTTGAATCAAACTACCGAAAAGTACCCAATGTGTCTGGTGCGACTATCCTGGGGGATGGCAAAGTGGCTTTGATCCTGGATACGGGAGCATTGGTTCGCCGTTCGCGGCACTGATTTTCTGATGGGCTAGACCTAAAAAAGGATTCAAGCGGTATGGAAAAAGTAAATGATGAGTCAAATACGAAAGTCTGTGAGTATTTGACTTTCCGCCTCGATCGCGAGGAGTATGGGATTGATATTCTGAAAGTTCAGGAAATTCGAGGGTATGAACCCCCAACACGTATAGCGAATGCCCCACCTTTTATCAAAGGTGTTGTTAATTTACGCGGTACGATTGTTCCTATTGTGGACATGCGACTGAAGTTTAATTGCGCTAATGCAAAATATGATGATTTTACTGTAGTCATTATTTTGAATCTTCACCAACGTATAGTAGGTATCGTTGTTGATTCTGTAAGTGATGTTATGGGCTTGGTGGCTGAGCAGATGCGATCGGCACCAGATATTGAAAGCATTATTGACTCAGGCGCGATCATTGGTCTGGGTTCTCTTGGTGACCGGATGCTTATTCTTTTGGATATTGAAAAATTAATGTCCGGTGTGGAAATGGGTCTTGTCGCTGATGCTTTGTAAGAGATGGCTCAACCTGCATGGCTGAGCCCGTCGCATTGATGACCTCACTGGAGAGCCATCCATCGGACATGCAGAGCAGAGAGTTTGCATGGGTAGACGCCGACTTTGACAGGGTTCAAAAGCTTATCTATCAGCGCGCTGGAATAAGTCTGCATAACGGCAAACATGCGATGGTGTATAGCCGGTTGTCAAGACGCTTGCGCGAGACCGGGTACAGAAGCTTTAATGACTATCTTGGATGGCTCGAATCCAGCGATGGTCCTGAATGGCAAGAGTTTATCAATGCCTTGACAACAAATTTGACATCATTTTTTCGCGAAGATCACCACTTCAAGATTTTTCATGATTACTTGAAGTTTCATAAAGAAAAAAGCAAGTGGAAGGTATGGTGTTGTGCTGCATCAACTGGAGAGGAGCCTTACTCTATATTGATGACGGCAATAGATGCGCTTGGCTCTCGGCCTAATTTTTCGTTGATAGCCAGTGATATTGATTCAAAGGTGTTGGCTACCGCTACGCGTGGTGTTTATCGGATTGAAAACCTGAAAAATATCGGTGACGATCAGTTCAGAAATTTTTTTCTGCGTGGCAAGGGGTCAAATGCTGGCATGGTGCGAATTAAGCCGGAGCTGCAGAAGCTGGTTGATTTCAAGATCGTGAATTTGGTTCGTGATTCTTGGGCATTTCAAGATCTCTTCGATGTTGTCTTTTGTCGAAATGTCATGATTTATTTTGACGGACCCACACAGCGGAGAGTACTTGAACGCATCTATCAGGTCATGTCTCCTGGTGGATTGCTGTTTGTGGGGCATGCCGAGAACTTTAGTGAATCCCGCGATCTTTTTACTTTGAAAGGTAAAACTGTGTATGAGCGAACATAAGTTTGGCCTGCTGAATCTTCTTGCATGTGGCTTGTGTCTTGTACAGGCAGGTTGATCCCAATATGAATTTGCCTATTTCTGCTTTTGGCACGACACCTAAACAGGCTCAGAGCAGGTTAGATGGTGCCAAGCAACAGACTGGTGTTCGTCTGTCTCAATTGGAGCGTTTGAAGGCTCTTCCTCGCAGCCCTGGGGAGGCCTCATTTTTTTATGCTGATCACCATTTTCAGTATGACGCGGTAAAGGTGTTGCCCGGGGAGTACTTTGTTTCCAGCGAGGATCTCATGGTGATGACTGTACTTGGGTCGTGCATCGCAGCTTGTATTTGGGACGGTCGCGCCCGCGCGGGAGGGATGAACCACTTCATGCTCCCTGAAGGTGATGGCGCGGATGGTGGAGGGCGATATGGGTCTTATGCCATGGAACTGCTCATCAATCATCTATTGAAGTTGGGGGCACGCAGGGAGTCTATGCAAGCGAAGGTGTTTGGAGGGGCTCAGGTAATGGCTGGCTTTTCGTCCATGAATGTTGGAGAGAGAAATACCCGGTTTGTGCTCGATTACTTGGCAACAGAGAGGATTCCTGTTGTTTCGCAAGATGTTCTGGACATTCACCCGAGAAAGGTTTGCTTTTTTCCCGCGTCTGGAAAGGCTCTGGTCAAGCGATTGGCCCATGCACATCCTGAGACTCTTGCAGTGGAAGAACGTAAGGGTAGTGCTGCAGCTGTCGTCAGGTCAACGGCTGGTGGCTCAGTGGACTTGTTTTAAGAGGCCATCGTGAAAAAAATTCGTGTTTTGGTGGTTGATGACTCCGCTTTGGTTCGGAGCCTGCTATCTGAAATCATCAATCGACACAGCGACATGGAATGCGTTGGCGCAGCCAACGATCCTTTGATGGCCAGGGAGATGATTCGGGAACTCAATCCTGATGTCCTCACTTTAGATATTGAGATGCCGCGCATGGATGGACTTGATTTTCTGGGGCGCTTGATGCGCCTGCGTCCAATGCCTGTGGTCATGATTTCCACGCTGACGGAGCGCGGTGCTGAGGCTACGATGAAGGCGCTTGAATTGGGGGCGGTTGATTTTGTCTCAAAACCTCGCATTGGCGTGGTCGATGGCTTGGGCGAACTGTCGGATCAAATTGTGGACAAAGTGCGTGTCGCCGCAAAGGCAAATGTTAAGCGAACTTCGGCACCGGCGTTTGCAGTTGCGGCCTCGCGAGATAAGGTCGATTCGATCGCGCCTGTCGGCTCTTTGGGAGCAAGGTTTTCGACCGAAAAATTGATTTTTATTGGCGCATCAACCGGTGGGACAGAAGCTATTAAAGAGATATTGGTACGGTTGCCTGCCGATTTTCCCGCCGTGCTTGTGACTCAGCACATGCCACCAGGCTTCACAAAGACGTTTGCGTCCCGTCTCAATGGGTTGAGCGAACTGGCAGTTCAAGAGGCTGTCAATGGCGAAAGAATTTTGCCTGGTCATGCATACATCGCGCCTGGTGGGATGCAGTTTCGTGTGGACCGTAGCGGTGCGAACTATCTGGCGGTCGTGGAGGATGGTGCGCCGGTGAACCGTCACAAACCATCCGTGGAAGTGCTTTTTAAATCGGCGGCAAAAGCGGTTGGGCGAAATGCGTGTGGTGTTTTGCTGACCGGCATGGGGAACGATGGAGCCAAGGCACTACGTGAGATGAAGGACGCAGGCAGCTACAACTATGTGCAAGACGAGGCATCGTGCATTGTCTTTGGCATGCCACGAGAAGCCTTATTGCATGGGGCTGCCGACGAAGTTTTACCGCCTGCAGAGATAGCAGAGGCACTCATCCTGAGAGTCAAATCGAGCCCGGATCGTTACCGCATCTAGCTGTCTCGTAGGGAGTGGTTTCCCGTAATCCAGATTAAACCAAAAAATTTCTTTGAAGATCGCTAAAATTGTGTCATAATACAAGGCTTCGCTGATCACGGCGAAGCAAATAAGAAAGTAGCGAAAGCTGCTGGATGGATCATTAAAAACATACAGCCGATAAGCGTGGGCGTTTGAAGCGAGAGGCTCAAGTTCTTCGGAACTAAGTCTTAATTGGCTTACAAA
>CAIVHU010000050.1 GCA_903905735.1 uncultured beta proteobacterium
ACGAAGATTTGGCCCCAAGGCCGCCAGAACTCCAGAAATCAGCCAAAAACTGCTGAGAAAGACCGAATGGGGGAAATCTTCGTTGTGGGAAACAACCGATCCCCCATTGGGGATGCGGGGTTTTCGGTCAGGCACTAGCTAGAGTGGTTAATGCTGCCGGATCGATTTCTACGATCCCGGACCATAAGTTTCAGCCAACTTAACGTTCAATTTTGACGGTTGGGATGCCGCTTGTGTGAACAATGTTATGCCAACGTGAAGTCACACAAATGTCACATGCATTGGCCATACTGGTTCAATTTTCTCAAAGGAGCTTCCATGTCATCTCGTTTGTTAGCCCGTCCCTCGTTGAGCGCGTTAGCGCTTGCTACTCTGGCTGTCTGTGGAGTAGAAAGCGCCCACGCCCAATCCGCACAACTAGTGGCCGCTGCCAAAGCAGAAGGTCAATTGACCGTGATTGCGTTGCCACACAATTGGTGCGGTTACGGCCCGATCATTGACGCGTTCAAGGCCAAGTATGGCATCAAGGTCAATGAGCTGAATCCGGACGCAGGCTCTGGTGACGAAGTGGAAGCCATCAAGGCCAACAAGGACAACAAGGGCCCACAAGCACCTGACACCATTGATGTGGGCCTGTCATTCGGTCCGTCAGCCAAAGCCGCTGGTTTGATCCAGCCATACAAGGTGAGCACCTGGGCCTCGATTCCCGACTCTGCCAAAGACGCTGATGGCTTCTGGTATGGCGATTACTACGGTGTGCTGTCATTCCAGGTGAACAGCGATTTGATCAGCAAGGCGCCTACCGACTGGGTTGACTTGCTCAAGCCAGAATACAAAAATTCCGTTGCACTGGCGGGTGACCCGCGCAGCGCCAACCAAGCTATCCAAGGCGTTTACGCTGCGGGCCTGGCCACAGCAGGGGGTGACGCTTCCAAAGCAGCTGAGGCAGGGTTGAAGTTTTTTGGCGACATGAACAAAGCTGGTAACTTTGTGCCAGTGATTGGCAAGGCAGCCTCGCTTACCCAAGGCACGACCCCCATCATCGTGCGCTGGGATTACAACGCCTTGGCAGATCGTGACACGCTTAAAGGCAACCCGAAAGTTGACGTGATTGTTCCCAAGACCGGCGTGGTGGCCGGGGTTTATGTACAGGCCATCAGTGCGTATGCACCTCACCCCAATGCGGCCAAACTGTGGATGGAGTACCTGTACTCTGACGAAGGCCAGCAAGGCCTGCTCAATGGCTACTGCCATCCGATTCGTTTCAACAACATGGTTGCTGCAAAGAAGTTCAACAAGGCTTCTTTAGACAAACTGCCACCAGCCGCCGCCTATGCCAAGGCGACATTCCCGACACTTGATCAACAGGGTGCTGCCAAAGATGTGATCACCAAGCAATGGGATCAGGTGGTGGGCGCAACGGTCAAGTAAGCATATCCCTAGATGATTTCATGTCGGGCACGGCCACAAGCCGTGCCCGAATTCGTTTGGCTTTCTTTTGATCTGTGAGCACGACTTTGTCCTCTGACATTCCCCACTCTCAAGCGCCACAACCCTCCGGGCTGCTGTCCAAACGGGTCGCCATGAACTGGTTAGGTGTCTTGCCATTTTTTGTGTTCGCGCTACTCTTCCTGTTGTTGCCCACGGCGGACCTGATGATCGGCGCCTTTCAGAATGCCGACGGCCATTTCACGCTGTCCAATCTGCGGGGCTTGTTTGAGGCCAACGTGTTGGATGCCTATTGGATGAGCTTCAAGATCAGCGCGACCTCTGCAGTTTGCGGCGGCATCTTGGGCTCCATGCTTGCATGGGCCGTCGTGATGGGCAAACTTCCTGCCTGGATTCGACCCACGCTGATGACGTTTTCCGGCGTGGCCTCCAATTTTGCCGGTGTTCCCCTGGCCTTTGCTTTTTTGGCAACGCTAGGACGCATGGGGCTGGTCACCATTTTACTAAAGACATTATTTGGCGTGAACCTTTACGCTACGGGCTTCAGCATTTTGAGCTTTGTCGGCTTGGCGCTGACCTACTTGTATTTTCAGATACCGCTGATGGTGCTGATCGTCACACCTGCTTTAGATGGCCTGAAAAATGAATGGCGTGAGGCCTGTGATTGTCTGGGCGGCACGCCCTTTCAGTATTGGCGCTATGTGGCCTTGCCGATACTTTGGCCCAGCATAACTGGTGCCATGCTGCTGCTGTTTGCAAATGCCTTTGGGGCCGTGGCCACAGCTTATGCGCTGACCGGCAGTTCGCTCAACATTGTGCCGATCCTGCTGTTCGCCCAAATCCGGGGGGATGTATTGCACAACCCCAACCTGGGTTACGCCATGGCACTGGGCATGATCTTGATCACCGGTGTGGCCAACCTGGGTTACATGCTCTTGCGCAGTCGATCGGAGCAGAGGTGTGCATGAGCCACAACACACTTAAAAATTCACGCCTGGGTGCTTGGATCGCCCTGGCGATGGGCGCCAGCTACTTTTTGATTCCACTGATTGCCACGTTTGAATTCAGCCTGCGCATGCGCCGGGGTGAATACAGCTTGGATGCCTACCGCGTGGTGTTTTCCGACCCACAGTTCCAGCAAACCTTTGCCTATTCAATGGGCATGGCCGTGGTCACCATCGTGTTTGGCATTTTGCTCAGCGTGCCCACGGCCTATTGGGTGCACCTGAAAATGCCGAAGCTGCGCCCGGTCGTAGAGTTCATCACCTTGCTGCCTTTGGTGATTCCGGCCATCGTCATTGTCTACGGCTACCTGCGCATGTATAACAGCAGTTCCATCATCCCGCTTACCGGCAGCGACCGCGCGACTGACTTTTTGCTGATGTGCAGCTACGTCACCCTGTCGCTACCCTACATGTACCGCTCGGTCGACACTGGCCTGCGCACCATTGATGTGCGCACCCTTACTGAGGCTGCAGAAGTTTTGGGAGCAAGCCGCGTCACCATTTTGTTCAAGGTGATTTTCCCGAATATCACTTCGGCCATTCTGTCGGGCGCATTCCTGACCTTTGCGGTGGTCATTGGTGAGTTCACAATGGCCAGTTTGCTTGATCGACCTGCCTTTGGGCCCTACCTGCAATTGATTGGTGCCAACCGCGCCTATGAGCCCTCAGCGCTGGCAGTGATTGCGTTTTTGATCACTTGGGCATCGATGGGCTTGATTCAGGTCTTTGGGCGCAATGCCAAGACCAAGTCAGTCCAATCCTAACAACCCATACCAAGAGAAACAAGAGAATTTCGCGATGGCCTTTCTGGAAATTTCCAACCTGCAAAAATGCTTCGACAACCACCTGGTGGTTAAAGACTTTTCCATCTCGGCCGAGAAAGGCGAGTTCATCACCTTTCTCGGCCCATCGGGCTGCGGCAAGACCACCATTCTGCGCATGCTGGCGGGTTTTGAGACTCCGTCTCACGGCAGCATCGTGTTTGACGGGAAAGACGTGACCCATCTGCGCACCAGTCAGCGCAACGTGGGCATGGTGTTCCAGTCATACGCGCTGTTTCCCAACATGACAGTGGCCGAAAACATTGGCTTTGGTTTGAAGGTGGCCAAGCAGCCGCAAGCGCAGATTGACGCGCGGGTAAATGAGATGCTGGCTCTGGTCAAACTCGACTCCTTGGCCCATCGCTACCCCTGGCAAATGTCGGGCGGCCAGCAGCAACGTGTGGCCCTGGCCCGCGCCATTGCCAACAAGCCCAAGGTGCTGCTGTTGGACGAACCTTTGTCGGCACTGGACGCCAAGATCCGCGTGTCCCTTCGGGAAGAAATCCGATCCCTACAGCGCGAGCTCAACATCACCACCGTGTTTGTGACACACGACCAGGAAGAGGCTTTATCCATCTCAGACCGTATCGTGGTGCTCAACGAGGGCGGGGTCGAGCAAATTGGCACGCCCTCCGAGACTTACAACTTTCCCCGTACGCGCTTTGTGGCCTCGTTCGTCGGCACGCTCAACCAGTTGCAAGCCACGGTGGTCGATGTGCTGGCGGGAACGGTGAGCGTGGGCGATCAGGTGTTGACCTCCAGCAATCCGATGACCGATCTAGTAGCCGCACAAAGCTGCGTGTTGGCGATTCGCCCAGAGGCCCTGCTGATTGAGGCCACGCAGCCAGGCAAAAACGCCATCAACGTGGTGGTTGAAGATGTCAATTTCCTGGGGTCTGTGGTGCGCATCCGCACACGCCTGGGGTCTGAGGTGCTGTACCTAGATCTGTTTAACGACCCCAACCAAACCCTGCCTGAGCCCGGTAGCCGTGTGGTGCTGGGCTTATCCTTTGAAAATCTGCTGATACTGCGTTAAGTCACCGTAAATAAATAAACCTATCAACTTATGAGGATTTGTGCTATTCTTTGTGGAGCATGAATTCACACTCTGAACTGCAGAAGAAATTCGCCTCCGTGTGGCCGCTTCTTGATG
>CAIVHU010000051.1 GCA_903905735.1 uncultured beta proteobacterium
ACCTTGGCCGAGCCAATGATCCCCCGCCTGGTCATCAGCTCATGTGGCAGGGCTATGCTTGTTTGCAAATGATGTGCGCCGGATTCGTGCTCGGCTCAGCACGATCTGGATGAAAATAGTTGTGGGTAAAGGGCAGCTCTAGCCCCTTCGATATAGGGACTAGAAGCTCCTGCAACTGTAGCGTCACTGTCGCCCCATATGACAGAACGCTGAACAAAAAGCAGCATCTGACCACGATCAGGTCGCAGCCAACGCCTGATCCAGATCGGCCAGAAGATCGTCAATGTGCTCGATGCCGATGGACAGGCGCACCGTGTCGGGGCCAACGCCAGCCTTGGCTTGCTCTTCTTCATTGAGCTGGCGGTGCGTGGTGGTGGCGGGGTGGCACGCCAGGGATTTGGCATCGCCAATGTTGACCAGGCGGGTGAACAGCTTCAATGCATCCTGAAAGCGTGCGCCAGCTTCCAACCCGCCCTGAATGCCAAAAGTCAAAATGCCCGAAGGTTTTCCGCCCAGGTATTTCAGTGCCAGCGCATGGTCTTTGTGGTCGGGCAGCCCCGCGTAGTTGACCCAGGTGACTTTGGCGTGGCCGTGCAGATGGCGTGCCACCTTGATGGCGTTGTCGGTGATGCGGTCCAGGCGCAAGGCCAGCGTCTCGATGCCTTGCAAAATCAAAAACACATTGAAGGGTGAGATGGCCGCGCCAATGTTGCGCAGCGGCACCAGGCGGGCGCGGCCAATAAAGGCGGCTTCTTCCAGCGCCTCGGAAAACACCACGCCGTGGTAAGACGCATCGGGCTGCGAAAACTGCGGAAAGCGCTCTTGATGCTGCGTCCAGGGGAATTTGCCTGAATCCACAATGATGCCGCCAATGCTGTTGCCATGGCCACCCAGGTATTTGGTGAGCGAATGCACCACGATGTCGGCTCCGTGCTCGAACGGGCGCAGCAGGTAGGGCGATGGCACGGTGTTGTCAATGATCAGCGGAATGCCGTGGCGGTGGGCGATGTCGGCCAGCTTGGCAATGTCGGTGATGTTGCCAAGTGGGTTGCCAATGGATTCGGCATAAATCGCCTTGGTCTTGGCGTTGATCAGCGGTTCAAAGGTTTCGGGCTCACTGGCGTTGGCAAACTGCACGCCAATGCCAAGCTTTGGCAGCACATGGGCAAACAGCGTGTAAGTACCACCATACAGCGTTGTGGCGGCAATGATGTTGTCACCCGCTTCAGCCAGCGTGAGGATGGAGAACGTGGTGGCCGACTGGCCTGAGGCCAGCGCCAATGCGCCGACGCCGCCTTCAAGCTCGGCCACCCGGCGCTCCAGCACGTCTTGCGTCGGATTTTGCACGCGGGTGTAGATGTGACCGTCTGGCACCTTCAGGTCAAACAGGTCCGCACCGTGCTGGGTATTGTCAAACGCGTATGAACTGGTCTGGTAAATGGGCACGGCTACCGCCTTGGTAGTGGCATCCGGGGTGTAGCCGCCGTGCACGGCCTGGGTTTCAAATTTGTAACTCATCGTGGGTCCCTTTGCAAAAGTGGTGTGACAGAAAAACGGGTTAGCGGGTCAGCAAGCCAGCATCAATGACAAATTGCGTGCCGGTGATGTAGCGGCCACGCTCAGAGGCCAGGTAAAGCACGGCAGCACTGACGTCCTCGGGCTCTAGCCACGGCACGGGCAGCAGATTGCCTGCCGAGCGTTCGGCAATCTCGGTGGGTGTGGCACCTTCCAGAAACGCCAGCCCATCATTCATGCCGGTGTTCACGCCCGTGGGGTGAATGGAGTTGACGCGAATGCCGTGTGGCGCGAGCTCCAGGGCCAACGCTTTGGTCAACCCGGTCAAGCCCCATTTGGAAGCGGTGTAATGCGACAACCTGGCAAATGCGCGCAAGCCAGCCACCGATGAGTTGTTGATGATCACGCCCGATTGCTGGGCAATCAGGTGCGGAATCACGCGCCGCGCCACCAGCCAGGCTCCTTTGAGATTGATGTCAAGCACCGCGTCCCAGGCATCCTCTGACAGCTCATGTGCCAGACCGTAGGCGGCAATGCCGGCATTGTTGAACAGGATGTCGATGCGGCCAAACGCGGCTATGGCACCGTCTACCGCGTGGCAGATGTCAGCATCCACCCGCACGTCACCGACAAAGGCCAAAGCCACGCTACCTCGTTCGTGCACCTCACGCACCAGGCTGTCAAGCTCCTCAGATTGGCCCAGCGCGTAGCCGGGGTAGTCCAGCGTGCGCGCAATGTCAAAGGCCACGATGCGTGCACCTTCGGCGGCCAGCGCCAGCGCCACGGCGCGCCCCTGGCCGTGTGCCGCACCGGTGATGAAAGCCACTTTGCCAGAAAAATCAGCCATGCTGTGCCCCCTGAGCGCTGTAGGTTTTGAGGCTGTCGTCCAGGTCTACTTGCAGAGCGTTGTTGAACACGTTGGTGGCAATCATCAACGTGCCAAAAGTGGTTAGCGCCACCAGTTCAAATTTCCTGATCCGCAAGGAACCGTCAACGGCACATCAGACCAAGCGAAAGATCATTTTGGCTCCGGTTTCCGGGTGTCAGATCGTTTGGTCAGTCAAGTCGGCTAGCAAGAGGCCCAGGGCCTTGTCATGCGCCGGCGTAGCCATGCGATGGATGCTGATGGTCAACGTATTGGCCTGCTCGTTTGGCTCAATGTCACCACTGGAGACGAACAAAGCA
>CAIVHU010000052.1 GCA_903905735.1 uncultured beta proteobacterium
AATGACGATGGAGGTGACGATGTTGGCCGTGCCAATGTCCTGCGCGGCATGCGCAGCGTAATAGTTGGCGGTGAGGTTCAGCGCCTCGTCGGGCACGTAGCCAGCCACCAGCGTGGCAAACACGGCACCGATAGCCGCCATTAAAAGTAGAGCAATGAAACGCTTAACCACGGTCGTCTCCGTCATGTTCGCCACCGCGAACGCGGCCCAGCACGAAAAAGAACAGGAAGGTGCTCAGCCCGCTGCCAATGGCCGCCTCGGTCATGGCCACGTCGGGCGAGGCCATGATCAGAAACACCACCGAGGCAATCAGACTCACCAGGCCAGCCGCCAGAATGCCAATCGGCAGGCTCTTGGTCTGGATGGCCAGCAGCGCAGCACCCACCATGCCGATGCACATCACCACCGTCAAAATTGAGATCAGGGTGCTCATGTGGCCTCCCCAGTGTCTTCTGCCAGCCGGTCCACCACCGTCAGAGGCGTTTTGGCACTGCCGGTGCGATGCGCCGCGCGTGCCATCACCTGGGACGACAAGGGATTGGTCAGCAAAATGAACAGCCCGATCAGCAGCAATTTCACCGTCCAGTCCGGCTGCAGGCAGGCCATGCCTGCCAGCGTCAACATGGTGCCCAGCGTGGTAGCCTTGGTGCCAGCCTGGATCCGGTTGAACACATCGGGCATGCGCACCAGCCCCAGACCACCCAACAACAAAAACAGGGAACCCGCCACCAGCAGCAAGCCACCCATCAGACCCAGCATCGCGTCCATCACAACCCCCGCTCCAGATAACGGGCAACCACAATCACCCCGAGAAACGACAACAGCGCGTAGATCAGCGCCACATCCAGATAGATGCCCCGGCCAAGCAGGTAGGACACCAGCACGATGACGCAGGTGCCCACGATGGTCATCACGTCAAACGCCACCACCCGGTCGGCCACCGACGGCCCTTTGAGAAACCGGTACAGCGCCAGCAAAAAAGCCACGCCGGTCAGCGATGCGGCCACGGCAATCAGCAAATCAACCATACATGACCTCCAGATAGCGCTCAAACCCGCCCACGATGGCGGCAGTGGCTTCTTCCACCTCGGCCGAATCCACCGTCACCCAGTGGATATAGAGCCATTCGCCCACCACATCGACCGTCAGCGTGCCGGGTGTGAGGGTGATGGAATTGGTCAGCAACAAGCGCCCCATGCGGCTTTTCAGCCGGGTGCGCACCTTGACGATGCCCGGCGTGAGCGGCAGGGCAGGTGACAGCACGATCCTGGCCACGTTGATGTTGGACTTGACCAGTTCTTTCAGGAAAAACACCACGTAGATGGGCACCGTGATGATCGCCTTGGGGGTGAAGCGGAATTCCGAGAACAGCGCCAGGCCGTTGTGAAACAGCAGGGTGATGACCAGCGCCGTGGCTGCGCCCACCAGCAAAACATCGGTCGCCAGGGAGCCATTGAGCATGACCCAGAAGACAAACAGGGTCACGAACAACACGACAAGATTTCGCGTCTTGCTCATAGGGGCATGCCTCGTGAAAGTGCGTAGGGAAGAACGCGCCCTGAGACCCAGAGCGTTTGTGTGAAGCGGCTCGCACCTTGACGGCTGCCAGCTATTAAGTAGTTCATGCTTATATTGTTATAGGGTAAACCCTTGTATTTATTGATTCACATCAATCCTTCCCCATAAGGTAGAAAATAATTTTGCAATATGGAATGAAATTGACCCGACCGGGTACTTGGGTCGGTTGTCAAGGGCAAGCCGGGCTAGCGCAAAGTCAGCCAGAGCACCGCCAGAGTCAGTGCCGTCACTGGCACACCGATGCGCGCATGGTCGCGCCAGTCGATCTGGACACCGCCTTTTTGCGCCAGGTCCACCACGATCAGGTTGGCAATCGAGCCCACCAGCAGCAAATTACCGGCCAGTGTGCTCACCAGCGCCAGCGTCGACCCGGCCTGCGGGCCCTGCAGGTGCGGCAGCAGCAGCATCACTGCAGGCACGTTGGACACCAGATTTGATAGCGTGACCCCCGCTATCAACAAAGGCCCGGGTTCGTTCAGATGCACACCTTGTGTCGCCAGCAGCGCCACCGCATCAGCCGCCAGGCCGGTGCTGGCAAACGCATGGTTCACCACAAACAGACCGGCAAACAGCACCAGCAGTTCCCAATCGACAAACCCCATGACGTGGGATGAGTGAAAGCGCCGACTCATCAGCAGCACGCCCGCGCCCACCAGGGCCGCCACCTCGCGCGGCCAGCCGGTGAACAAGAACACCGCCAGCAGCGCGGTGGCCACCGTCAGGCCCTTGATAGTTTGCCAGGTGTCAAACGGGAAAACATCCGCCGCATCCAGATCCGGGCCCTGCCCAGCCCTGGCCACCCCTGCTGGCGGCGCAAGACCAGCCGCCACGAGCGCAGATTCACCGGCTTGGTCCACCTGCGGCCCCCACACCAGCCAGGCCCACAACACACCCAGACTCAAACTCACCGGCAGCAGCGCCTGGCGCAGGTAGTCGCCAAAATGCAGATGCATCAGCGAGCCGATCAGCATATTTTGCGGGTTGCCAATCAGCGTGGCGGCCGAGCCGATGTTGGCCGCACACGCCAGCCCCACCAAAAACGGCACCGGCGCAAAACCGCGCTGCCAACACAGTTGCACCACCACCGGGGTCATGGCCAGGCAGATGACGTCGTTGGAAAAAATGGCTGACAGTGCCCCCGACACCGCAATCAGAGCACCCAGCAGCCCGGTGCACCCCATCGGCAGGGCTGCCACCCGTTGCGTCACCGCCACATAAAACCCGCCCAGGCGCAACTGCGCCGACACCACCATGAACGAAAACAGCAGCAGCATGGTGGGCAGATCGACCGTGCGGGCGGCTTCTTCGGTGCTGACGGCACCGATGCCAATCACGGCTATCGCGCCCAGCAACGCAATGCCCGAGCGGTTGAGCTTGAGCCGGGGCAAACCACCCAGGATCATGCCGACATACACCGTGACAAATATCGCCACAATGCCGCCGTTCAGACCGCTGGCATCGCGCAAGACCTGGTTCAGAGCGCGCCTCCAGCCAGTACAGATAGTATCTTTTTAATAGCTACCTGCGCATTCTCCATGAGGGCTAGCGGCATAAAACGTCTAACTTTTTCATGCACAGAGCGTATCACGCCCGCCGTGGTGCAGGCGCAGCGTGCGCCTGACGCAGGCAGGCCTGAAACGCCAGCGTGACGCGTGCCGCCTGCGGGCTGGCGCGCACGATGCCAAAAAAGCTGCAGCGGTAGCCAAACGCCTGCGCCTGCAGCGCACGCATGCGGCCCTGGTGCACAAACTCGGCGGCATAGTGGTCGGGTAAAAACCCCAGGTAGCGGCCCGAGAGGATCAGCGTGGCAATCGATTCCTGGTCATACCCCGTGGCCTGGCGGGTGAGCTGCACCTGCTGCGCCATCTCCATGTTGGGCGAGTGGTAGCCCAGCCCGGCAAACGCATGGGTCTGCAACGCGGCCCAGTCGGACGGTTCTTGCGCGGGACTGGCCCCAAACAGCGGGTGCGCCTGGCCGCAATATAAATACATGGTCTCAGAAAACAGTTCGTCATAGGCCAATGCAGCGGAACTGCGGTGGCCGGGGATGATGCCCACCTGAAACTGGCCGTCGAGCACACCGCGCTCGATCACGTTCAGCGGAGCCACGTGCAAGTGCAGGCTGACATCCGGGGCTTGTGCCTGAAACAGCGCAATCGCCTCACCAATGTGCGCCTCGGGGTTGCTGGCGGTTTTGTCAAACACTGCCAGATGCAGTTCACCCCCCATGCGCTGGTGAATTTCATCGACCCGGCTGCGAAACGCATCCACCCCGGCCAGCAGGCGTAGCGTCTCGGCGTAAATCTGCTCGCCCTCGGGCGTGAGGGCAAACCCGGCGCGGCCCCGGCGGCACAGGGTCAGGCTAAGGCGGGTTTCCAGATCCTTGATATGGCGACTCACCGTGCTGGTGCCGATGTTGAGCTCCAGTTCGGCAGCCGCCATGCCCCCGCAATCGACCACCGTTTTGAACACCCGCAACAGGCGGATGTCCATGTCGCTGAGTTGGCCCAGTGCGGCGCGGGTGTTTACTTGCATGAATTGGCAACCGAACAGTGATAGTTAAGCAATCATAAGAGTAACAGCGCCACACACAATCGCGTTTTATCGATGCGCCACACCAGCCCGGATGCCGCGCACCACTTTTCAAGGACACCCACCATGAACCTGACCGACACCAAAGTACTGGCCCAGCCCCGCACGGATGCTGCGTGGCTGGAACCACACTGGATGCCGTACACCGGCAACCGCAATTTCAAGGCCGCCCCGCGCATGATGGCAGCGGCTGAAGGCTGCTATTACACCGATAGCGACGGACGCAAGATATTCGACGGCTTGTCGGGTTTATGGACCTGCGGCCTGGGCCACGGCCGCGCCGAGATTGTGGAAGCCGCGCGCCATCAATTGGCGACGCTGGACTATTCGCCAGCCTTCCAGTTTGGCCACCCGCTCTCATTCGCGCTGGCCAACAAGCTCAAGGAACTCACCCCTGAAGGCCTGGACTACGCCTTTTTCACCGGTTCGGGCTCCGAGTCGGCCGACACCTCGCTGAAGATGGCCCGCGCTTACTGGCGCGCCAAGGGTCAGGGCACCAAGACACTGCTGATCGGCCGGGAAAAGGGTTACCACGGCGTCAACTTTGGCGGTATTTCGGTGGGTGGCATTGGCGGTAACCGCAAGATGTTTGGCCAGGGCATCCAGGCTGACCACCTGCCCCATACCCAGCTGGCCAGCAACGCGTTTTCACGCGGCTGCCCGGACAAAGGTGCCGAGCTGGCGGATGACTTGTTGCGCCTGATTGCGCTGCACGATGCGAGCAACATCGCCGCCGTCATCGTCGAGCCGATGGCCGGCTCGGCCGGTGTGATCGTGCCGCCCAAAGGCTATTTGCAGCGCCTGCGCGACATTTGCACCGCCAACAATATCCTGCTGATTTTTGATGAAGTCATCACCGGCTTTGGCCGCCTGGGCGCGTACACCGGCTCGGAATACTTTGGCGTGACGCCCGACATCCTGAACGCGGCCAAGCAGATCACCAACGGCGCGCAGCC
>CAIVHU010000053.1 GCA_903905735.1 uncultured beta proteobacterium
CATGGGTATCAAGATTGAGCATAAATCATCACCATATCGGGGGGTGTTCAAGATGCCGGTTCGGCTGTCCGCGCTTCCCAACGTGCCCAATTCGGTATTTGCGTTGGGTCGGACTTTTCGGACACGCTGATTTATCCAGTCTCACAAACATGACCGCTGACTGGGCCGTGACCGCTCCGGTCTTGTAATCCTTACTGCTGGCTTTTGCCTGGTCATGGGCTTGCTGGCTGCTTTCTGCGCCATTGAGTCTGGACAGAGGTTAGTAACTGGCATGCCCAGCTTGGCTCTTGCCAAGGGTTGCTATGGCATCAAGAAAGCGGTCAGGCTGCGAAGGCGACTAGACTGAAGTTGTACCGAAATTTCACAATGAACATTTTCTTCTTTTCAAAAAATTCAGGTGTTAAGAAATGGCTCTTTTTCAATTGATTTACATGAGTTCAATGGTCACAGACCAACCTGAAATATTGCCCGATATTCTTGAAGCGGCAGTGCGAAATAACAAGCGAAAAAATATTACCGGCATGATGCTGTACGCAGATGGCAACGTTATGCAGGTGCTTGAAGGCGAGAAAGGCGAGGTGCTTGAAACATATCAGGCAATTCAGGCTGACCCCCGTCATACTGGTATCTTTGTTCTCATCGAGCAAGAAATTGCCTCACGGCAGTTTGCTTCTTGGAGCATGGGGTTCAGCCAGCTCACAAAGGCTGATTTGGAAAAGTTTCCAGCTGCTGCTCATATTTTCAAAGCCCACCAAGACGAAATCTCACTTCGAGGTCGGGCGGGCGAAGCTCTCATCGTTTTGAAATCTTTTGCAGACGGCTCAATGAGCATAATTTGAGCTATTTGCCAAATTGTCGGGTTTAGTCAAAGCGGTTCGGCCGCTGCAGTGGATGTCTAGAATTTGCCGCGCATACGCTGTGTTGTCAGATATCGAACAGCGGTAAGAATACGACCGAAGCCAAGGCATCACACAAGATTTATGCGAACGCCGCAGTCTCGGCTCGTCTTCCCTGCGCAGCCTAAATCTCGTGACAAAGTGGTTACCACAGTGCGACCATTTGCCTTTCGCCCTTTGAGTTGAATCCAGGCAGATATTTGCCTGCGTTCACGCAAAGTGGGATGTCATCCGTGCCTAGGTCTGACTGAGAAGTCGGTTACATAAGCGCGAATCGCTCTGCGCAGGCAGCGCGCAACACCCGGGTGGCATCGGCATCCAGGATGTCAGCCGGGCTTTCGCCGTCCAGCCATTGGTTGGGTTGCGCGCACCAATGCGCAAGCGCCCATGGGGTACATACTGAGTTCAGCGCCGCAAACACTGGCCCCATAATCGGTTTAACGGTCATGCTCTGGCGCTCAAACTGGAACAGGGGCATCCACACATCGGCGTGCCACTGCAGGCTCAGCACGCTGCGTTGCGCTATCGACCTGGCCAGCGCAGCAACACCCAGGTCACTGCGGGTCTTGAACAGGCTGAACACCTCTTTCGCGCGTGCCAGTCCGCCGCTGCTTCGGTACGAATTGAGCATGCAAATGAACGCCTCGTCACTTTCGCTATCTGGCAGGCAAGCATGCGTTGTCCGGAAGGTCCTCAATGTTGTCGCGTTGGAAGCGTAATCATGCATTTTCGAAGGACCTCCTTGGTTCAAATTGGTAGGTGCGCCGTGCGGGTTGGTCAAATAACGGACCGGTATCAGTCTTGTCCAACCTGCGCAAACAGTCTGTGCGCCAACACACAACGGTCGATTCCCTTGCGTTACGGCTGGCTGATGTTGCATCGCGACACCAAATTTCGCTGTCATACCCTGAGCTGGTCGTTAAGGTACTGGTCACCAGCGTTCATGGACCGGGTGGTGGCTACTCAATATATCGTCGGCTTGAGAGCATCGAGGTGGCATCATCCAACGCTCCGTCCAAGACATTCACGCCCACATGACTTCAATACAGCCAAAAAACTGCTGCTATCAAAATGGACGGCCATCAAACCCGTGGCCAAAGAAAGGCACTTTCTGGTGACGAAAGTGGTGGCAACGGAACTTGAGGGTGGCAAGGTGGAGTGGATTGACTTGGAAGCTGTTCATTCCAGGTCCATCCGGCGCATGGAATGGATAGAACTGCGCGACAGCGCTCAATGGGTGCGGGGATGGGTCTAGACCTTTTTAGTGAAACTCTCATGAGGATTAACCATGAGCACCAACTGGAAATGTGCGACCTCCATAATTGCCACGTGCTAGACATGAGCGGAGTCTTACCAATCAACTTCACAAAGTTTTGAATACGCATGAACAAGAAGAAGGCTGCTGTGCAGAGAGATGACCATGGCGCAACGGTTGTCATCACGCATAGAGTGCGGGAATACAGGCACGCCGACTACGAACGATGGCTGGACGAGATTTCGTCGCTTTGCAAAGCGTCACCAGGGCACCTTGACTGGCATCCTATTCGTCCGATACCTGGATTGACCGAAACATACACCGTTGTGATTCGGTTTGACACGCGTTCACACCTTCAGGCCTGGATGGAATCACCAGAACGTAGCCGTCTCATCAAAGTGGTCGAGCCACTATTTGTCAGCGGTGATGACTTCTTCATCAGCAGTGGGTTGGATTTCTGGTTTACGCCGAGCGGCGCGAAAGCCAAAGTACCCATTCGCTGGAAGCAATATTTGGTGACCTGGTCCGCGATTTACCCGTTAGCTCTTGGCGTGCCGCTGTTGGTCACACCGACGCTCAGAAATCTTGGGGTGCCAACCAGTGTGCTTTTAACAACGCTGGTGGTTACCGGAGTGGTCGTCTTCTTGATGGTTTACTTGGTGATGCCGCGCTACACAAGACTCATTCAGCGATGGTTGTTCGCGTAAGCTGAGTCTTCGGGCGCACAACTTCAACAGGTGAGCCACGCGCAACAGAGTCAACGACGTGAGCACTCTAAGATGCGCCTTGGTCCTTGGCAGGTGCCAACTGGTACAGCTTGACCCCATCACTTGAGCCGTTACCGCCGCAATGCCAGCATCCGCCAAATTGGAAAAATATGACAACCATGGCCTCCAAACCCTTCCAGCCTGTCATTGGCTCTCTGCTGTCGACTGACTTGTACAAGTTCAGCCAGCATCAGGTGATGCTGCATCGCATGGCCACGAACCAGGCCGAATACCGGTTTGTGTGCCGCAACACGCCACAGTATCCGCTGGGCGAACTGGCCAGCCAACGTTTCAGCCAAGAGTGAAGCGCTGGCATAGATTGCTCCAAAAACCAGGCTGGCTCCACTGCAGCAAACTGGCGCACAAAAGGAAACAGCGCGATATCGGTCGCGCAAGGTGCAACCCCGCCCAGATTGGGTTCGCGCTGCAATCCTTTTTCCAACGGCAACAACAGAACGGTCAACGCTTGCTCTCGATGAGCGTTTCGGTCTGGCTCACTGTAACGCTCGGGGTATTTATAGCGGTCGAGATGGAACTTGAACGGCCCATCGTTAAGGGCCAGCAGGTCAAGATTTTCAGGTGATTGAGACCGGCTCCACCAGCCATGCGGGTCTTGAGATGCCAGCGCCCAGTGAACAATCTCCCAGCTTTCGTCCAGCACCTGACCGTCGGGCAGTTGCAGCACAGGCACGGTGGCCTTGGCCGATAAGGCCAACAGCGCCGCAGGTTTATCGCGCAACACGATTTCAAAGCCATCGAATGCGATGCCCGCCAGCAAAAGGGCCATTCGGGCACGCATAGCGTACGGGCAGCGGCGATAGGTAAAAAGTAGTGGTGCAGTCACCCGACAAGGTGCCTCTCTGGCCCCGTTTATTGCCTAAAAAACCATCACATGGTCAACGAGATATCTGTCGCCCTGTTGAACCAAAACCATCTCCGCAACGAATTCACCGGCCTGCTTGGTAAAGCATTGCCTCCATACGATGGCAATTGAGTCGGGGCGGCGAAACAGCTTCACAAATTCTCTGCTGGCAAAAAAACCCTTGGTGGACTGGTACTCCCGACAGATGCTCTCCAATCGTTCCTTGGGCAATTGCGACTTGAGTCTGTCAGAAAAGTCCCGTATGTGTCGTTCGTAGTCAATGTGCGTCGACGCGTCCATTAAGTTATCCATCAGCGGATTGGCTATCGACAAAATGTCGTCGTCTGACTGTTGAGTGAGGTTCATGTGTATGGGTCGCCAAATGTGGTCGAAAATCAAGCACCTTCGTCCACCACCGGCACCTGACTCAAATCAGTGAATATGGGCAGGCCCATCTCGCGGGCCTTCGCGACTTCCATGTCGGCTCCATTGGACTGGCCAGCAATTCGGAAAACTGCATCACATCGACTCAGCCGTCGATGCGCCACCGGATATTGATAGGTCTTGAAAATCTCATCGTTTTGGCTAAGCCCCCCAGTGGCCCGAATAACTGGCCAGGCCAGCCATTCTCCGACCAGGGCAAGGTGACCACGCTCGAAAATGGGCCGCACCATCTGTTCCATCGCAACCAAATTTTTGGCAACCTTATCTGGGTCTCCGTTGGTGCCTGTCAGGTAAGGTCATGATATCAATATCAACATGCGTTTTGCCATAACACACCTACTTTCTGGAACAAGCAACGGCATTAAATCAGACGGAAGCCAATCAAGTTTATGCCTGTGGCGATGCGCCATGAACCTGCCGCTATTTGACGTACGGCCTATCCACCTCAAGCTCGCAGCTTCTGCGCGTGGAAAGCGACATGGTCGGCCATGAACGACTGGATGAAGTAATAGCCGTGGTCATAGTCTGGGTGCCTGCGAACCTGCAGCGGCTGTTGGCTGATGTGGCAGGCTTGCTCCAGCTTGTCCGGGTGCAACTGAACATCCAGAAACCTGTCCCCACCTCCCTGGTCAATCAAAATGCCCTGGGGATACAACACGTCCTCACCGCGATGGTGTCTTTGCAGAATCAGCTGACACGCATCATGCTCGGCCCACAGGGCACGGTCATCCCCAAGGTAGCCGGTGAACGCTTTTTCGCCCCAAGGACACAGGCTTGGTGCGCAGATTGGGGCTAGTGCGGACAGGCTCTTGAACAAACCAGGGTTGCGGTAAGCCAAAGTGAGCGCGCCGTGACCACCCATGGAATGGCCCATGGTGCCAAGGCGGGAGGCATCTATCGGAAGATGTGCACCGAGCAGCGGCACCAGTTCCTTCGTCAGATAGCTTTCCATCTGCCAGTGCTTGGCCCAGGGCGCTTGGGTGGCGTCCAGATAAAAGCCTGCTCCCACCCCGAAATCCCAGTCGGTTGCCTCGCCGGGAAAATTCGCTCCGCGCGGGCTCGTGTCAGGAGATATGAGTGCCACTCCGTGCTGGGCCGCGAACTGTTGAGCGCCTGCTTTGATGAAGAACGTCTCTTCGTTGCAGGTCAAACCCGCGAGATACAGGATAGCCGGCACAGCGTTGCCTGGCCCTGCTGTCGGCGGCAGGAATACCCCAAACCGCATGGGAAGACCAATGGTTTCGGATGGATGCGAATAGAAGCTTTGGGAGCCACCGGCGCATGCGTATTGGCTCAATAGCTCGAGCTTGGAATTGGCAGTGGGCATCGAAGTACCGGTTAGTGGGCTAAAAGTGGATAACGGTGCGAATGGACTTGCCTTCATGCATCAGGTCGAACGCTTCGTTGATGTCGGCCAGACCACGGGTGTGCGTGACAAAAGGCGCCAGTTCAATCGCCCCGCTCATGGCGTCCTCGACCATGCCGGGAAGCTCGCTGCGGCCCTTGACACCGCCGAATGCGGTTCCCTTCCAGGTGCGGCCGGTGACCAGTTGGAAGGGACGTGTCGAAATCTCTTGTCCCGCACCGGCCACGCCGATGACAATGGATTGACCCCATCCCCGATGAGCGCATTCCAGAGCGGCGCGCATGACGTTCACGTTGCCGATGCACTCGAACGTATGGTCCACCCCCCAGCCAGTCATCTCCACAATCACTTGTTGAATAGGCTTGTCGTAGTCATTGGGGTTGATGCAGTCTGTCGCGCCAAAAGTCCTGGCGAGGTCAAACTTGGAAGGGTTCGTGTCGATGGCAAAAATGCGGCCCGCCTTGGCCAGCTTGGCGCCTTGCAAGACCGCCAGACCGATGCCGCCAAGCCCGAAGACGGCAACGCTGTCGCCTTCCTGCACCTTCGCGGTGTTCTTGACAGCGCCCAGGCCGGTGGTCACGCCACAGCCCAGCAGGCACACCTGCTCCGGGTTGGCGTTGGGATTGACCTTGGCGAGAGAGACTTCCGCAACCACCGTGTACTCGCTGAAGGTGGAGCACCCCATATAGTGGTAGATGAGTTGGCCGTTGTACGAGAACCGCGTGGTGCCATCAGGCATCAGGCCTTTGCCTTGTGTGGCTCGAACAGCCACACAGAGGTTGGTTTTGCCAGACTTGCAAAACAGGCATTCCTTGCATTCGGCCGTGTACAGCGGAATCACATGGTCACCTGGCGCGACACTGGTCACGCCCTCACCCACTTCCACGACGATGCCGGCCCCTTCATGGCCTAGAACGACCGGAAAAATGCCTTCCGGGTCATCGCCAGACAGTGTGAAAGCGTCGGTGTGACACACACCGGTATGGGTAATCCTGAGCAGAACCTCGCCCTTTTTTGGGGGGGCAACATCAATTTCCACGATTTGCAGCGGCTGACCAGCTTCGAACGCAACGGCGGCACGGGATTTCATTTAAAGGCTCCTGCGGTTGGGTAACAAAGAAAATGCTTGGCAATTTGCCAGCGTCTTGGGGAGGCATTCCGCCAAGAAAAGTGTGGATTGTCAGGGAGGTTTGACCGAACACACATGCAAAGTCAAGACTAAGCAACTCATTTCCGTTGTCTCCGTTGTTTGCCTTCGCTTTGCGATGCCGAAATAGAGTCCACCTGGTCGCCAAAATGCATCTGCTCGTTGACTTTTCGGGTTGCGTAAACGGTCGTTTCTGAGACTGTCAACCACCGGCCAGGTCGCCCCCCGAAAGAACTCGATTTATTGCCTCAAAACTCAGTGTTGAATTCAATGTCTCATCGCTATATGGTGGACTGAGTTGTCAGACCACCCGACTGGCCCCTACATCCCTGCCATTGCGCCCAAATCCGCGTAGTTCCCCAATAGGGATTCGACGCCTTCTGGTCCCAGAACGAGGCGTATCCCTATTGGCTTGAAGGTGTCGTTTATCCCTACGAATTAGTGTAGCCATCCGAAAAGCCTGACGTGACGTGGCGTCGCGTTGTGCTGCACGGCTCGGTACGCCACCCATCAGAACTGGCAATGTCCTGCAAAGCTGCTCCGTCAATGGTGTAGTGAATCTCGGTGCCGGTTGGAGCCTCCAGCGCGACCAGTGTGCTTCGAAGCAGTGATAAAGCTGGCTCTATGTCAGTGACCTCGATATCGACCCGGTGAAATGCCAAGTGAGGAGGCTCGCTGGCGTTCGCACGGGATAGAGAGTCACCCCAACCCAGAACGTAGCCCAGATGGTGCGCCATTAGGGCAGATTCCAATCCGTCGTGGAATATCTGCTCACCACCCTCAAGTCTGGGACCAACCGGAAGCTTGACGTAGAAAAATTTCATCGGACTCATTTGTCAGGAGGCAAATGGGCATTGCAAAGCATCGGTGTTGCGCCATGAAGGCACTGGTGATGCCGACGGATATGCTGGCATCCTATTTTCTGGTTCTCGCAGTCGACCACTTGTTCGCAAAACACGGCCGGGCCCAGCTGGCAAATGTGCTTCACCGCTCTTTGGGCACAGGATGCTCAGCGAGGTAAGCAACCAATTGCCGGTCTGAAGTCTCAATATGGTGAATCAGCCAGACGCTAAAAAATTCCCGCCAATCTTGCTTGACAAAAGTTTCATTGGCGATACTTTCAGCGACGCGATTCAGCTGGGTCAGTAACTCGTTGTGCTCGATGAGGTGAGGGAAAATTTCCGGAAACCGGATTTTGCGCATCACGTATTCTTCGTGTGAAGAATGCTCCCGGGTGAACTTGAACAGGCTGATGAGGCACTTGGTCAGGCTCAGCGTGTCGGTCATGGCGAGCAGCAAGTTGACCCGCCGAAACAACTCCACGTGCTGTGCATCAATTTCAGCATCGCCGGTCTTGAGTGCATCGTTCCATTGAACAGTCATATCAAACTCAGGTTGGAGTCCAGGTCCAGTTCTTTATCAACTTGCCAGGTTGCCGTGATGTCGTGATACCGCTTTGAACAAGGGCACCCAACACCTCCTAACGTCCCACATTCGGGGTCCAGTTAAAAACCCTACTGCGGCATCTTATTAGGGTAAACCCTTATGCTAACACCACAAAACTTGTTGGAGGACTCATCATGTCCCTGTTTTCACAGCTTATCAAAGCTATTCAACCAATGCTCCGGTCTCAAAAAGACCTTGATGACCAATACCTTGCCGAGGCAGTCAGTGTGTATGACCTCGAGCGCCGCATGCACGACATCGACCAGCGTACCCGGCGCAGTGCCGGAGGCTAAACGACTGTCGGGGAGACACCCGCTGCACCCGGCGGGACCGTGCAATGGCGCTCTGGCGCCCCTTTTTCAAGACCAGCTCACTGTCTTTCCGTGAATGCCCGACATTCCGTTACAACAAGGACGGTATATTGACGCAAAGACATGCAACTCCTCCCCCGCCCAGCCACATTTGAAAGCCTTGCTCTCCTGCATGGCACTCGATTCAAATGGCGTTTGCTTCTCGTCGTCGGGATAGGCATCGTTGCCGGGGTGCTGTCCACCTCCAGTTTCAACGTGGCCATCACGGCCTTGAGCCGGGATTTCGGCATTGGACAAGAACGGGCACAGTGGACCATGACCGGTTTCATGGTGGCGATGACGCTTTCGATGCTGCCGACGCCCTGGCTGCTGGACCGCCTGGGTTTTCGCCGTCTTTTCTTGCTGGCCGTGATGACATTGACGCTGACCAGTGTGGCTGGCAGCCTGGCGAGCAGTTTCCCTGCCGTGGTCTTCATCCGGATACTCCAAGGAGCGGCCACGGGCATTCTCCAGCCGCTGGGCACCCTGCTCGTCATGCGCCTGTTCCCACCATCGAATCAGGGTCGAGCAGTGGGGATTCTCACTCTGGGACTGGTGCTGGCACCGGCGGTCGCTCCCGCATTCGGCGGTCTGCTGGTGGACCATTTCGGTTGGCAGGCGATTTTTCTGCTCAATCTGCCCTTCTGCCTGGTGGCCGGTCTGCTGGGCTTGTACTGGCTGCCCTTGCCACGAGAAATTGTGACGCGGCGTTTTGACTGGTTGGGGGTCAGCCTGCTATCGCTGGCCACCCTGGCACTAGTCGAAGGCGTTTCCAGCCTTCAGCACAGTGGCTTGATGGCTTGGTGGACGGTGGCTCAATTCATCCTGGCACTGACGTTGACAGGCGTATTTGTCTGGCATGCCCGTCGCAGCCCTTCCCCCATCATCCATATTGAACTTTTTGGCAATCGGACCTTCACGATGGGTAGCTTGGTCTCGTTCACCTACGGCTTTGGTTTGTTCGGTTCCACCTATCTGATACCCGTTTTTCTTCAGAAAGCGCTCGGCTACTCAGCCACAGCGGCTGGCATGGTGCTTTTGCCCGGAGGCATCGCACTGGCATTGTCGACACCTGTGGCGGGCAGAATGGCTGACCGGTACTCGCCCAAATACATCACGATGGGCGGCCTCATGCTCTTCGGTCTGTCATTTTTGATGTTTGCCGTCTTGGGTGGCCACATTGGTGACAAAGAGCTGTTCGCAGCAACGGTGACAGGCCGCATCGGGCTCGGGTTGATTTTGCCAGCGCTCAGCCTGGCGACTTTGCGACACTTGGATACTCAGCACCTGGCCCAGTCTTCGACCGTAGTCAGCTACATGCGACAGCTCGGTGGGGTTCTCGGCATCGCGGTGATTGCAGTGTTCGTTCAGTGGCGGGAGAGCATCTATGGTTCGGCGGCACCCGGCATTTTTTCTGCTTATTCCCAGGGGTTCATGGTGTTGAGCACGGTCGTGCTGCTGGCAGTTCTTGCTGCTGCCAGCATGAAGGCGAGCAAGGTTGCCTGACGCCCGTTCTTTCAACGAATATTTTCAATATGACACTGAGCGCTGGGTGGCTGCCATCCGTGATGAACTTCGGGAACGCCTGTAACCATTCAAAATCTATTTGACAACGCCGCGCCACCGACCACCGGCGAGCGCTTGGAGCCACTGCTTCAATGCCGAAATCTGGTCATCGAGCGGATTTCCAGCTCGGCGGTCATAACGCCAACCGGCTAACTCAGTGACACACCGTTGTGTGACTAAAAAATCCGGTTGCCTTAGGTCTAAATCTCAGTACTGTTGGGACTTGACCTCAATGCGAAATCATGGTTCTCTGACCTCTCAGTGAAGCAGCGCAGTTGCGCAATGCACGTGATTCTGTGGCTTCGGCCAGTTCCAAAAAATGATTGGCGTAACACGCGTCAAGTCGGAACCGTTCCATATCAATCCACAACCCCAGTCCCGCCATGAGCCACTTAAAATTGACTTCGTCGAGCAGGGCAAATCGTTCGTTAGATTGGGTGTCCGCTTCATTGGCAAGTGCGGAGGGCTCAATTGGAATTGGCATGGCAATGATTTCACTGCTCAGTTGCCAGGCTGGTCTGCAAACTTTCGCCGTTCAAACGCACATAGGTGGCCAACTTGGTGTCAGTCGTCGCGATGTGGTTCAAGAGCCAGTCCGACAAGAATGCCTCAAGCACCTCCCGGTTGATTGTTTCATTGGCAATTCTGGCAGCAACCTCATTGAGTCGTGAAATGAGACTATCGTGCTGGGCCTGATGATTGGCCATCGCAGGGTAATTTATGCGCCTCATGAGTTGTTCTTCATGAGCAAAGTGCTCACGGGTGTACTTGAACAACGCCATCGCACCAGTGGTAAGACCGGCCGTATCGGTTGCAGCGAGCAAATCATTGACCATGCTGAACAGCTGCTTGTGCTGAGCATCAATTTCATCATGGCCAATTTTGTAGCCATCTTTCCATTTCAACGACATATCAGTTCCAACTATGTTTATTCAAAGGCTTGATTGAGAGTCTATCGTCTGGTCTAGCAACAAAACAATGACAAATGTCAACTTTTATTGACACAAGTACCAATTCAGTCTCCAGGCCACGAACTTCAGAGGAAGTTTGGACGGCTTGCCATGCCAACAGTCTGGCGTCCGCTCTGGTCAGTTGACATGAATCCCTTGGCATCCGCAGACCCACCCTGGGTCTGTTAGCCTTCAATGAATCGTAACTACTCAGCCCGGTTTTAGGCAACCGTACTGATTTCAGGCGAAGCTGGGCTGAGGCGTTGCACCCTTGAAGGCTGCAACGAGGGAGTCAAAAATATTGGCCCCCTGCTTGTGCATGGTGGCGCAATA
>CAIVHU010000054.1 GCA_903905735.1 uncultured beta proteobacterium
ACCCTCCCGGCATTTTTGGCGGTTCCCGCTTCTGCACCTGACCTGACGAAAATCATCACCAAATATAGCCGCCATGACCCGCCATTTGAGAGTGAACGAATGGCAGCGTGAATCCCGCTGGAAAACTAGGCACTGTCCAGTATTATTGATAGCAGCCCCGCTCAGATTGTTCATAATCCCCGTGGATGAAGCAGTTCCATTCGTGAGTTGCGCAGATTGCGACGCAACGTTAATCACCCCAGAGTTGTCATACGCTGCCCCAGAATTAAAGGCAGTGTTTGTCGTTACCGCGATCGTGCTGTTTGCAGGATTGGGATTGGGAGAGATTTGCTGTGCGTTCGATAGACTTGAAAAGCACAGGATCGCAACGGGCAAGCTGAATCGGATTGAATCGAACAGATCGCAAAGTGGTCCTGTCAATCGAAATAGCTTAGTGCTTCCCGGACATTCGCCCGCTGATTTTTCTTGGTTTGACCGCATGACAGAGCCTTTAAATATCGTTGGACGCGTCGCTAAATCAAATCCAAATCGCAATCCAACGAAATATTGCAATGTTTGACTTAGCCCAAGCTAGACGTTGACTTGAGGTCCAAGCCAAGAAAAAGCAATTTTTGTGCCCTGTAAAAATACTAAATTAGATCAATAGTTTAGAAAACAATTGGTTACATGTCTCAAACTGAACTGTCAAGAAATCCGACAGCAATTGAATTGCATTCGGGGGAATCCGAGGTACTCAAAGTGACAAAATCTTCGCCACATTACCGACTTGTCGCTGCAAGGCCGACCGGCTGCTATGGACCCACCAGATCGAAAAATCGTACGTCAGCAACGGGTCTGGTGGAGCCAGCCAACTTTCTCCGGACATGACCGTCAAAATTGAACGGCTGCAATCGAGAAAAGCGTGGACCGGCTGTGCAGCGGTTGCTGACGGCCACGACAGGCAGCAATCCGGACGTCCAAATTAACGATCTTTGTCAATTCGGCAACTCATGCGTTTTCGGCACGTTGATTGATGGATGCGTCAATTGACACCACGAGCGTCTAAATGCTTGCTTCAACGGGCGCTCATTTTGATTTCAATAGAACGGTCGCTTTTTGCCGGCCTAAATTGCCATTTTCTAATGCGCCCTATTTCAGAACTAAGCCAAGACGTTCCCACCGTATCTTGCCCTGATCAATAGAGAACCAGACTTGCCGTGCCCGCCCCAACACATCTTGAAGCGGCACGGTGCCAAATGTTCGGGAGTCAACGCTGTTGCCACGGTTGTCTCCGATCACAAAGACCTGCCCATCTGGCACGCGCAGATTCAACTCGGTGGCTGGCTTTGTTGCGACGCGGTTCAGATCAGGTCTTGCCGCTTCAGTTCGTGGGGGCGTTGTATCCACGGTCTGGCGTATCTGCCAACCGCGCCCATCGATCTGCTCGGTAGCCAGGCCAGTGACCACGTCAACGGGCGAATTTTGCAGTGGCTGTCCGTTGATACGAAGCTGCTGATTGCGGTATTCCACAACGTCTCCGGGTAATGCGATGACCCGCTTTATGTAATGCACGCTGCGATCATTTGGATAGGCAAAGATGGCAATATCACCTCGGTGCACACCCTGCCTGCAACCAGGACAGTTGTAGCGCTTGTCGGCAAAAATGTAATCGCCTTTTAAGACGCTGGGTTCCATGCTATGAGATGGGATGCGAAACGGTTCAACCTGGTGTTCACGCACATATAGGGTTAGCAGTGGCAGTGCGAGCAGATCGCACAATACAAATATCAGGGCGTAAACGCCGCTGATCTGCCAACTCTTGATAGTATAGGTCTGCTTGCTGCGAGCCGCTTTGGCAGCCTGCCAGACTCCATAGATCCAAAGCGCCAAGGTCAGGAGCAGGCCAGCAACCAGAGTCGGCACCATCCAGCCATCCGGGAGGTAAAGCGCCACCAGGGCCGGTCCGGTAACTGACAACAGGGCAAAGCTCAAAAATAGCCAGATGGCCCGGTTAACTTCGCCGTTGTAGAGTTGTCCGAAACCAGGCAGCACAAAAGAGGCCAGCGCCGCAAGCCAGGGCTTGCGTAAAGATGGGGAACTGAGTTCGTTCATGGCAGATTCCTTTCGATGGTCGTTTATATGATTCACAGGCATGCGCCGCATCAAAGTGCGGTCGCTGAAATCCACACACCGAAGACAAAACCCAGCACCTGGCTCAGTCCCAAGAGCCCGGCGCTCACCACGCCCAAGCGAAACGCGAGTTGGCGCAAAGCGTGACCCGTGGCGGTGGCTTTGGGGCGGCGGACTTGTTCAAACGGCATCGGCAACGGCTTGATGCCCTGCATCACGCGGTAGCTGAAGTCCGAGGGAGCCTTCAGCAGGTCTTGACTCAGTAAGGTATCCAGATCGTCATTCATGGCTTTTTTTCCTGTGCTGGTTTTGTCTTAAGCAAATCGCGTAGCGCCTGACGTGCACGATGCAATCGGGTCTTGATCGCCGGCAGACTCACTTCTTCGATACGTGCCACATCGGCCAGAGAGATACCGTGCACATAAGCCAAGGCCAGCGCGCTTCTGTCTTGCATTGGCAGGCTCCGCAGCGCTTGTTGCAGACGCTCTTGTTCCTGCTTGATTTGCAGGCGTTGCATTGGGTTGGGCTGTACGCAAACCACATCGGCAAATGCCTCCTCAGACAACGCTGTTTGTGGCTGCCGTGAGGCTAGAAAATTGAAGGCCAAGTTGCGTGCGATGGTATGCAGCCAGGTGCTGAATTGGGCGCGTTCTGGATCAAATTGCCGCAGATGCAACCAAGCGCGAAGAAAGGTTTCCTGTGCCAGATCTTCAGCTTGGGCCTGGGTCATCCCCATACGGCCAAGAAATCCGAACAAAGGCTGCTGGTAACGCTTCACCAACTCGGCAAAGGCTTCTTGTTCACCGCGGGCGATACGTTCCAAAACAGCCTGATCCTTCATGGGCGAATCCTGCAGCCATCGAAGACTCTTGCGCATCTATTGATGCTGCGTGATGTGGTGGTCATGGCGGTGGTTGGCATGATTCGGTACAGGGCATATTGTGGATGTCTGTCCCTTATACCGATCTGCTGCGGAAAAGTTACATGCGACCTACACAGAATAGAACCTGAATGCAAATGTTCAGAATCCAGTTGTGCCATCCGTGGTCCGCCTGCGAATCAACTTTGCCGCCTGGTATAACTCCTCGTCACTTAAACACTGGCTGCCAAGTCCTAGCCCCAACGTCGGTTATGTGGCAGGCATTTCAGCAAGTCGACTTTCTGCAAACAGCCTGGTGGAGCTAGCCAGTTTTCTCGGAAGCAGGCGTTCAAAATTGGATGTCGGGTTTGGAGCAAAACGAAGACCGGCACTGCAGCGTAACCGGTCGGTCATCGTGAGCCGGGAATTTCGGTCGAGTTCTCCAGACCGGTCATTCCCGATGCAGTTCCAGTTTAGGCATTTTTCGGCCCATCGAACTCGGAAGCAGTCGTTCAACAAAGGTCGGCGGTTTTCTTGGCTGAAAGGCTCTTGAGCAGCGGTTGCTGACATAGGTTTTCCCGAAATGCTCGCTCCATACCAGTCAGCCACCCCAGTGCCTGACCGTCAGCAATGTGGCATCGAGTTTGAGGGTCGCTGTACCCGCCATCGACCAGGAGCCGCTGTTGGGAATCAGCGCCCCAAAGGAGCCCTTCGCCCCGCCTGTTTCTACAAAGCAGTCGGTCGGTGCGAAAAAGCAGAATGTGGGCACAGGCGGCTCCTGTGCAGCGGAAGCAGTCGATCATGAGTGCCCGCTCCCGGGGAGTTCATTTAAAGCATTAGCTCATCAGGTCTCGCAAAGAAGCTCCCTGCGTTGCAAACAGGACGAAATTGTCGAAATCCTGAATAGTTCAGCACTCGATGTTTATACCCGGCTAACAAGTTGGCCCTCACCGACGAATTCAATATTCCAATCGGTAATAAGCTATTCTCTATTCAGTCTTTCCCATATTGAAAATGGACACGTAGAATTTTCTACAACGCAATTTGGCGTATGACTCTGAAAGAACTCCCAAACAATGAAAAACTTCCGCTACACCGCGCTGGCCGGGCTGATCATACTGTCCCTCGCCTCTGCCCATGCCGCGACACCGCCCAAAACGCTGGTGGTGGCGCAATCCATCACCGACGCCGTGAGTTTTGATCCGGCAGAAGGTTTTGAGCTGACCACGGTCCAGTCTTTCAACAGCATTTATCAACGCCTGGTGGAGTCCAACCCGGCCAAGCAGACTGAACTCCAGGGTGCCTTGGCGGTCTCATGGAAATTCGGGACCGACGGTTCCAGCATCACCTTCAAGCTCAAGCCGGGTGCAGCTTTTGCCAGCGGTAACCCGGTCAAGCCCGAGGATGTCATCTACTCCCTGTCCCGGGCGGTCAAGCTTAAAAAGGGACCGGCTTTCATTCTGGGGGAATTGGGCTGGACGGCCGAGAACGTTGACTCGTTTCTGAAGAAGGCCGACGACACCAGCGTGACCTTGTCCTGGCCGGCCAAAGTGGGGCCAGGATTTGCACTGAGCATATTGACGGCCCCGATTGCCTCCATCGTCGATCAGAAGGAAGTTCAGACCCATGAAGCGGCCGATGATTTTGGCAACGCTTGGCTGAAAACGCATTCCGCTGGCAGCGGTGCGTTCACCATCAAGAGCTTTCTGCCCAATGAAGCACTGGTCCTGGAAGCGAACCCCAAGGCGCCGGCAGGGGCGCCGCTGTTGGCCTCCGTCATTTTGAAGAACGTGGCTGATCCGGTCACGCGTCGACTGCTGGTTGAAAAAGGCGATGCCGATATTGCGCGTGACGTCGGAGCCGACCAGATCAATGAGCTTAAAGGCAAAGCCGGACTCAACATCCTGTCGATTCCCTCGGCTACCCAGCAGTACATCGCCCTCGACACCGTCAACAAGGACAACCCCGCGCTAAAGAATCCGGCGCTGTGGGAAGCCTCTCGTTGGCTGGTGGACTATGACGGCATTGCCAACAAACTGCTCAAGGGACAGGTCCAGGTCCATCAGGCCTTCCTGCCTATCGGCTTCCCCGGTGCGCTGTCCGACAACCCATACAAGCTGGACCCGGCCAAGGCCAAGGCGATACTGGACAAGGCGGGTTTGAAAGACCTGAAGATCAAGCTCGACATCATCAATCAGCCGCCTTATCCCGATATTGCCCAGTCCTTGCAGGCCAGCTTTGCCAAGGCCGGGATTCATCTTGAAATCATTCCTTCGGTGGGCGCGCAGTTCTACTCCAAAATTCGCTC
>CAIVHU010000055.1 GCA_903905735.1 uncultured beta proteobacterium
GGTGCGGGTGAGTTCACCATCGTCGGCGTCCAGCTCTTTGTGCAACACCAGGAAACGGCTGACTTGTGAACCTGCCAGCAGGGCATCAACGCTCAGGTCGGCGTTGACTTTTTCGACACATTCCTTGATGAGCTGGTACACCTCGGGCTTTTGCGCCAGATCGGTGTAGCCAGCGTAAGGCAGATTGCGGCGCTCGGCACAATTGCCCACCGCTTCAAAGTCGATGTTAATCATGACGCAGACCTTGTCACGTCCGTCGCCATAGGCCACCACTTCCTTGATGTGCTGGAAGAATTTGAGCTTGTTTTCCACGTATTTGGGTGCAAACATGGCACCGTCGTTGGCACCGCCCTTGATGCGGCCCACGTCTTTGACGCGGTCGATGATCTTCAGGTGACCGTGCGCGTCCAGAAAACCGGCGTCACTGGTGTGGTACCAACCCTCAGCGGTGAGCACTTCGGCGGTGGCTTCGGGGTTTTTGAAATAGCCTTTGAGCAAGCCCGGCGACTTGACCAGAATCTCGCCGTTGTCGGCCACCTTGATCTCGACGCCCGCGCAAGGCACACCCACGGTGTCGGCACGCGCTTCGTGGTCGGGCTGCAGGCAGACAAACACGGCAGTCTCGGTGGAGCCGTAGAGCTGCTTCAGATTCACGCCGATGGAGCGGTAAAAGCTGAACAAATCCGGCCCGATGGCCTCACCCGCCGTGTAGGCCACGCGCACCCGACTGAAACCCAGGTTGTTGCGCAGCGGGCCATAGACCAGAAAGTCGCCGATGGCATACAGCAGTCGCTCACCACCGGACACACTTTTGCCGTCCATGAGCGTCGGGCCAACCCGTTTGGCCACGTCCATGAAGTAATGGAACATCTTGCGCTTGACCGCCCCTGCGTCTTCCATGCGGATCATCACGCTGGTGAGCAGCCCTTCAAACACGCGGGGCGGCGCAAAGTAGTAGGTCGGTCCAATTTCTTTGAGGTCGATGGTCACCGTGGCGGCCGACTCGGGGCAGTTCACCACGTAGCCGCAGCTCAGCCACTGCGCGTAACTGAAGATGTTTTGCCCAATCCAGGCTGGTGGCAGGTAGGCCAGCACGTCTTCCTTGTAGGTCAGCTTGTCAAACTCGGCCCCAGCTCGGGCGCGGTTGAGCAAGCTGTCATGCGTGTGCACCACGCCTTTGGGGTTGCCGGTGGTGCCACTGGTGAAGAACATCGCCGCCACATCGTCGGGCTTGACCTTGGCGACTTCTTCCTTGAAGAAATCGGTGTGGATCCCGGCAAAGGCCTTGCCTGCGGCAATCAGCTCATCGAGTGCCGCCAGGCCGGGTTCGTCGTAATTGCGCAGGCCGCGCGGGTCGTCAAACCAGATGTGTGCCAGCTGCGGGCACTGCTCGCGGATTTCCAGCAGCTTGTCCACCTGCTCCTGGTCTTCGGCAAAGGCGAAAGACACGTCGGCGTTGTTGATGGGAAAGACGCATTCCAGCGCAGCAGCGTCCTGGTACAGCGCAATCGGCACCGCGCCGAGCGACTGCACCGCGAGCATCGTGGCATAAAGACGCGGGCGGTTGGCACCGATCACCACCATGTGGTCATGCTGGCGCAGGCCGGCCTGGTGCAGGCCGCAGGCCAGGTGCGCCACCAGCGCGGCCATGTCGGCCCAGCTGAAGGCCTGCCAGATGCCGTACTCTTTCTCACGCATGGCGGCATCCAGTGGCCGGGCGCTGGCGTGGTTTAACAGAAGTTGCGGGAAAGTCGTTTGCATTGCTTGCCTTGTCTCCATTGCGCTTATCAGCCCCGACAGCGTCAAAGGGCCGTTTGATTTGGCGCAATGATAGAAGTCGATTTGACGTTAAGTTGTCATTTGGACGACAATTGCGCCCTTTCTCGGTAGGTGTTTTCCCTGTCCGGGAGTCCGCCCATCCCCCTGTGGCACCCAGCTGAAAGGTTCCCATGGCGCAAGATGCTTCCCTGTACCAGCGCAGCCGCCCCTTGACAGCGAGCGAGCTGGGGGTGATTCCGTGGCTCAAGGTGTTGCTGCCCGACGAGCGCGAGCGCGCGGTCGGAGACCTCAAGATCACCGATGCCAAAGCCGGTGAGTGCATTTGCCGCACCGGGCGCCCGGTGACTTACTGGTTTGGCCTGGTGGATGGCCTGCTGAAAATGAGCACCGACAACGCTGATGGGCAAACCATGACCTTCACCGGTATCCCGCCGGGCGGCTGGTTTGGCGAGGGCACGGCCCTGAAACGCGAAACCTACCGCTACAACATCCAGGCGCTGCGCAAAAGCATGGTGGCCGGGCTGCATGTGGACACCTTCCACTGGTTGCTGGACCATTCGATCGGCTTCAACCGCTTTGTCATGAAGCAGCTCAACGAGCGCCTGGGCCAGTTCATTGCCGCGCGAGAGATCGACCGCATGGGCAACCCCAACATCCGCGTGGCGCGCAGCCTGGCCGCGCTGTTCAACCCGGTGCTCTACCCCGGCCTGGGCACGGTGCTGCGCATCACCCAGCAGGAGCTGGCATATCTGGTGGGCCTGTCGCGCCAGCGCGTCAATGAAGCCCTGACGATCCTGGCCGCCGAAGGGGCGATTGCGGTGGAATACGGCGGCTTAAGGGTGCTGAATTTGCAAGCACTGCGCACCGGGATCTTCTGACCCTTCAGATCCCGCGAACCCCATTTGGAGAACCGATGACGCCACACCACGGAGGTATTGGTGCGCCGCATAATCGGTCATCGGTTCTGTCCGTCGAGTACCTTCAAGCCCAAGGTGATGACTGCAACACTTACAGGACAAATCAGCCTCCAGCCCTTATGCAGAAAGCGCTGACAGCTATTATTTATATACCATGACCACACCCAGCCAGCCCCCCGTTTTCCGCCGTGCCGCACCACCTGCACCCAAAGCGCCCCTCCCCGCCGGGCAAAGCAACACCGCCGCGTTTGGCGCCAACGGCACGCTGCGGCTGAACAAACGCATGGCCGAACTGGGCCTGGCCTCGCGCCGCGAAGCCGATGAATGGATAGGCAAAGGCTGGGTCAAGGTCAACGGGCGGGTCGCCGAGATGGGCATGCAGGTCACGCCTGATGTGAAGATCGAGATCGACAAACAGGCCAAGGGCGCGCAGGCCAAACAGGTGACGGTACTGATCAACAAACCCCTGGGGCTGGTGAGCGGCCAGGCCGAAGACGGCCACCAGCCCGCCATCACCCTGGTGCAGCCACAAAACCGCTGGGCGGAAGACAACGCGCGCTTTTTCTTTCACCCGAGCCAGCTCAAAAGCCTGGTGCCCGCCGGGCGGCTGGACATTGATTCGACTGGCCTGCTGGTGCTGACGCAGGATGGCCGCATCGCCCGCCAGCTGATCGGCGAAGACGCGACCATGGAAAAAGAATACCTGGTGCGGGTGATGTACACCGGCATCATCAACACCGCCGCTGCCACCTCAGCGGCCGCCACCCACGCGGCGCGGCCGCTGACGCGCAGCCAAACCAGTGGCAACCCAGCCGCAACGTCCACCGCGCGCGCACCGACCCGCCCGGCCCCGCCGACCCAGCTCAGCCGCATTGACGATGATGACCCCGTCAGCCAGGACGTGCAGTCGGTTTTCCCGGCAGACAAGCTGGCCCTGCTGCGCCACGGCCTGAGCCTGGACGGGCAGGCGCTGCAGCGCGCCCTGGTCGAGTGGCAAAACCCCGAACAATTGCGCTTTGTACTGACCGAGGGCAAAAAGCGCCAGATCCGGCGCATGTGCGAGCTTGTCGGCCTGAAGGTGGTGGGCCTCAAGCGGGTGCGCGTGGGCAACGTGATGCTGGGCAATTTACCGGTGGGTCAATGGCGCTACCTGGCGCCGCATGAACGTTTTTAGTGCATCTTGGCGGCAGACCGCGTTGTCTGTCTGCACCAAAAGTTATCATTGTTCGCTCACCACGATGAGCGCTGCCAAGCCTGGCGGCAGCCAAAACACCTGACCTCACTTCAAGGAACCCGCATGAAACTTTTTACCCGCACCTGGGCCGGTCTGGCCTTTGCCGCCAGTCTGGCTTTCAGTTTCCCGGCCCTCGCTGCCGTCCAGGTCAACATCGGTGTCGTGACCGGCCCGACCTTTGTGCACACGCTTGCGGCCAACAAGTTCAAGGAAGAAGTGGACAAAGCCCTGCCCGGCAAATATGACATCGTGGTACACCACTCTGCGGCGCTGGGCAGCGAAACCCAGGTGCTGCAGCAGTTGCAGCTGGGCACGGTGCAGATGAGCGTCTGCACCACCGGCCCGATCGAGGCCTTTGTGCCCGAGATCAAGGCGCTGGAAATGCCTTTCCTGTTCAGCTCGTATGAAGCGACTGACAAGGTGCTCGACGGCCCGATTGGCCAGGATTTGCTCAAGCGCTTTGACAAGGCCGGCCTGGTCGGCATGCACTTTCTGGACAATGGATTTCGCAATGTGACCAACTCCAAGCACCCGGTCAACGGCCCCGACGATCTCAAGGGCATGAAGATCCGCACCATGGAGTCGCCCACCCACCTGGCCATCTGGCGCGCCATTGGTGCCAACCCCACGCCGATGGCCTGGCCGATCACCACGCAGTTGCAACAAGGCGTGCTGGATGGTCAAGAGAATCCGGTGTCGGTGATTTCGGCCGCCAAGCTCAATGAAGCGGGCCAAAAATACCTGTCGATGACGCGCCACGTCTATTCGGCGCTGGTGTTTGTCGGCAGCAAGGCGTTCATGGACGGTCTGCCCGCGGCGGATCGTAAGGTGTTCATGGATGCAGCCGCAACAGCGTCGTTTGCTGGCCGCAAGTTTGTGCGTGACAACGAAGCCAGCCAACTCGCCGCCCTGAAAGCCGCTGGCATGCAGGTGGTAGAGCACCCCGATCTGGCCGCTTTCCGCGCCAAAACCGAGCCGGTGTACGCGTCTTTGAGTGGCGACACCAAGAAGATCGTGGACGAGATCCGCAAGACGGTCAAATAAATCCTTTGTGTCGGTCGTGGCGGACCCCGGATCAAGGCCGGGTCTCTGGCCATGGCGCAAGGATGACAGCCGCCAGTTCGTCGTTGGGTTGGCCTTCAAGAAATAAAACTTGCTGCTTGAAAGTTTCATGAGCATTCATCACCATCTTCTGGCCCTCAGCAACCGGCTTAACTTTTGGGTCGAACGCCTGCTGCTGCTGGCGGGCGTGGCCATCTCGCTGATTCTGTTTGTGCAGGTGCTGGCGCGTTACGCCGGACATTCACTGAGCTGGTCGGAAGAAGTGGGCCGCTACCTGCTGGTGGCCACCACGTTTCTGGGGGCCACGGTGGCCTACAAGCGGGCGCATTTCATTGGTCTGGCAGGTTTTGGCGCACGCTTCGGGTTGGTGACGGAACAGGTCATCACGCGGTCTTTGCAAGCGCTGACTCTGGGCTGCTTCGGCCTGATCACCTGGTATGGCGTGATCTACACCTTGAAAGCCTGGAACCAGACCTCCACCGCAATACAGATGCCGATGTCGCTGCCAATCTCGGTGTTGCCCTTGTCGGGCCTTATTTTTCTGCTCCATATTTTGACTGACATCACGCGCAGCAAGGCAGCGGCCAAAGGTCAGGTTGTCGCTGATGACGAGGACCCAGCATGATCATCGTCCTTTTGTTTGGCCTGATGTTTGCGCTGATGGCGCTGGGCCTGCCGATTGCGCTATCGATCGGCTTGCCGGCCATCGGCCTGATCGTGACCCCGGGCGTGTTTCCGGACATTGTCAGCATCGCGGCGCTGGGCCAGACCATCGTGCAGCAACTGTTTTCCGGGGTCGATTCGTTTGACCTGCTGGCGGTGCCGCTGTTCATGATTGCCGGCTCCATCATGGAGGTGGGCGGCATTTCGCGTCGTCTGATTGATTTTTGCAACAGCCTTGTGGGCTGGGCACCGGGCGGGCTGGCCGCAGCGGCGATTGTGGCCTCGATGATCATCGCCGGCATTTCGGGCTCGGCGGCGGCTGACACCGCAGCGATAGGCGCGGTGGTGATCCCGGCCATGATCCGCCAGGGTTACCCGCCAGCCTTTGCAGCCGCTGTGGTGGCCGCAGGTGGGTCGATTGGCATCATCATCCCGCCGTCGATTCCGATGGTGATTTTTGGTTTTATGACGAATATCTCGACCTCGCAGCTGTTTGCCGGAGGCATGCTGGTGGGGGTGTTGATGGGCCTGTCCTTCATCGTCATTGCGGTTTGGCTTTCGTGGCGCAGGGGCTACGGCGAACGTGCACCCTTCACATGGAGCGAGGTGGCCACCACCGGCAAGGCGGCGTTCTGGTCCATCGGCGCGCCCGTGGTGGTGCTGGGCGGCATTCTGAGCGGCATCGTGACGGTGACCGAAGCCGCCGCGCTGGCGGTGTTTTACGCCCTGTTGGTGGGCACGCTGGTCAACCGTGAGTTGGCCTGGAAAGACCTGCCCGGCCTGATCATCAAGTCGCAGGTGGCGGCGGGTGGCATTTTGTTCATCATCGCCATGGCTAAGGTGTTTGGCTGGCTGCTGGCCATGCAACAGGCTTCGAGCCTGCTGGATGTGTTTGTCAACTCGCTGTCTCTGCCGCCCACCGGGCTGCTGTTGCTGGTCATGGCACTGTTGTTGGTGGTGGGCTGCGTGATGGAAACCACCGCAGCGCTGCTGTTGCTGGTGCCGGTGCTGGCGCTGCTGACACCGCAAATGCAGGTGGATCCGGTGCAGTTTGGCGTGCTGGTGGTGGTGAATCTGGCCATTGGCATGCTGACGCCGCCAGTGGGCATTTGCTTGTTTGTCAGTTGCAGCATCGCGGGTATCTCGCTGGGCAAGATTTCGCGCGCGGTGATGCCGCTGGTGGCGGTCGCGCTGGTCGATTTGCTGATTGCTGCGCTATGGCCACCGCTGACGCTGTGGCTGCCCACCCTCTTTTACCGTTGACACGCTCTGCCACCCAGGCATTTGCACCACGAACCCACCCACCTGCCCGTTGAAGTGCAAGACCCCAGCGAGCCAGAAGAAAAAACACTGGTGCTGCTCAAGATTGAAAACTGGCTCACCGTCACCATCATCGTCATGGCGCTGCCGTTTGCGCTGATCGCCTGGCCAGAACTGGCCTTGTGGCTGCCCCGGCAATTGGGTTATTGAAGTTTTTTGTTTAACTTTTTGAGGCTGAGAATGATGAAGTCGCGTAGAACACTGGTGGGTTTGGTGGCTGCTGCGGCAGCGCTCGGCGCGTTTTCATCGGCGGCGGCGGCAGACACGCCGTACAAGTCAGAGTACCGCATGTCTTTGGTGCTGGGCACCGCCTTCCCCTGGGGCAAGGGTGGCCAGATCTGGGCGGACCTGGTGAAAGAGCGCACCAAGGGCCGCATCAACATCAAGCTGTATCCCGGCGTGTCGCTGATCCAGGGCGACCAGACGCGTGAGTTCTCCGCGCTGCGCCAAGGTGTGATCGACATGGCGGTGGGCTCCACCATCAACTGGTCACCGCAAGTTCGCCAGCTGAACCTGTTTTCCCTGCCCTTCCTGATGCCTGACTATGCCGCCATCGATGCACTGACGCATGGCGAGGTGGGCAAGCAGATGTTTGCCACACTGGACAAAACCGGTGTGGTGCCCCTGGCCTGGGGCGAAAACGGCTACCGTGAGTTAACCAACTCCAAGCGCCCGGTGCACACCCCGGCTGACCTGAGGCGCCTGAAAATCCGCGTGGTGGGCTCCCCGCTGTTTCTGGACACCTTCACCGCGCTGGGTGCCAACCCCACGCAAATGAGCTGGACCGACGCGCAGCCCGCCTTTGCCAGCGGCGCGGTCGATGGCCAGGAAAACCCGCTGTCGATCTTTACCGCCGCCAAGTTGCAAAACGTGGGCCAAAAAAACATCACCCTGTGGGGTTATGTGGCCGACCCGCTGATCTTTGTGGTGAACAAGGAAGTCTGGAGCACCTGGACCCCGGCGGATCAGGCCGTGGTGCGCCAGGCCGCCATCGACGCGGGCAAACAAGAGATTGCGATTGCCCGCAAAGGCCTGATTGAACCCGGTCAGCCGCTGCTCAAAGACATTGCGGCTCTGGGCGTGAACGTCGTGCAACTGACCCCGCAGGAGCGCGAGGCGTTCGTCAAAGCCACCCGCCCGGTGTACAACAAGTGGAAGCCTACCATTGGCGTTGACCTGGTCAACACCGCTGAGAAGACAATTGCTGCACGCAAGAAATAGGCACCCGGCGACTCAAGGCACGCCGGCACCCACGATCAGGTTGAACACCTCCCGCAGCAGCAGCAACTCGCTCATGGCGCTGGCGCGCAGCAAACTGATGGGTTTGAAGTCACCGCCCAGCGCCTGCATGGCCGCTTTGGGCGCATCCCGCGTGGTGAAGCGCAGCAGGTGGATGCGCACCGGGCCGGAACCGGTTTGCGCCCAGTGGTTGAACTCATTGACGCGCGCCAGTTCGTCCGGATTGAAGCCGCAGTGCTCGATCACCGCCTGTTTCACGGCCTGACCCGAAAACTCGGGCGTGACAACGGCAGGCGAACGCATCTGCTCGGCCTGCTCGGGCAGGGCCGCAGGCCACAGCAGAGTCGTGCCCCAGCGCGGAAACAGCAGCGCCGCGCTGTAGCTGTCAAAGTGGGTGAAGATCACACGGTTATGGGTCAGGATGTCGGGTGGGGTCATGGTGGATTTTCCGAATGTTGGTTTGGCGCGGATAGCTGGGATCAAGCAAGAAGCGTGACACGCCGCGCGGTGGCTTGAATATTGCTGGTCTTGCGGACAAAACGAACACACCATGCATCACGTCGCGAATCCCACACCCCAAACCCTGGCAGACGCATTGCCCGCAATGACGAACGAGCCCTTCACTGCCGACGAATTCGCCGAACTTGGCGCGATCCTGGACGACCTGCGAACCCGCCACCCCGACACGCCGACGCTGGAATTTGCCGAGGGCTTTCTGGCTGCGCTGGTCTGCTGCCGCCGCCAGATCGCCGCCACCGACTACCTGCCGGTGCTGCTGGCGCTGCCAGAGGCCGTGGCAGCCACTGAAAACGCTTTTGCCGATGCCAGCCAGCAGCAGCGCTTCAAGGCGCTATGGCAACGTCGCTGGCAAGCCGTCACCCAGTCTTTGGACACCCCGGTGGCCGCGCTGGACGACCCCGGCGCCTACCAACCTGAAGTGACCGACGCACGCGCCATCGATGCCGAGCGGCCCGAGGGCGAGCGTGCGGCCAGCACGGGGGCCGCCCTGGCATCGTTTGGCCAGGTGTGGGCACGGGGTTTCATGGCGGCAGTCGCGGCCTGGCCGCTGGAATGGGCGGCACCGCGCAACAAGGCAGCAGCCACCTGGCGCAACGCCGCACTGGATGTTGTGGAGCGGCTCACGCTGGACGATCTGGAGCCGCCCACACTCTCGGCTTTTGGCGACGATGACGGCCCGCCTACCGTCAGCCTGGCGCGCATGAACGCCTTTGCCAATGCCCTTTGGGCGGTGTACAACATGCGTGAGATGTGGCGCAGCCTGGGCCCGCGCATCGAGACCGTTCACCACGTCGCCACGCCGGGCCGCAATGACCCATGCACCTGCGGCAGCGGTCAAAAGTACAAGAAGTGCTGCGGCAAATCACTACTATTTAGATAGCTTCTTGCCCTTTATGGATAAGGGCTGGAAGCCTATTTTTCATATAAACTGTGCCAGGTCTGTCAGCTGTCGCTAACCAATCAGCGCCACCGCCTTGATCTGCACCCAGACTTGCTGGCTCGGTGCCAGGGACAGTTCTGCCGCCGAGCGGCGGGTCAGCCGGGCGATCAGCGGTGACGCGCCGACGTTGAGCCGCAGCAGGGTCAGCGCCGGGTGGTCATCAGGAGCCATCTGCGCCACGGTGGCGGGCAAGCAGTTCTGGATGCTGATGCCGGCGACATGGTCGAGCGCAATGCTCACGTCGCGCGCCAGAATGCGCACCCGCACCGGCTGGCCCAGCGCGTGACCGCCGTCACGCACCCACAGGCTGCCACCAGGGAACTCGACGCGCGCCAAGTGCCACTTCGTATCGCGCTCGGCCACCACCGCGTCCAGCACCACGCCCGCGTCTTCACCCAGGTGGATCGGCAGGTCCAGCCGCGCCAGGGTGTCGGTCAGTGACCCGGCAGCCACCACGCGACCGGCTTCCAGCACCACGATGTGGTCGGCCAGGCGCGCCACCTCGTCCGGGGCGTGGCTGACGTAGATCACCGGAATGTCCAGCTCGCGGTGCAGCCGCTCCAGATAAGGCAAAAACTCCTGCTTGCGGGCCAGGTCGAGTGCGGCCAGCGGCTCATCCATCAGCAGCAGGCGCGGGCTGGTGAGCAGCGCGCGGGCAATCGCCACGCGCTGGCGCTCGCCCCCCGACAACCCGGCGGGCATGCGCTCCAGCAGGTGGCCGATGCCCAGCAGCTCAATGGCGTGTTCCCACGCCACACGGTGTGCGGCAGCGGGCACGCGCGAGCGGCCATAAGCCAGGTTGCGCCGCACTGACAGGTGGCCAAACAGGTTGGCCTCCTGAAACACATAACCCAGCGGCCGCTGGTGCACTGGCAAAAAGTGGGCATCGTCCTGCCAGGTGTCGCCATTGACAATCAGCCTGCCCTGTGTGGCAATAGTCAGCCCAGCCATGCAGCGCAGCAGTGTGGTCTTGCCGCAGCCCGAGGGGCCAAACAGCGCGGTGACACCACGCCCGGGCAAATCCAGATCCACGTCCAGGGCAAAGCCCGGGTAAGTCTGCACAAAACGCGCGGCAATACTCATGGGGTGCGGTTCCAGCCCCGGCTGTACAGCAACAGCAGCACCAGAAACGAGAAGCACAACATGCCGCCCGCCAGCCAATGGGCATGGCCGTATTCCATGGCTTCCACATGGTTGTAGATGGCCATCGACAGCACCTGGGTTTTGCCGGGAATATTGCCGCCAATCATCAGCACCACGCCAAATTCACCCACGGTGTGGGCAAACCCCAGCACCGCAGCGGTGATGAAGCCGGGCCGGGCCAGCGGCAGCGCCACGGTAAAAAACGTGTCCCAGGGGGAGGCGCGTAGCGTTTTGGCGGCTTCCAGCGGTGCATCCCCCATGGCGGCAAAGGCCTGCTGGATGGGTTGCACCACAAAAGGCATGGAATAGATCACCGAGGCCACCACCAGCCCGGCAAAGGTGAAGGGCAGCAAGCCCAGCCCCATCGCCTGCGTCAGCTGGCCCACCGGGCCTTGCGGCCCCATCAGCACCAGCAGATAAAAACCAATCACCGCCGGTGGCAACACCAGCGGCAAAGTAACGATGGCCCCCACCAGGCTTTTCAGGCGCGAGCGGCTGCGCGCCAGCCACCATGCAATCGGAGTGCCGATCAGCAGCAGCAAAAGCGTGGCAATGCCTGCCAGCTTGGCGGTGAGCACGACGGCCATGAGGTCCGGGGACAAACTCATCCTTGGGCTATTCCTCGGGCGAATGGCATTTGGCGTAATCGGCACATTCACCACAGCTCGGTGCCGGGCACAGGTAAATGCCTTCCTGACTGCAGTAGTGGCGGTAGATGAACTTCTTCCACTTCATGTCGGTGGTGTTCAGCGCCGCAAGCAGCGGAAATGCGGTGGTCAACAGCAGCGAGAGCTCGCCCCGATTGGCCAGACCCAGGTCGTGCCACAGGTGGTGGCGACCCGCGCAACCCCAGGCCACGATGTGCGCTAGCCAGACTTCAGACGGCTGCTGGCCTGCGCGGTAGCTCAGCAGCAGGGTAATGATGTCGCTCAGTTCCATCGGCTCCAGCACACCACCGCTTGGCAGCGACAGCGCGCGGCCGGGAAAATATTCCTCCTGCATCTGTGCAAAATCCGCCTCAGACAGGCCTAGTTTGGCAGGCAACACGCCCTCCTGGCAGGTCCGCCCAGCCAGCAGGCTCGCCAGTACCGGGCGCAAGGGGTCACTGGCGGCTGGGTCTTGGGCGGGGCGTTGCAACAGCTCGGCAACACGTTCGGATCGGCTGGGCAGGGTGTCGTTCATTCGGCGGCTCTGAAACTGACTTGGACATCTTTGGGTGCAGCGGTGTAAGGGGACGATGTCACCAGAAAGTCTGCCCCGGCCGCCACATAAGCGGCTGCATTGTCTGCGCGAATGCCACCCGCTGCCGCCAGCAAGGGTCGGCGCGCAGCGTTTTGCCCCTCCAGCGCCGCTCGGCAGTCTGCCACTGCTTGCGGCGTGAATTTTTCCAGCTGCAGCACGTCGGCACCGGCATCGGCCCATTTGAGAGCCTCTGCAACACTGGAGACCTCGACCACGATTTTTTTCTCGGGCTGGTTGCGGCGCAGTCGCTGGATGGTTTGCGCCGGGGCCTCCATCAGAAACAGCCGGTGCTCGGCAAACACCAGCAAACTCTCCGACAGCCCCAGCCGGTGCATGATGCCGCCTCCGGCCTTCACGGCTTTGGCCGACAGGGCTTTGGTGCCGGGTACGTTTTTGCGGGTGCCCGCCACCGCCACGCCGTTGGCCACCGCCACAATGGCCGCCGTGGCCGTGGCGATGCCGCTGGCCCACTCCACCAGCGTCTGAGCCGCCTTCCAGGCGCTGTGCAGGCTGGCCGCTGTGCCTTGTGCGGCCAGCAGCAAGTCACCCGCGTTGACCTGCGTCCCCGACGGGGCGAGCAGGCTGGCGCGTGCCCCGGCCAGCTCAAACAAGCGCACCGCCTCTTCAGACGCACACACCGTCATGGGCTGGCGCGCACGCAGCTCAATGTGTGCGGCCCGCGCACCCATGCCCAGGCTCTGGGTGGTCAGGTCGCCGCAGGGCACATCGTCTTGCAGCAGGGCCAGCAGGTACGGGTCGTTGAGGATGGGCATGTCAGTGGCGCGAAAACAGGTCGCGTAATTTGCACAGGGTGGTGGTGATGTCAAACCGTGTGTCGGCCAGCGCCTCACCGGCCAGGATTTTTTTCAGGGCGGTGAGCGGGTCGGTTTCGCCGGTCAGCAGCACCTGCGCGCTCCACTTGGCCATGTGCCGGATGTAGCCATCGCCCGCGCTGGCGGCCACCACCACCTCTACGCCGTGCAAGGGATGTGGTCCATCGTCCTGAAAGTGGTGCGGCAACTGCGCCTTGGTCAAGACAATACGCTGCGGTTCGGGCAATGTGTGGTCCGGCTGGCAGTCATACACCAGCCAGTCGGTGGTTTGGCCGGCGTGGCCGGACACCTGCGCCCAGTCGGCTTTGGTGGCAATGGCAATTTTCATGGTCTGGATTTCCTGTGAAGCGATCTATCAGCGAACCAAGCCAGTTTCGTGCCTGCCATCGCCCGCCGGTCAGGACAACTCGTAGCCAAAGGCCTTGATAACGGCTTTGGCCTTGTCGCCTTTCAGATACTTCATCAGCGCCTCGGCAGCGGGTTTGCCCTTGCCCTTGTCCAGCACCACCGCGTCCTGGCGGATGGGTGTGTACAGATTGGCGGGAACCATCCAGGCCGAGCCTTCAATCTTGCCGTCTTTCAACACCTGGGCCAGTGCCACAAAGCCCAGCAGCGAATTACCACTGCTGATGAACTGGTAGGCCTGGCCAATGTTCTCGGCGGTGACCAGCTTGGGCTGCAGGCCGTCATACACACCCATTGCTTTCATGGTTTCGACGGCGGCTGCGCCATAGGGTGCCAGCTTGGGGTCGGCGAGGGCTATGTGATCGAAACCACCCTTTTTCAGCACCTCGCCCTTGTCATCTACGAGGGCCGATTTGGCTGACCAAAGCACCAGCTTGCCAATGGCGTAGGTGAATTGGCTGCCGGCGACCGCCGCGTTTTCCTTGACCAGCTTGGTGGGGGTCTCGTCGTCTGCGGCCAGCAGCAGCTCAAATGGTGCGCCGTTCTTGATCTGGGCGTAAAACTTGCCAGTGGCACCATACGAGGCCACCACTTTGTGGCCGGTGTCCTTCTCGAAATCTGCGGCAATCAGCTTCATGGGTGCGGTGAAGTTGGCGGCAACTGCCACCGACACCTCATCCGCGTGGGCTGCAAAGGTAACGCTCACCAGGCCGGCAAGCAACAGGGACATCAGGCGTGAAGGCTTCATGAATACTCCTTTGAAAAAATCATGAAAATCAGTCGGTGGAAGCGAGAAAAACGCTGGAGGCTTTGAACACCGCCGTCAGCGGCTGGCCTACCACCAGGCCCAAGCGTTTGACGCTTTGCTCGGTCACCACTGCGGTGAGCACATGCTGCCCGCCGGGCATAGTCAGCGTGACCTCCGAGTTCACCGGACCTTCATGAATGGCGGCGATGGTGCCGGTGAAACGGTTGCGGGCCGAGATCTGGCCGTCTTCACCACTCATCAACAAAATGGACGATGCCTTGACAAACGCCAGCACATCGCGGCCCAGTGCCAGGCCGAGGTTTTCAGCCGACTCGCGGGTGACGATGGCGGTCAGCACCAGGTTGGGCCCGAGTTGCAAGGTAACTTCGGTATCCACCACGCCTTCTTTGATGGCGGCAATGGGTCCGGCGAACTGGTTGCGGGCACTGGTTTTCATGGACAGCCTCTTTAAAACTTGCCGGAAATCGGCGACATCGGCTACGCCGCTTTGCTCCAGATTGCTGGTCAGGCGCTCCAGCGCCACCTGCGACTCTTTTTCAAGCGCACGGTAAAAGGCGATGAGCCGCCGCGCAAACGCCGTGAGCTCGGTGCCACCGCCGTGTTTGCCACCGGCTGAGCGATGCACCAGCGGCTCGGTGGCCACGTTGTTCATGTCATCGACCGCGTCCCACGCGGCCTTGTAGGACATCGGCACGGCCTTGGCCGCCTGCGAGATGGAGCCACATTTGTCAATGGCTTCGAGCAGGCGGATGCGCTTGTCGCCCAGAAAACTACCCATCGCTGTATCGATATGGAGCTTGCCGGTGAGTTTGGTGGATGTGGTTGTCACGATGGTGTGTTCTCTTTCACATGAAATTTCGCTATGTTCTCAAGCAAACAACGTACCAGCGCCAGTTCTGCCACGTCTCGCCCGCGAACGGCGAAGAAAAAAAGATAGAAGGCGCTTTTCTGTGTGTAGGCTTTGCGACATCGATGTATATAAAAGTACTTAACGCATTCTATAAGTGTGAGTAAAACAACAAAAAACGATTGAATAAGCCATTGGCCTGCTGGCATCCAAATTGCTCAATGCAGATTGTCGCTATATACCCGATACCATTACGAAAGAACTTGAACCATGCTGAAAAAATCGCTCCTTGCCCTGTCCGTTCTGGCCGCCTCTGGCACCACGATGGCGCAATCTTCCGTGACCCTGTATGGCATCGCGGATGTCTTTCTGGGTTCGGTCACCAGCAACAATGGCACCACCAGTGTCACCAAAACCGTGCTGGACTCTGGCAACGTCAGTGTCAGCCGCTGGGGCATGATGGGCACCGAAGATTTGGGTGGTGGCCTGAAGGCCAATTTCAACCTGGAAAATGGTTTCAGCATGGACACCGGGGCCGTCGCCAACAGTGGCGTGCTGTTTGGCCGTCAGGCCTGGGTGGGCCTGTCCAGCGGCTTGGGTGCTGTGCGTTTGGGCAGAACCAACACCGCGTACTACGAGGTGGAAACCAACGATGTACCGATATTCAACGCGTACCTTTCGCCTGAAGTCCAGATTTTCCGCAGCTCACACGGGTTGCCTGACAAGTTTGGTGCCAGCACGAAAAACAACACCTACGTTTCGCCCAGCAGCAACACCCTTCGCTACGATTCACCGAGTCTGAGTGGGTTCAATGCGATTGCCAGCTACTCCCTGGATGAAAAAGCGCCGCTTGATACCACGTTCAATCGCGACATTCCGAACGGTGTGTCTGTGGCGGCGCTGGCTCTGCGCTACGCCGGTGGCCCGGTGATTGTCTCTTTGGGTTACCAGAACGAAGCCAAATACAACCCACCGACCAACACCAGCGACCGCAACTTCACCCGCCTGCAAGGCCAGTACAGCTTTGGCAGTTTCATTGCCAGAGCGGGCTACGGCAAGGCGGGCAACATCGCCAACAAGACAAGCGCTGATGCCACGGAATATGTGCTCGGTCTGGACTACAAAGCCACTGATGTGTTGACGCTGGCAGCGGCTTACGCGCGGTCCGGTGACAACGCGGTTGAATCTGCCACCGTCACGGGTGGCACGGGTGACGTGTCCCGCACGGGTTACGGCCTGGCGGCCAAATACACCTTGTCCAAACGGACCTTTCTCTACGGCGGCTATGAGTCTGACACCCAAAGCAAGACCGGTTTGAATGATGCCCACCACAGCCTGTTTGCTCTTGGCATGCAGCACCGTTTCTGATGAAGTACTTTTTCCCCACGTCTCAAACGGCATTGGCTGCAGCGCATGCCTTGACGCGCCGCGGTGTCTTGGCAGGCAGCGCGGCCACAGCGCTCACGCTATGGCTGGGTCCACCCAAATCCTTGCGAGCGCAAACCAGCCCATCCGCGCTGCTGCTGATGGCTGGGGCGGGTTACAAGCGGCCCGTCGAAGCCTTGTGCGCGGCCTTCATACAAGCCAGTGGTGTGGCGGTGGAGCACAGTTACGGCAATTTGCAGCAAATTTTTGCGCAGGCCAAAGCCAGCGGCGGCGTGGATGTGCTGGTGGGCGATGCGTGTCCTTCCGGTAAGCCTGCATGAAATAGCTTGAAGTTTTCGCTATCGTCAGCTGCATGTTCAACGAGATGGGGTGCAGGTGATGAGCAAAAGTGGAATTACCGGTGACGGCGAGCGTGGGACGCTGCGCCTGGA
>CAIVHU010000056.1 GCA_903905735.1 uncultured beta proteobacterium
GCTCCTATTGCGCCACCATGCACAAGCAGGGGGCCAATATTTTTGACTCCCTCGTTGCAGCCTTCAAGGGTGCAACGCCTCAGCCCAGCTTCGCCTGAAATCAGTACGGTTGCCTAAAACCGGCCTGAGTAGTTACGTAAAAGTTTTCATTGTGAAGCCTTCTCGGTTGAGTTAAACATTTATTCTTTTGCAATCTTTGGTTTATTTGCAAAAATCAGGCCATCTTATTAAATCGTTGATTTAATTGAAGAATCCTCACTTATTTGGGTATTTTTAAACATTGGTGTAAAGCTAATCGACAGTTTTAACCCAATCAACCAGTGACCCGTTTGATGCAAGCGGCAGGTCTGAGCGAGAGACTGGTTGATCTGAAAAACCTATCGCAAGCTTGTGATGGAGTTGCTCTGGCTTGGCCACTTTTAGCCACTTCAGAAGTGGCACACATAGGTGCCGCCAAAGCCTCGATTGGCTATGCTGCTGGATGCGACGAACACTTCTGTTCCTGCTGGGAAGCTGCTGATGCAACGTCGAAGTATCAGCTCAAAATATCTGCGGCCAGAATGTTTGCCAATTGCTGAGGACCGTGCTCTTACAGTTCACTTGACAGTCAAATGCTGCGACAAAACAGCCGTTGGGCGAATTAAATTACGGCAGCCTTACCTGGTGCGTACGTCAGTGGCGGTGTCAAACCCGGCAGCGAGCCAGGCAGCGCACCCCCGATCAACCTTGAATGTCAGATATCAAACCGCACGCCCTGTGCCAGCGGAAGCGCGCTTGAGTAGTTGATGGTGTTGGTGGCGCGGCGCATGTAGGCCTTCCAGGCATCCGAGCCGCTTTCACGCCCGCCACCGGTTTCTTTCTCGCCGCCAAACGCACCGCCAATCTCGGCCCCCGAGGTGCCGATGTTCACATTGGCGATGCCGCAGTCCGAGCCTGCCGCCGACATGAAGGCTTCGGCCTCGCGTAAATCGGTGGTGAAGATGCTCGACGACAGGCCTTGCGGGACATCGTTATTGAGCGCTATAGCTTCGCCAAGCTTCTGATATTTCAGGATGTAGAGGATGGGCGCAAAGGTTTCGTGCCGTACCACACCGGTCTGCGCGGGCATCTCCACCAATGCCGCCTGAACATAAAAAGCGTTCGGGTAACGGTCATGCAGCACCCGCTCACCACCGGTGACCGTGCCACCTTCGTGCCGCGCCTGCGCCAGGGCTTGTTGCATGGCCTCCGACGCGGCCTGATCAATTAGCGGGCCGAGCAGCGTGCCGGGCTCGGTGGGGGCACCGATCTTGAAACTGGCATAGGCTTTTTTGAGCCGCCCCACCAGGTCGTCATAGACCGAGGCGTGCACGATCAGCCGCCGCGCTGAAGTGCAACGCTGGCCTGCTGTGCCCGCGGCAGCAAACGCGACAGCGCGCACCGCCATGTCCAGGTCAGAAGAAGGCGCCACGATGATGGCGTTGTTGCCACCGAGTTCCAGCAGGCAGCGGCCAAAGCGCGCGGCCACAGCCTGGCCCACGGCGCGGCCCATGCGGGTGCTGCCGGTAGCTGAAATCAGCGCTACTTTGGGGCTATCGACCAGCGCCTGACCGACATCGGCGTAGCCCGGCAGAACCTGGGACAGGTCTTGGGTGAGCTCTGACTGACCAAAGCGCTGACAGGCCCGCTCAAACAGCGCCTGCACCGCCAGTGCGCACAGCGGCGCTTTCTCGGACGGCTTCCAGACGATCGCGTCGCCACAGACCAGCGCCAGCGCGGCGTTCCAGGCCCACACCGCCACCGGGAAGTTGAACGCGGTGATGACGCCCACAACGCCCAGCGGGTGCCAGGTTTCCATCATGCGGTGGCCGGGGCGCTCGCTGGCAATCGTCAAGCCATAAAACTGGCGCGACAGGCCGACGGCAAAGTCGCAGATATCGATCATCTCCTGCACTTCGCCCAGACCTTCGGATGACACTTTGCCGACCTCCAGCGTCACAAACTCACCGAGCTGCTGCTTGTGGACACGCAATTCCTCGCCCAACAGCCGAACCAGTTCGCCACGTTGCGGTGCGGGCACCATGCGCCAGCGCAGATAGGCGGCGTGGGCGCGCTGCGTGTGAACGGCCACCTCGGCCAGCGGCACGGTGTGCACCTGAGCCAGCACCTGACCGTCTATCGGCGATGCGGTGGCCAGATCGCCGCCTTGCAGCGCCTGCCGTGCCACACCCAGAGAGGCCATCAACTCAGTCACGGATGCGCGCATGATTGCTCCTGAAAAAGGTGCTGTCAGCGCTTATTCCATAAGGGCTACAGCCTATTTTTATCAATAAGTGGCGGTGCCGGTGAATCCGTCAGACTAACCGATCGACTCGACCTGGCGCGACTGCTGGTAGGCCTTGCCAAAGCGGTTGGCCAGCAAGTCCGGCAGGGCCACCTGCTCCTGCCTGATGAAGCCGGATTGTGGCAATTTTCCTTCACGGAACAAGTCCACTGCAGCACACACCCCCGCGGCCGTGGTGATCTGGATGGCGCTCATCGGGTTGGACTCGCTGCGGTCGGCAAAAATCTTGCGCGCAAACACTTCCTGCATGAACTTGCCGTCGCATTCGCCGCTCACCGTGACAAAAACCAGCACCACGTCCTGCATGGTCAGCGGGATAGATTTGCGCAGGATGGCTTTCAGGTTGTCCTGGTCATGCTGCAGGCCGAGTTCCTGCAGCAGCATTTTCATGATCGCACCGTGCCCGGGGTAGCGCACGGTTTTGTAGTCCAGTGTCTGCACCTTGCCTTTGAGCGTGTCGCACAGGGTACCCAGACCGCCAGACGTGTTGAACGCTTCGTACTCGGTGCCGTCGAGCGAGAAATGCTCCATGCCTTCGAGCGGCAGCACTTCGGTGATGGCCCCATCACGGATGGCTTCACAGGGGTGGCAGTACTCGTTGATCACACCATCCACGCTCCAGGTCAGGTTGTATTTGAGCGAGTTGGTGGGAAACGCCGGCAAGGCACCAACCCGCATCTTGATCTCGTGCAAGCTGGTGAATTTCTGGCTCAGGTGGTGCGCCACGATGGCGATGAAGCCCGGTGCCAGACCGCACTGCGGCATGAAGGCGGTTTTGGAACCCTCCGCCAGCGCCATGATGCTGCGCGTGGCGGCAATGTCCTCGGTCAAATCGAAATAGTGGCAACCGGCGGCCTTGGCCTGCGTGGCCACCGTGAGTGCCAGGTGGTAAGGCAAGGCATTGATGACGGCGTCAAATCCCTGCATGCAGGCGAGCACTTCGGCCACGTCCGTGGTGTCAATCAGCGCGGTCTCGACCGGCAAGTGCGAGATCGCCTTGAGCGCGACCACGCTGCAATCCACCACTTTGACCTGGTAATCGCCACTTTGCGACAACAACCTGGCGATGGTTTGGCCAATATGGCCAGCACCCATTAAAACGACACGCATGACTTTCTCCTTGAACACTTGAAACTGGCTTTGAGTCTAGCGGCGAGTGTTGTCAGAAGGGGATGTTGATTTGACGAAATCGTTGTTTTAAATGTCACAATGATTCTTTATTCGTCATAACGTCAAACACCTTCAGCCATGTCAACGACCACCCTGCCCACACCCCCCGTCTTGCGCGATGCTCTGGACCGCGAACTGCTGGCCCTGTTGCAAATCAACGCGCGCGAATCTGCCGCCAACCTGGCGCGCCAACTGGGCACAGCCCGCACCACCGTGCTGTCGCGCCTGAGCCGGATGGAACGTGAAGGCGTCATTGCTGGCTACACCGTGCGCCTGACGCAAGACCTGCTCAACCAGGGCTTGCAGGCGTTTGTGGGCCTGACGGTGAGCCCCAAGGCCGGGCGCAGCATCGAAGAGCGGTTGCAGCGCATGCCCGAAGTGCGCCAGCTCTGCGCGGTGAGCGGCGAGTTTGACTATGTGCTGCTGCTGCGCGCCGAATCGGCGGTGCGGCTCAACGCGCTGCTGGACGACATTCGCAACCTGGAAGGGGTCGTCAAGACCACCACCTCGGTGGCGCTGGCGTGGAAGATCGACCGCACCTGACTCGCCTGCGAGCAGTTGTGACAATGTTGTGGTTTTGGGCACTAACTCTCTACAGGGACTTCCCGACAAGTCAAGGATGTATTTGCATTTTCTTTATAAACGGTATTTTTCATTCGTGTGAGCAGAAGCGGCGATAAAACGAGGAACAGACTGCACATCTACAGACGGCCTTGTTGCACCGGATAAACCAGTGCGGACCCAGATACGAACCGCTCAGCGGGGCTCCATTCATGAACCGTGGTGTTGCGCATGCGCTTTTGCCACTGAAAGTTAGTCGAGCTTGCCCGCTGCCGGTCTGACCTGTTTATTGCATCTTCACTTTCACGTCTTGCTGATACCGATAAGAAATATTCTGATGTTCATCAAACCGAAACCGCCATCATGGCTGTCGTCAAAGTGCCTGGTTTTACGCTGACATGACTTGCATCAAACGGTCTTCCGCGCACAAACATCGCCCACAGTATTCGGGCATTTTTGTTGGCAAGCGCTACTGCTGCCTTTTGCCAGCCCGACTTTTCACGTAGTTGGTGCACCCATTTTGAGATCGGGTCATCCCGGTGGTGGGCTGTATGGACGGCCGCCTTGGCACCCTGAATAAGCAGCATGCGCACATACATATCGCCGCGCTTGGTGATAGTACCCAAAGTGTTTTTGCCACCACTGGAGTTCTGTTTGGGTGTCAGCCCCAGCCAAGCCCCCAATTGCGCTCCACTTTTGAATTGCTTGAAGTCACCTACTGTTGCCACCACAGCAGAGGCGGAGACAGGGCCAACACCCATGAGCTGCGCTGCCTGTTTGGCCTGCTCATCTTGCTTGAGGTGCGCTGCAATGCGTTCATCGCACCATTGGATGTGCTCATCGAGTTCTTTCCATTGGGTTTGAGCACGCTCA
>CAIVHU010000057.1 GCA_903905735.1 uncultured beta proteobacterium
CGTGCTGACCGTGGACTACTTCGACGCCATTGGAATACCCAGACTCACATGACCTAAACTTCTCGAACCGCCCGGTGCGGACCCGCATGCCGGGTGGTGTGGCAGGGGCGCAGCTTAACGGCTGCCCCCTATGCCGATCTTAAGGGTAACTAGCTATATATATTATAGCAATTGCACAGATGTTGGCAGGCATGCCTAAACTTCAAATACCGTGGCTTTGCAGCGTCACCGGGCCCTTGGGCGTGTGCAGTGTGACGCTGATGTTGGCCGGGCCGGTCTCCAGCGCGATGCCGGTCAGCCCGATGGCTTCATAAGCTGCCTGCAGTTTGGCCGCCGTGGGGTGCGTGACGGCGATGCTCTGCAGCGTGACACCCGAGCGCGGCAGGCTCTTGCGCGGGTGCAGGCGCAGTGGCTCGGCGGCGTCGGGTTTGCCCCACTGGATCAGGCTGGGCAGCGCGCCGTCAAACAGGCGCTGGCCGTCGTCACGCACGGTGATCTGCCACTGCAACAGGCCTTTGCGTGAATGGCGGCTGGCGTGCACAGAGGGGCCACGGTCGATGCCCAGGCTTTTCAGCGCATTGCGACCAGCCTGAAGCTCGTCGGTCTGGGCGACAAAGTGCACCAGCCTTGGCTCGATGGCCACGGCCGCTTGCAGCGCCGCATCATCCATGTCAAACCACCTCGCAGCCCCCGTCGCTAATGGTTTCTTCGCTGCTGGATTGATAGCGATGATTTCCAGATAGGCCAGCTGATGGCCCGGTGTGGCGATCTTGGCCAGGCGGTTGTGCGTGCCATATTGCGCATGTTCGCCACCGGGGCCGGGCGTGATGCCCAGCGTGGCTTCACACCATGCCACGCCTTGCGCCAGAGTTTGCGCGACGACAACCAGATGGTCGATTTGGGTCTTCATCCTCAACCCGCCAGGCCAACGTACACGTTTTGCACGTCGTCATTGTTGTCAATGGCGGCCAGAAAGGCTTCGACCTCTTCAAGCTGCTCAGCACTCAGGCTGGCCGGATCGACCGGGTTTTTGGGCTTGTAACCCAGCTTGGCGGACAACACGGTGAAACCTTGCGCGGGCAGGGCGCGGCTGACCAGGTCCAGGTCGGTCGGGTCGGTCAGGAACAGCTTGGTGCCGTCTTCGTCACCCGGCTCCAGGTCTTGCGCGCCAGCCTCGATGGCGGCCAACTCGGGGTCGGCCCCGGCCACAGCGGGTTCGGCTTCGATCATGCCCAGGTGGTCAAAGTCCCAGGCCACCGAGCCGGAGGTGCCCAACTGGCCCTTGCGGAACAACACGCGCATCTCGGGGGCGGTGCGGTTGACGTTGTCGGTCAGGCATTCCACCATCAGCGGCACGTGATGCGGCGCAAAACCTTCGTAAATCACGTGTTCAAAATTGACAGCCTCGCCAGTCAGGCCCGCGCCTTTTTTGATCGCGCGGTCCAGCGTGTCTTTGGGCATCGACGCTTTGCGGGCCTGCTCCACCAGCAGGCGCAGGCGTGAGTTGGCTGCGGGGTCGGCGCCGCTGCGGGCGGCCAGTATGATGTCTTTGGACAGTTTGCCGAACACCCGGCCCTTGGCGTTGGCTGCCAATTCCTTGCCTTTTGCTTTCCATTGCGCGCCCATGACGGATTTTCCTTGTGTTGGTTGCGCCCTGAGGGACGCGGTTCGAGATTGAACAGAGGCACCGGGCTCGAGACCGGTGTCCTGCCTGGATTTACAACGCCTTCTTGATCAGCGTGCCGGTGTACAGGTAGGGTAGCCGCGGCGGATGGTCGGCATCAACGCCGCCTCTTTCCTCCAGACTGATGGCCAGCTCAGTCGTTTGTGAGAGGATTTTTTCAGTGGCCGGCACTTGGGCCGTTCTGAGCTTGGCTGTCAGGGGGCCCAAAGACAGGGGGCGGCCTTCGGCATCCAGCGCCCAGAGTTGCATGCTGTACGCTTGCCCTTCCTCGTCGTCGTTGAGCCGTTGAATCTGCACAAAGCCGTCTTGCGCGTTGAAAGTGATCAATTGCGTCGGCACATGCTTGTCGTCCATCAGGACCGAGACGTATTTGATCTGTGGCACCGATTTGAGCTTGGTCTGCATGTGCTCGATCTGCGCCTTGAACTGCTCCTGCAGGCTGAAAATGGCGGCCACGGCCATGGCCAGCAGGACCAGACTGACGATGGTGCCCAGTCGCCAGCGTTGCAGGCTCCAGTTGTAGGGTGGTGCGGGTGGTTGTGATGTGGGGGAGTCGGTCATGCTGTGCGTAGGAGGTGATTGCGTGGTGGATTCACCACGAGGGAGTCGGGCATTCTAGGGTTGACTGACCAGTGGGCAGCTGCAGTGTGGGTTCAAGCCAGCCTGCTACGGTGCCGCGCGATCTGAAATCGCACCTGGCTGGGTGCGGTGCCACCCAGCACCTGGCGGGCGTTGAGCGAGCCGCGCAGGCTCAGGCAGTCAAACACGTCCTTGTCGATGGTCGGGTTGAAGCCCTGCAGCACCGCCAGTGGCAACTCGGACAGATCCACCTGGTGCGTCACGGCGGCTTTCACCGCGTGGGCCACGGTTTCGTGGGCATCGCGGAAAGGCAGGCCTTTTTTCACCAGGTAGTCTGCCAGGTCGGTGGCGGTGGCGTAGCCTTTGAGGGCGGCGCGCTCCATCGCTTCGGCGTTCACCGTGATGCCGCCTTCCTTTTGGCCAGTCTCTGTATTGAGTTGCCCGCCGACCATCTCCGAGAAGATGCGCAGCGTGTCTTTCAGCGTGTCCACGGTGTCAAACAGCGGCTCCTTGTCTTCCTGGTTGTCCTTGTTGTAGGCCAGTGGCTGGCCCTTCATCAGGGTGATCAGGCCCATCAGGTGGCCAACCACGCGGCCGGTCTTGCCACGCGCCAGTTCGGGCACGTCGGGGTTCTTTTTCTGCGGCATGATGGATGAGCCGGTGGTGAAGCGGTCAGCAATCTTGATGAAGCCGAAGTTCTGGCTCATCCAGATGATCAGTTCTTCGCTCAAACGGCTGATATGCACCATGCACAATGAAGCGGCTGCTGTGAATTCAATAGCAAAGTCACGGTCGCTGACAGCATCCAGGCTGTTCTGGCAGACCTGAGCCTGGCCGTGTTCATTGACCATGCCAAGCGTTTTGGCGACACGTTCGCGGTCCAATGGGTAGCTGGTACCGGCCAGCGCGGCGGCTCCCAGTGGCAGCCGGTTGACGCGGCGGCGCACCTCACTCATGCGCTCGGCATCGCGGCTGAACATCTCCACATAGGCCAGCATGTGGTGCCCAAAGCTGATCGGTTGGGCCACTTGCAGATGGGTGAATCCGGGCAGGATGACGTCCACATGTTTCTCGGCCACTTCCAGCAGGGAGGTTTGCAAGTCGGTTAGCAGCCCGGTGATCAGGTCAATCTCGCCGCGCAGCCACAGGCGCACGTCGGTGGCGACCTGGTCGTTGCGGCTGCGGCCGGTGTGCAGGCGTTTGCCGGCATCGCCCACGATTTGGGTCAGGCGCGCTTCGATGTTCAGGTGCACGTCTTCCAGGTCGAGCTTCCAATCAAAAGCACCGGATTCGATCTCCGAAGTGATCTGCGCCATGCCTTGCTCAATCGCGGCCAGATCCTGCGTTTTGATGATGCCCTGCGTGGCCAGCATGTCGGCGTGCGCCAGGCTGCCGGTGATGTCGGCCTGCCACAGGCGCTTGTCAAAGAACACGCTGGAGGTGTAGCGTTTGACCAGATCGCTCATGGGTTCCGAGAACAGGGCCGACCAGGCCTGGGACTTTTTGTCGAGTTGGTTTTGGCTCATGGGATGTCAGTGTGAAGGCATTTGACCGGGAATCATCAATAATTGGCTGCACGACAAAAACGTCCGCAGCAACCGTTTGGTCAATGAAAGATTCGCAAATTTTATCGGTCTTCCAGGAAACGACCTCGCAGCCTCTGGCTGACGAGTCGTTGCTGCCTGCATCGGACGCATTGGTGTTTGATGCCTGCCAGGTGGGTGTGGTGCTGCGCGCGGTGCTGTTTGTCGAGACCGTCGTGGGGGTGGCGTCCATGTTCGGCGCGGCCGATGTGCTGCAGTGGCTCACGCGCCTCTCGCTGATCACAGGTGCCGCCTTGCCGGCCACCCTGGTGTGGTTGATTGCGGCCTGCAGCCTGAAGAAGGCGCTGGCGCGGTTGACGCCCGCGTTTCAGCAGGTGGCGGGCATCTTATTAGGCGCGCTGGCGGGCTTGTATGGCTGCGGTGTCTTGTGGTTCATGGGCCTGCTGGAAGCAGCGCCGTGGTGGGCCAGCGCCTTTAGCGGTGCCTTGCTGTCAGCGGCGCTGGTGGCGGCTCTGGTGCTTCGGGCCAAGGGCAGGACGCCTGCCGCCACAACTGCCCGGCTGGCCGAATTGCAGGCCCGCATCCGGCCGCATTTTTTATTCAACACGCTGAACAGCGCCATTGCCCTGGTGCGCGCCGAACCGCGCCAAGCTGAGCGCCTGCTGGAAGACTTAAGTGACCTGTTTCGCTACGCACTGGCAGAGCAGAGCCAAAGCGTGACGCTGGCCGATGAAATTGCGCTGGCACAGCGCTACTTGGCGATTGAGCAGGTGCGTTTTGGTGAGCGCATCCAGGTGGAATGGTCGCTTGACGACAAGGCAGCGGGCGCCCGTTTGCCACCGCTGCTGCTGCAGCCGCTGGTGGAAAACGCTGTCAAACACGGGGTGGAGCCCAGTGCCAGCGGGGCGCGCATCCGGGTCAGCACCCAGCGCCGTGGCTCCAGCGTGGTGATCAAGGTCAGCAACACCGTGGCATCGTCTGGCGAGAAGTCCCCCGGACATGGCCTGGCCCTGAACAATGTGCGCGAGCGCCTGGGTCTGTTGCATGATGTGCAGGGTCGCTTTCAATATGGTTTGAAAGACGGTGTGTTTCAGGTCAGGATTGAGGTGCCGTTATGACGCAGCAGGGAGTAGGTTCATGGCCTTGAGAGTGCTGATCGTGGATGACGAAGCGCTGGCGCGCTCGCGCCTTAAAAGTCTGCTGGCCGACTGCACTGCGCCTGGCGCAATGGTGGTTGGTGAGGCCGCCAATGTGGCGCAGGCCATGCAATGTGTCGCGCACCAGTCCGTGGACGTGGTGCTGGCCGACATCCACATGCCGGGTGGTGACGGGCTGAACCTGGCGCAGAACCTGCGATCATTGCCCAGCCCGCCGGCGGTGGTGTTTGTCACCGCGCACGCCGAGCACGCGCTACAGGCGTTTGAACTGGAGGCGATGGATTACCTGACCAAGCCGGTGCGCCTGGAGCGTTTGCAGGCAGCACTACAAAAAATAGAGCGGTTTGCGCAAGTAAATAAAGGGCTAGAGGCTGATTTGACTGATGAAGTCCTGGTGATTCAGGAGCGCGGCCGCACCGAGCGGCTGCCACTGTCCGAGGTGCTGTACCTGAAGGCCGAGCTGAAATACATCACCGTGCGCACTGCCAGTCATACCTATATTCTGGAAGGTTCCTTGAATGATCTGGAGAGCCGCCACGCCGGCCGTTTCCTGCGCATCCACCGCAACGCGTTAGTGGCTCGCCAGGCCGTGCGCTCGCTGGAGCGATGTCACGACCCGGTTGAAGGCGATGGCTGGGCGGTGCGGCTGGACCGGGTCAGCGAGCCGCTGTTTGTCTCGCGTCGGCAACTGGCGGCGGTCAGGGCGCTGGTCGAGGCGCGTTGACCCACACAGTTGGTGTGTTCCCCTGGCGGCGGGGATAATCGACCCTGAAGCCTATGTTTATTCATTCCTGAACCCTTTTTTTCCTCGGCACCATCAAAACCATGAGCACTACCCATTTTGGATTCAAGAACGTCGATGAGACCGAAAAAGCCAGCCACGTCAAAGGCGTGTTTGACTCGGTAGCCCCCAAATATGACCTGATGAACGACCTGATGTCGATGGGGTTGCACCGCGCCTGGAAGTCCTACACCGTGATGGTGGCCAACCTCAAGGAGGGTGATCAGGTACTTGATATTGCGGGCGGCACCGGCGATTTGTCGCTGGCTTTTTCCAAAAAGGTGGGCAAGTCCGGTTGTGTGGTGCACACCGATATCAACGAGGCCATGCTCAGCACCGGACGCGACCGCTTGGAGGACATGGGCATATTTCTGCCGACGCTGGTCTGTGATGCCGAGAAACTGCCTTTCCCGGACAACCATTTCAACCTGGTCAGCGTCGCGTTTGGGTTGCGCAACATGACGCACAAGGACGTGGCTTTGACCGAGATGAACCGCGTGCTCAAACCGGATGGCAAGTTGCTGGTGCTGGAGTTTTCCAAGGTGGCCAAGCCGCTGGAGAAAGCCTACGACTGGTATTCGTTCAACATCCTGCCCAAACTGGGCGAGTGGGTGGCGGGCGATGCCTCCAGCTACCAATACCTGGCCGAGTCGATCCGCATGCATCCGAGCCAGGAAGAGCTCAAAAGCCTGATGAAGGCTAGTGGCTTTGGGCATGTCGATTACCACAACCTAACCGGTGGTCTGGTAGCCTTGCACGTCGGGATCAAATGTTGACCCGAATCAAGCAAGAATTTTCGACTAAACAGGAGACGGTATGACACGGTGGCTTTGGGTTTTGACGATGACCATGGCGTTGATCGCCGGTCAGGCCGAGGCCGCCAAGCGTTTTGGAGGTGGCAGGTCTTTCGGACAGCAGTCCAGCAATGTGGCCCAGCGCCAGGGCACGCCTGCAGTGCCTGGTCAGGCCGCCAACAATGCGGTCAAAAGCCCGACGTCCCCGGCAGCTGCGGCTGCGCCCAAACGACCCTGGGGTTCCATGCTGGGCGGCTTGGCTGCAGGTCTGGGGCTGGCCTGGTTGGCGAGTTCGTTGGGACTGGGTGAAGCCATGGGTCAAATCATGATGTTTGCCTTGCTGGCGCTGGTGATCATGGTGGCCGTAGGCTGGTTGATGCGATCGCGCAAACCGCAGGGGGCTGCATCGCCCAACTCGCCCTTCGCTTTTCAGGGTGCAGGAACTGCAGGACAACCGGCCGCACCGGCCAGTTATCGGCCTGAGAACGTCGGCAACGACGCATCAGCCCGACCCTGGGAGCGCCAGGCAACTGCCTTTGACAGCACCAAATCAGGTAGTAGCTCGACGGCTTCTGGCTCCATGATTGGGTCTGGCTTGCTCGGCTCGCAGACCTGGGGCATTCCGGCGGGCTTTGATTCAGAGGGTTTTCTCAAGTCAGCCAAGGCTAACTTTGTATCACTGCAAGCGGCGTGGGATAAGTCAGACATCCAGGCCCTGCGGGTCATGATGACCGACACGATGCTCAAAGAAATCCAGGCGCAACTTGCCGAGCGGGAAGCACATACCGGTGGCCCGGTGAACCTGACCGACGTGGTCATGATCGAGGCGCACCTGCTCGGCATTGAAGACCTGGGTGATGACTACATGGCCAGCGTCGAGTTTTCCGGCATGATTCGCGAAGAACCCTCGGCCGGCCCGGCACCGTTCCGCGAGGTCTGGAACATGACCAAACCCAAGAGTGGGCAAAGTGGCTGGCTGGTAGCAGGGGTTCAGGCCTTGCAATAAGGAAAGCGGCACAAATTTCAGGAATAATCGGGGACTATGGCAACACAGTCCCCTTTTTCAATTCTGGAGCGTCTCCTTCAGAACCTTCCCCTTCCCAAGCTGCAACCGCCTGCATGGGCGGTTTCCGAGGTGCAACACCGCATCGTTTTGCTGCTCAACCACGTGCTGATGCAGGAGTCAGAGGCTACCGCGCGGCTGGCGCGTCAAAAAGGCCGCGTCATGCTGGTGCAGTGGCGGTCTTTCTCCTTCAAGCTGCAAGCCACTCCGGCAGGTTTGCTCGACTTGGCACCCAGCGATGCAACGGCTGATCTGGTTCTGACAGCCACCGAGGAATCGCCGATGGCGATGGTGCAGACAGCTTTGCGCGGTGACAAGCCCGCTATCCGTATTGAGGGCGATGTGCAACTGGCTGCAGAAGTCAACTGGTTGACCGAGCACGTGCGCTGGGACATCGAGGAAGATCTGGCGCGCATTCTGGGTGACGTACCCGCACGGGTAATGTGCCAGTGGGTGCTGAACATGGTCATGGGCCTGCGCCAATTTGTTGCCAAGGCATCGACCTTTGCTCCTGGTCAAGTTGCCAGATGACGCGTCTTTTTCGCGGAGCGTTCATCCTCTGGGTGTTGTTGCGTCATGGGCTTGATGAACTGGTTTTGTCCAGTCAGAAGTCTCCCTGGCTCAAGCGGCTGGCACGCACGATCTCCTGGGGGCGCGATCTAAGCGCTCCACGCGGCCAGCGCATTCGCCAGGCGCTGGAGAGCCTGGGCCCGATTTTTGTCAAGTTCGGTCAGGTCATGTCCACCCGCCGCGATTTGCTGCCTGTGGACATTGCTGACGAGCTGGCTAAGTTGCAGGACCGGGTACCACCATTCCCCAGTGATGTGGCCGTGGCCATCATCGAGAAGTCTTTCAAAAAGAAGCTGGAAGACATTTTTGTCTCGTTCGAGCGCCAGCCCATTGCCAGTGCGTCGATCGCCCAGGTGCACTTTGCCGTCATCAAGGACCGTGATGGGCGCCACCGGGATGTAGCCGTCAAGGTGTTACGCCCGGACATGCTGTCGGTGATCGACAAGGACCTGGATCTGATGCGCATGATGGCAGGCTGGGTGGACAGTTTGTCGGATGACGGCAAGCGGCTCAAACCCAAAGAGGTGGTGGCCGAATTTGACAAATACCTGCACGACGAGCTGGACCTAGTGCGAGAGGCATCGAGCGCCGCGCAGTTGCGCCGCAACATGGCTGACCTGGACCTGGTGCTGATCCCTGAAATGTTTTGGGACTATTGCATGCCCGATGTGATGGTGATGGAGCGCATGAAGGGCGTGCCCATCAACCAGGTGGAGCGTCTGCGTGCAGCCGGGGTGGATATCCCCAAACTCGCGCGCGATGGCGTGACGATTTTTTTCACCCAGGTGTTTCGCGACGGCTTCTTCCATGCCGACATGCACCCCGGCAATATCCAGGTCAGCTTGGAGCCTGCCACGTTTGGGCGTTATATATCGCTGGACTTCGGCATTGTGGGCACGTTGACCGAGATCGACAAAGAGTATCTGGCGCAGAACTTCACCGCATTTTTCCGGCGCGATTACAAGCGCGTGGCCGAGCTGCACATCGAGTCGGGCTGGGTGCCCGAGTCCACCCGGGTGGATGAACTCGAATCTGCCATCCGCTCGGTCTGCGAGCCGTATTTTGATCGGCCGTTGAAAGAGATCTCGCTGGGCTTCCTGCTGATGCGCCTGTTTCAAACTTCCAGACGATTTCAGGTCGAGATCCAGCCGCAACTGGTGTTGCTGCAAAAGACACTGCTCAATATTGAGGGTTTGGGGCGACAGCTTGACCCCGATCTGGATCTCTGGAACACCGCCAAACCGTTTCTGGAAAAGTGGATGCTCGATCAGGTCGGACCGAAAAAACTGTTCGAGCAACTGCGCAACGAAGGCCCGCTTTACGCCAAGCTGTTGCCTGAATTGCCGAGATTGATGGTGGACTTTCTGCAAGCCAACAAACGCGGTCGTGGTGATGATCTGCAAGCGCTGCTGGTGGAGCAGAAAAGAACCAACCGCTTGCTGTCTGCCATTGTGTACAGCGGCGTGGGTTTCGCGCTCGGCTTGGTGGTGATGCAGCTCCTGATCCGGGTGCGACTGTTCTAGCCTGACCAGGCAGTTGGTGTGTCGCCCAGGCTGGCCACTTTATAATCACAGGCTTTGCGACTCTTTGCCAGAGATCTGAACACCATGCCTATTTATGCTTACAAATGCGATTCCTGCGGGTTTGCCAAGGATGTGTTGCAAAAAATCTCCGATCCACTGCTCACCGAATGTCCCAGTTGCGGGAAAGCCACTTTTTCCAAGCAGCTGACAGCGGCTGGTTTCCAGCTCAAAGGTTCAGGCTGGTACGCCACTGACTTCAAGGGCGGTGCCGGGGCCGCAGTGGCGGCACCAGCAGCTGCGGCCAGCGGCGCAGCCGCTTCCGCAGACACGCCTGCACCCGCCAAGACGGATGCAGCGCCTGCTGCGACTGGCGGTTGCGCGGGCGGTTGTGCCTGCCATAGTTGACTAATGACTGAAAGCGCCCGTGTCGTTTAAAAAATACCTGCTCACCGGCCTGCTGGTCTGGTTGCCTTTGGCGGTCACCATCTGGGTGCTGCTGTGGTTGATGGGCTTGTTGGACGGTGTGTTTCAGGGTCTGGTGGCGGCCTTGCAGGCGGTCACTTCAAACTCCATGATGCCGTTTTGGGAGCAGCTCAAACATATTCCCGGTCTGGGTGCGGCGCTGGTCTTTGGTGGCTTGCTGCTGACCGGGGCCTTGGTGTCCAATGTGGCTGGTCGCTGGTGGTTGGGTCATTGGGAAGGGCTGCTGGCCAGAATCCCCGTCTTCAAGTCGATCTACACCAGCGTCAAAAAGGTCTCGGACACGCTGTTTTCCAGCAACGGCAATGCTTTTCGTACCGCCTTGCTGGTGCAATACCCTCGCGCCGGTTGCTGGACCATCGCGTTCCAGACTGGCTCACCCAAGGGCGAGGTCGCCCGGCACCTGGGTGACGATTTTGTCAGCGTGTACGTGCCGACCACGCCCAACCCCACCAGCGGGTTTTTTCTGATGTTGCCGCGTGCCGATGTGATCGAACTCAAAATGAGTGTCGATGAAGCGCTGACCTACGTGATCTCGATGGGGTCTGTGGCCCCTAGCGGTCTGGTGCCGCACGCCTGATTTTTGACAACCTTGTCACCGTTTTGGGTGACTTTTGAAAGCAGTTTATGGCTATGCGTTCTCATTATTGCGGTCTGGTGACCGAATCCCTGTTGGGCCAAGAAGTGACTTTGTGCGGCTGGGTGAACCGTCGCCGGGACCACGGTGGCGTGATTTTTGTCGATGTGCGTGACCGCGAGGGTTATGTGCAAGTGGTGTGTGATCCGGATCGCGCCGACATGTTCCATGTGGCTGAAGATGTGCGCAACGAGTTCTGCATTCAGGTCAAAGGCCTGGTGCGTGCGCGCCCTGACGGCACGGTCAACGAGAACCTGAAGAGCGGCAAGATCGAAGTGCTGTGCCATGAGCTCAAGGTGCTCAACCCGTCGGTCACGCCACCGTTCCAGTTGGACGAAGAAAACTTGTCGGAGACAACCCGACTGACACACCGCGTGCTGGATCTGCGCCGCCCCTACATGCAAAACAACCTGATGTTGCGTTACCGCGTGGCGATGGAAGTGCGCAAGTTTCTCGATGCCAATGGGTTTGTCGATATTGAAACCCCTATGCTCACCAAGAGCACCCCTGAAGGCGCGCGTGACTACCTGGTGCCTAGTCGGGTGCACGATGGTCACTTCTTCGCGCTGCCGCAGTCGCCCCAGTTGTTCAAGCAGCTGCTGATGGTGGCGGGCTTTGACCGTTACTACCAGATCACCAAGTGCTTCCGTGACGAAGATTTGCGCGCTGACCGCCAGCCCGAGTTCACCCAAATCGATATCGAGACCTCGTTCATGGACGAGGAAGACATCCGTGCCATGTTCCAGGGCATGATCAAGACGGTGTTCCAGAACACACTGGGCATTGACCTGGGCGAGTTCCCGGTGATGACATACCAGGAAGCGGCCCTGCGCTACGGCTCCGACAAGCCTGACCTGCGGGTCAAGCTGGAGTTCACCGAACTCACCGACGTGATGGGCGACGTGGATTTCAAGGTGTTTTCGGGTGCCGCCAATATGAAGGGTGGTCGGGTCGTGGCCTTGCGCGTGCCTGGCGGGGCCAAAGAGGGTTCAGGCCTGACGCGTGGCGAGATCGATAACTATGGCGAATTCGTTAAGATTTACGGTGCCAAAGGCCTGGCGTGGATCAAGGTCAACGAGGTTGCCAAGGGACGCGAAGGCTTGCAAAGCCCGATCGTGAAGAATTTGCACGACCGTGCCATTGCCGAGGTGCTGGCGCGCACCGGCGCGCAAGACGGTGATTTGCTGTTTTTTGGTGCCGACAAGGAAAAGATCGTCAACGATGCCATAGGTGCTCTGCGCATCAAGGTCGGTCACAGCGTGTTTGGCAAGAAAAGCGGCCTGTTTGAAGACCGCTGGGCCCCGCTGTGGGTGGTCGATTTCCCGATGTTCGAGTACGACGACGAGTCCGACCGCTGGATGGCGGTGCACCACCCGTTTACCGCACCCAAAGACGGCCACGAAGATTTGATGGTCTCCGACCCCGGAAAATGCATTTCCAAGGGTTATGACATGGTCCTGAACGGCTGGGAAATGGGCGGTGGCTCGGTGCGTATCCACCGCGCCGATGTGCAGCAAAAAGTTTTCGATGCGCTGAAGATCACGCCTGAGGAAGCCCAACTCAAGTTCGGTTTCCTGCTCGACGCGCTGCAATACGGTGCGCCTCCGCACGGCGGCCTGGCCTTTGGTCTGGATCGTATCGTCACCATGATGACCGGTGCCGAGTCGATCCGTGACGTGATTGCCTTCCCGAAAACCCAGCGCGCCCAGTGCCTTTTGACGCAAGCGCCCTCCTTGGTCGATGAAAAACAACTGCGCGAGTTGCACATCCGTCTGCGCAACGCTGACTTGGTGAAGCCGGGTTGATGTGAGGCCAATGCGGCTTCAGGCAGAATCAAAGGGCGCTCAGGTAGCGCCCTTTTGTTTGACAAGTCATGACCGTGTTCAAAATCCCCGAGTCCATATTGGTGGTCATTTACACCCCAGCTCTGGACGTGTTGTTGATCAAACGCGCCGATGCTCCCGATTTTTGGCAGTCGGTGACGGGCAGCAAGGATGCGATGGATGAAACGTATGAGCAAGCCGCGCGTCGCGAGGTTTTTGAAGAAACCGGTCTCGACTGCCGAGCCGGATCAACTCTAGAGGCCAATCTGCACGATTGGGGTTTGGCGAACATTTACGAGATTTACCCTCAGTGGCGGCATCGCTATGCACCCGGTGTGTTTTTCAATACCGAGCATCTGTTTGGTCTGGAAATTCCAGCTGACGTACCTGTGCGGCTGAGCCCACGCGAGCACACGCACTATCAGTGGCTGCCTTATGCGCAAGCAGCGGACCGGTGTTTTTCGCCGTCCAATGCTGAGGCTTGTCTGATGTTGCCACGTTTGGCGCTCACGAAGGCCGCGTCATGACCAGCACCAACCGCATCATGCGTGTGGTAACTTACAACATTCACAAGGGTGTGCAAGGCATAGGCCCCACGCGGCGGCTGGAGATTCACAATCTGGCAGAGGCGGTGGAGGCACTCGATGCCGACGTGGTGTGTCTGCAAGAGGTGCGTCTTGTCAATCGCCGCGAGGAAAAGCGCTTCACCCAGTGGCCATTGGGTGGCCAGGCCGATTTTCTGGCTCCTATGGGCTATACCGCTGTGTATCGGACCAACGCCATCACCCGTGATGGAGAGCATGGCAACGCCCTGCTGTCACGCTGGCCGGTGCTGACCCACCAGCATGAGGACATGAGTGACCACCGTTTTGAGCAACGCGGCTTGTTGCATGTGGAACTGTCCGCCTTTGGGCAAAGCCTGCATGTGCTGGTGGTCCATCTGGGGCTGGTGCGCGCCAGCAGGGTTCGCCAGGTGTCGCAACTCAAACGCTATATCCAGCGGGAGATTGCCTCCGACGCCCCGTTGCTGGTTGCCGGGGACTTCAACGATGCCAGCCCCTGGCTGGCCAGGTCATTGGCCATTGTCGGTCTGCGTGCCTGGTCAGGAGTGCCTCAACCCACCTTTCCGGCGCGTTTACCTCTGGTGCAATTCGACCATATTTTTGCCCGCGGGCTGCAGCCTGTCAGCCTGTCGGCACCTCAGGGGCGAGAGTGGTGGCGGATGTCTGATCATTTGCCGCTGATTGCCGAATTTCGGATGCCTGGATGATGTCGATCCATGCCTGATTACACAGCGGGTCACTATTTGAGCCTAATGAAAGGGGCTCAGGCTTTTTTTGATGCACTGGTCAGCGACATTGAGGCTGCCACCCACGAGGTGCGGCTCGAGACTTATATTTTCAATGTGCACGGATCGGGTGAGCGGGTGGCCCAGGCGCTGCTCGACGCGGCCCGACGCGGGGTTCATGTCTATCTGGTGATGGACGGTGCGGGCACCCCAGACTTGCCGGAACCGTGGCCACAGCAGTTTGATGAGGCCGGCGTGCGCTGGCTCATCTTTTCCCCGATGGGCAAATTCGGCTTGCTGGTCCCCAGTCGCTGGCGGCGTTTGCACCGCAAGCTCTGCGTGGTCGATGGCAAGCTGGCGTACTGCGGCGGCATCAATGTGCTGGATGACTGGTGGGACCCGGTCTATGGGCCATTGGAGGCACCGCGTTTTGACTTCACGGTACGCATCATTGGCCCGTTGGTGCGTGAAGTGCATGCGGCCATGGCCCAATTCTGGTGGCGCTTGCGAGTGGTGCGCAGCGCACAGCAGGTGGATTGGGCAGGTGCCTGGCAGGCGCTGCAGCAGGCGGTGCAGGAACAATCTACTCCCGTTCAGGCAGCGCAGCATGGCCAGGCGGCTCTGGCGCAACTGGTGCTGCGCGACAACGTGCGCTACCGTTCTCGCATCGAGCGCGCCTACAGCCAGGCGCTGGGTGAGGCGCGCAGGGATGTCATTGTGGCCAACGCCTATTTTTTGCCGAGCGGAAAAATACGCCGCGCGCTGGTGAATGCAGCCCAGCGTGGTGTGCGCGTGCGCCTGTTGTTGCAGGGCCGCTACGACTACTTCATGTCGTATCACGGTACCCGCGCCTTGTATGGCGATCTGCTGGCGAGTGGCGTGGAAATTTATGAATACCAAAGCAGTTTCCTGCACGCCAAGGTGGCGGTGGTTGATGACCACTGGGCCACGGTAGGCTCATCCAATATCGACCCCTTGAGCCTGCTGCTGGCCCGCGAAGCCAATGTGGTGGTGTCTGATGTCGCTTTTACCACAGCCTTGCGTGCGCAGCTTGAGCAGGCTTTGGGGCAGGATGCCACCCAACTGGACGTGCTCCAGCATGCAAACCGCTCCGTCAGCCAGAAATTGCTGGACCGCATGGCGTTGCTGCTGATGCGCGCCTTGCTGATACTGACTGGAAAGCGATATTAAAAATATAGCAATATACCCTTTAAGGATAAGGGCTAGAGGTCAATAACCTTTATAACAAAACACTGCTACTATCAGGCTTCAACCAATCTACTTCGATGCAACCCATGAACCCTGTTGACCCAGACGAAGGCACGCCGGTATCTGTCAAGATCCGTGAGCGCATTCAGGCCGCGCGCAAACGATTCCACGCCAATGACAACATTGCAGACTTCATTCAGCCTGGCGAGTTGGATATGTTGCTTGACGAGGTCGAGGGAAAGATGAAGGGTGTGCTCAGCAGCCTGGTGATCGACACCGAGCACGATCACAACACCGACAAAACCGCCCGGCGTGTCGCCAAGATGTACCTCAAGGAAGTCTTTCAGGGGCGTTATGTGCCCCAGCCGGCCATCACCGAATTCCCCAATGCCGAGCATTTGAACGAGCTGATGATCGTCGGTCCCATCACTGTGCGCAGTGCCTGCAGCCACCACCTGGTGCCGATTGTGGGCAAGCTCTGGATTGGCGTGCTGCCCAACGAGCACACCAACGTCATTGGCTTGTCCAAATATGCGCGGCTGGCTGAATGGATCATGGGCCGCCCTCAGATCCAGGAAGAAGCGGTGGTGCAACTGGCCGACCTGATCCAGCGAAAAACCCAGCCCGATGGCCTGGCCATCGTCATGGAAGCCACACACTTTTGCGTGGGCTGGCGCGGTGTGAAAGATTTGGACAGCAAGATGATCAACTCGGTCATGCGCGGCAGTTTCCTCAAGGATGCCAACTTGCGCCGTGAGTTCCTGTCTTTGATTCCCCAGAAAGGTTGATCATGTTGGTACGTTTGCTTTACGCCAGCCGGGCGGTGGATATCAGCCCTGAAACCATTGAAGCCATCCTGCACGAATGCCGCAGCCGCAACCCCGAGAGCGGCATCACCGGTGTGTTGTGTTATGGCGGTGGCATCTTCTTGCAGGTGATCGAAGGTGGCCGCATGGCCATCAGCCAGCTCTACAACCAGATCCAGCGCGATGCCCGCCACAAAGATGTTGTGCTGCTGAATTACGAGGAAATCACCGAGCGGCGCTTTGCGGGCTGGACCATGGGTGAGGTCAACATGACCCGCATCAATGCCTCCATCTTGCTTAAATATGCTGAAAAACCCGAGCTGGACCCGTATTCGGCATCGGGCAAGGTCTCCATGGCGCTGCTCGAAGAGTTGATGGCCACCGCCTCGGTGATTGGTCGAGCCTGATCCTGCCGGATAGGTCACGGTGTCATGCCGCACGGCGATGGCTGGTGACCGTGTGAGTCAGCCGCTGTTGGGGTGCGACTTTTCCAGCGCGCCTAGTCGTCAGAAACCCATCGTTGTAGCCCTTGGCACCCAGTCTGATGGGCGGGTCGTGCTATCAAAATTAGTGCAACTTGCTTCCCTGGAGGCATTTGCCGACTGGCTACAACGGCCCGGGCCATGGCTCGGAGCGTTTGACTTGCCGTTTGGCTTGCCCCGTGAGTTGGTCGAAACGCTCGGCTGGCCAACCGAATGGCAGGCCTGCATCGCGCATTACAGCCAGCTGAGCCGCGAGCAGATTCGAACTACCTTTGCGGCATTTTGTGACGCGCGTCCCGTCGGTGGCAAGTTCGCCCACCGAGCCACCGACTACCCAGCAGGCGCCAGCCCCAGCATGAAATGGGTCAACCCGCCGGTGGCTTTCATGCTGCATGCGGGTGTGCCTTTGCTGCTGAAAGCCGGTGTCATTTTGCCGGGGCTGCATCCCGGTTCGGGTAGCGGTGATGCTCAGGATGGTCAGGCGCAGCGCGTGGCGCTGGAGGCTTACCCAGGCCTGCTGGCGCGCGAGGTGCTGGGCCAGCGCAGCTACAAAAGCGACGACAAGGTGCGCCAGACCGCAGAACGGCTGATCGCCCGCAAAGACCTGATTAACGCGCTGGAGCAGGGTCAGACCCGCCTGGGTGTGCGACTGAAACTCACCCATGCTCAACGCGACGCGTTGGCCGACGATGCGCGCGGAGATTCACTGGATGCGGTGTTGTGCCTGTTGCAGGCTGCCTGGGCTCAAGCACAGTTTGCGGCAGGCGATACCCGCTACGGCTTGCCTGCGGCGATGGATCCCCTCGAAGGCTGGATCGTTACGGTCTGATTTGGAAACGCAATGCGCCGAGTCGCGCGCCATCCAGCTTACAGCGGCTTGTTGATCAGCGTGTCTTCTATCTTGCCGGCCAGTTGCGAGACGGCCAGCGCTGCCGGGCAACCCGGTGTGGATTGGATCAGTAATTGACGGCGCATCACCGCCTGGCGCACCGCCGGGTCGGCCGGGATGTCGCCCATGTGGATCAGGCGCACTTTTTCACCGGGCTTGGCGACCACAAAGCGGTCCAACACTTGCTGCAACTGAGTGGTGATGGCGCGGCCATCACCCATGCGGGCGGTCTGGTTGATCACCATGCGGATGATGCGGCGCTGTTGCTCACCCACCAGCACCTTGATGGTAGCGTAGGCATCCGTCAAAGAGGTGGGCTCCGGCGTGGCCACCACCAGCACCTCAGAGGCCAACGACACCGCGAACAACACCACGTCTGAAATGCCCGCACCGGTGTCGAGCAACACAATGTCGTAGTGCGGCAGCAACCCGGACATGATGTGCAAAAAGTCTTCGCGCACGTTGGGGGTCAGGCGAGAGTACTCCACCATGCCCGAGCCCGCCAGCAGCACCGAGAAACCGCCAGGTGCTCTCACGATGGCTTCTTCGAGCTTGGCTTTGCCAGTGAACACATCGTGCAGGGTGATCTTGGGGTACAGGTTCAGCACCACGTCCAGGTTGGCAAGACCCAGGTCGGCATCAAGCACCAGCACCTTCTGGCCCCGTTTGGCCAGGGCTGCTGCCAGGTTGGCAGAGACAAAGGTTTTGCCCACACCGCCTTTGCCACTGGTCACCGCCAGCACTTTCCCGAGCGGCTTCAGGGGCACGGGTTTGACCACTTGAGTGGCATCAGTGGGTCGAATATCGTCGTTCATGTCAGTTCAATCTGTTCAAAACACTACCTGATGAACCGGTAGAACCATCGTTGGCAATGCTCTCAATCCAGGCCGGGTCACCCAGCGACAGCGGACCAAACAGCAAGTTTTTTTCCTCGGCGCTGACCGCCAGCATGGGCTGTGCCTCAATACACACGCGGTTGCGTCCTTCGGACTTGGCGCGATACAACTCGATGTCGGCGCGGTCGATCCACAGTTCGGAGGTGGATCGCACCCAGCGTGGTGCAAACGCCCCGCCAATGCTGATGGTCACCCGCAACGTGACGCCGGACGGCAGCAAAACCTTCAGGGCGCCCACGGCTTCACGAATCCGCTCGGCCACCTGATGGCCATATTGGCCCTGGCAACTCGGCAAAATGATGACAAACTCTTCGCCACCAAACCGCGCCACGGTGTCCATCGGCCGCACACAGGCCGCCAGCGTTTTGGCCACCGCCTGCAGCACCGCGTCGCCTGCGGGATGCCCGTGCTGGTCGTTGACACTCTTGAAGTGGTCAATGTCGAGCATCAACAACAGAGCCGTTTCGCCCGAGCGCGCCACCATCTCGATTTCGCGCAGCAGCACGTTCTGGAAATAACGCCGGTTGGACAGCCCGGTCAGCGGGTCTTTGAGCGACAGCTCGCTGAGTTTGTCGATCAGCGCCTGCAGGTACTGGGTGGAATCGGCGTCGATGTCGGGCAGGCTTTGCCCGCTATGCTCCAAGAGCGCGCGTGCGTCGTCGAGGCGCAATTGGCGTAAATCGACCAGAGATGATGCAGGCAATAAACTCAAGGCAGCCACTCTTGTTTGTGTGATTTTGAGTCTAACAGGTCGGGCATTTGGGTCAGCCTTACAACTGGGGGGGAATTTGTGACTTTCCTAGGTCTTTTGTGTCATGCGTGGTGACCACGTGTCCATCGGTGCGGGGGCCTTGGCGCATGGCTGATCTGCGCGCTAGCCACCTGCGCTGCTGTCTGCTGGTGGTCTGCCTGGGTGGTTTGTTTGCTCCTGTTATTGGAGCTGCAGAGGCTTATTTTGCAAGGGCTAAAAGTATTCCTGATGGTGATACCTTGTGGGTGCAGTCGACATCGGGCGGGCCGCCCCGCAAGCTGCGCCTGCAAGGCATTGATGCCCCGGAGATCTGCCAGCGTGGCGGTGTGGCCGCACGTGATGCCCTTCGCGCTCTTGTGGGGCAGCGCGAGCTGAGCATTCAGGTCAAGTACCAGGATGACTACGGACGTGGCCTGGCCCGAATCCATGTGGGTGGTCAGGACGTGGCAGCGGTGTTGGTGCAGCGTGGGCAGGCCTGGTCGAACCGCTGGCGGCGCAGTCTTGGGCCTTATGCCGCTGAGGAAGCTGCAGCGCGCCAAGCCAAACGGGGCCTGTTTGCCGAGCCTGATCCGGAATGGCCTGGTGATTTTCGGCGGCGCAACGGCAGTTGTTACATCGCCGATGAGCGTGGCGCGTTCAAACTGAAGTAGCTTGCCCGCACACCGGGCAAGCCGGGTTGCGTTGGATGCGCACTTCCGTGAAAGCCATGGCGCGGCCATCGAGCATCAGCAAGCGCCCAGTGAGCGGCTGGCCAATGCCGCAGATCAGTTTGAGCGCTTCGGCGGCTTGCAGCGTGCCGATGATGCCCACCAGCGGCGCAAACACGCCCATGGTGGCGCAGCGGGTTTCTTCCAGCGTTTCGTCGGGCGGGAACAGACAGGCATAGCAGGGTGAGGCAGCATCCCGCTGGTCATACACACACACCTGGCCGTCCATGCGGATGGCTGCCCCGGACACCAACGGTTTGTGATGGGCCACGCAGGCGGCATTGATGGCGTGGCGGGTGGCAAAGTTGTCGCAGCAGTCCAGCACCACGTCGGCTTGCGCCACCAGCGTGTCTAGCAAGGCCGCATCGGCGCGGGTCTGGAGGGCGGTGACGGCCACCTGGCTGTTGATTTCAGCCATCGCGGTTTTTAATGAATCGACCTTGGGCTGGCCCACGCGCGCCTCGGTGTGGGCAATCTGCCGCTGCAGGTTCGTGACATCGACGGTGTCGTCATCCACCACCGTGATGTGCCCGAACCCGGCAGAACTCAAGTACAGCGCTACCGGTGAGCACAGCCCACCGGCACCAATGATCAGCGCGTGCGCCTGAAGGATGCGCTCTTGCCCCTCAATACCAATCTCATTGAGCAGGATGTGGCGCGAGTACCGCAGCAGGTCGTCGTCAAGCATCTGCTGGCGCGTCGATCAGTTGTCTTTTTTCTCTTCGGCGCGTTCCACCTGGGTCTTGCTGACCAGCACCGGCAGGCCTTTGAGCTGCAGAATGGCTTGCTGTAACTGGAAGTCCTTGTCAGAGCCGTATTCGGGCAACTTGCGTTCAGAGGCCGGCTTTTTCATCTCTTCTTCGAGCCGTTTGCGTGCTTCGTCGCGCTCTTTTTCTTGGGTCACATCCTTGACCTCGGCGCCTTGTCCGCTGCTCAGGTGCTTTTCCAGATCGGCCTCGCGCGTGCGCAGGGCGGCATACAGGTTGCCTTGTTCGGTTTCATCCACCATCACATCAGGCACGATGCCTTTGGCCTGGATCGACTTGCCGCTGGGGGTGTAGTAGCGGCTGGTGGTGAGCTTGAGCGCTGCGGTCGGGCAGTTGTCCATGCGGAAGGCCGAATCCAGACACACGGCGGTCTGCACCGAGCCCTTGCCAAAGGTCTGGCTGCCCAGTAATTTGGCACGGTGGTGGTCTTGCAAGGCACCGGCCACAATCTCGCTGGCCGAGGCCGAGCCTTCGTTCACCAGCAAGACCAAAGGCACGGTTCTGAGCGCCTGCCGGGTCGCAGGGTCGAGTTGATCCAGCGGATCGTCACCATGGCGGGCATAGAACTGCGGAGAGGCCTTGTAAGTGAATTTGCTTTCCGGCAACTGCCCATTGGCCGACACGACAGTGACGTTTTCTGGCAGGAACGCTGCCGAAATTGCCACTGCTGCATCCAGGTAGCCACCCGGGTCATTGCGCAGATCCAGCACCAGACCCTTCAGATTGGGTTCCTGCTTGTACATGTCTTCCACCTTGTGCGCAAAGTCAGCCACCGTGCGCTCCTGGAACTGGCTCAGCCGCACCCAGCCGTAGCCCGGCTCGACAATTCGCGCCTTGACGCTCTGTGTCTTGATCACTTCACGCGTGATGCTCACGTCAAAAGTGCGGTTCTCATCTTTTCGGTAAATGCTGAGCAGCACCGAGGTGTCGGGCTCGCCACGCATGCGCTTGACACCTTCGTTGAGGGTCAGCCCCTTGACGGGTGTGTTGTCAATTTTGACGATCAGGTCGCCCGGCTTGAGTCCGGCCTTGAAAGCGGGCGAGTCTTCAATGGGCGAGACGATCTTGATGTAGCCGTCTTCCTGCGAAATCTCGATGCCAACCCCGACAAACTTGCCGGTGGTGCCCTCATTGAAATCTTTCAGGGCTTTCTGATCCAGATACACGGAATGCGGGTCCAGGCCCGCCACCATGCCTGCAATGGCATCGGTGATGAGCTTTTTCTCGTCCACCGGCTCCACATAGTTGCTTTTGATCATGCTGAAAACGGCCGCGAGTTGCTGCAGCTCCTCCAGGGGCAGCGGTGCCAGTGAGCCCCGCGCCGCTGTTTGAAACGAGATGCTGGCCAGCGCGCCAGCCAGCGCACCAGCAGACAGCAGACCGACAATTTTCATTTTTTGACCCATTTTTGTTCCAGAGCGTGAGGATGCGACGTGAATTGAGCCGGTTGGATCATGAACCAAGGCAAGGGTTCCTGCGCGTACCCACCAAATTTCAGGTTTTACCTTGCGCCGCCACGGCGGCGGCGGCTTTCGCGGCGGCCTCAGCATCCCCTAGATAGTAGTGGCGAATCGGTTTCAGGTCGTCGTCAAGCTCATAAACCAGTGGAATGCCATTGGGGATGTTGAGGCCAACGATGTCGTCGTCGGAAATGTTGTCCAGGTATTTCACCAGCGCACGAATGGAATTGCCGTGCGCCGCCACCACCACGCGTTTGCCCAGTTTGATGGCCGGGGCCAGCGCCTCGTTCCAGAACGGCATGACGCGCGCCACCGTGTCTTTGAGGCATTCTGTCAGCGGAACCTGGTCAGGCTGCAGCTTGGCGTAACGGATGTCGCTGCGCTCACAGCGTGGGTCGGTGGCCTCCAGTGCAGGTGGTGGCGTGTCGTAGCTGCGCCGCCACAGCAACACCTGGGCATCGCCGTATTTTTTGGCTGTATCGGCCTTGTTCAGGCCTTGCAGCGCACCGTAATGACGCTCGTTGAGTCGCCAGCTGTTGACCACCGGCAACCAGGTGCGGTCCATTTCGTCAAGCACATGCCACAGGGTGCGGGTGGCACGTTTGAGAACGCTGGTGTAACACACGTCAAACTCATAACCTTCGGCTTTGAGCAGGCGACCAGAGTTCTTGGCCTGCTCCAGCCCCAGGGGGGTGAGGTCGACATCGGTCCAGCCGGTGAAGCGGTTTTCAAGGTTCCATGTGGATTCGCCGTGGCGGATAAGTACGAGTTTGTGCATGGTTTCCCAAAGGTGATCTGAGTTGTCGTTGCTGTCATTCTAAAATGCTCGGCTAAGGTCACATTGATACATAAGGATTGCAAGTGAAATTTATTCTCGACAACTGGATGATGATTGCCGTGGCGCTGTCCGCCGGGGGCATGCTGCTTTGGCCCGTGATCAGTGGTGGCGGGCCCGGCGCGCTGACGGCTGAGGGCGCGGTGCAACTCATCAACCGTGAAAAAGCGGTGGTGATTGACGTGTGCGAGTCCAGCGAATTTGCTGCAGGCCATGTGGTGGGTGCCAAAAATATTCCCCTGAGCCAGTTGGAAAACAAACTGGCTGGCACGGTCAAAAACAAGGCCTTGCCGGTGATTTTGGTGTGCCAGTCCGGCGCGCGCAGCAGCCGGGCGGTGCACATTGCCAAAAAGCTGGGGTTCGAGAACGCCCATTCCCTGTCTGGTGGCATGGGTGCCTGGCGCTCGGCGAACCTGCCAGTCGAAAAAGCCTAACTTTCTGCGATTGGGAAACTTTCATGCAAGCTGTCAAGATGTACACCACTGCGGTCTGTCCTTATTGCATCCGCGCCAAACAACTCCTCAAGGCCCGGGGGGTTGAGCAGATTGAAGAAATCCGCATCGACCTGCACCCCCAGGAGCGAGACCTCATGATGAGCACCACCGGCCGTCGTACCGTGCCGCAGATTTTCATTGGCAGCACCCATGTGGGCGGCTGCGACGATCTGGTGGCGCTCGATGGGCGCGGCGGGCTGATGCCTTTGCTGCAGCAGGCCTGAGACAATTCACCCTTTGTGCCTGAGCGCCGTTGGTGCCAGGCGTCGATTTTTATCAACCAAGAGAACCCCATGGCCGACACTCCCAACCCCGTTTTCCAGATTCAGCGCGTCTATCTCAAAGAAGTGTCTCTGGAGCAACCCAATTCGCCGGCGATTTTGCTGGAGCCCGAGCAGCCCACGGTGGATATCCAGCTGGGCGTGAACGCCTCGCCAGTGGCCGATGGCATGTTTGAAGTGGTCGTCACGGCCACGGTGCATACCAAGGTCAAGGACAAAACCGTGTTTTTGGTGGAAGCCTCGCAAGCGGGCATTTTCGAGATCCGCAACCTGCCACAAGAGCAGATGGGTCCGATCATGGGCATTGCCTGCCCTCAAATCGTTTACCCGTATCTGCGCGGCAACGTGGCCGACCTGATTCAGCGTGGCGGCTTTCCGCCGGTGCATCTGTCAGAAATCAACTTCCAGGCCATGTACGAGCAGCAGCAGGCCGGACAGTCTGAAGCCGCTCCCGCTGTTCAATAAGTTACAAGCTTTTTAGGCCTCCAGACCGCGTATATCCTGCCTCAGAAGCTATGAAAATAATAGTTCTTGGTGCGGGAGCGTGGGGCACGGCTCTGGCCGCCAGTGCGGCGGCGCAGGGCCCGCAGCATCGCGTCACCCTGTGGGCACGCGACATGCCCCAGATGCAGGTCATGCGCGAACGTCGCATCAACCAGCGCTACCTGCCCGGCGTTGAGCTGCCCGCCGCGCTGGACTTCAGTGCCGCGCCTGCGCGGGACATGTCGGGTCTGGTGGCCGGTGCTGAACTAGTGGTGGTGGCTACGCCCATGGCGGCGTTACGCCAGATGTTGACTGCGCTGCACGGCTGCCGGGTGCCGGTGGCCTGGTTATGCAAAGGCTTTGAAACGCCGATTTCAGAGCCTTTTGGCCTTCTAGCCCATGAAATACAAGGGCAAGTAGCTCCTGAAATGCTAGCGGGTGCGCTGAGCGGACCGAGTTTCGCGCTGGAGGTGGCACGTGGTCAGCCCACGGCGCTGGTGGCGGCCAGTGCACACGAGCCGGTGCGTCAGGCGCTGGTGGCGGCGTTTCACAGTTCGGCCTTGCGTGTCTATGCCAACGACGACATCGTCGGCGTGGAGGTCGGTGGCGCGGTGAAAAACGTGTTGGCCATCGCCACCGGCCTGTGTGATGGCCTGAACCTGGGCCTGAACGCCCGCGCTGCCCTGATCACCCGTGGCCTGGCCGAGATGACCCGTCTGGGTGTGGCGCTGGGCGCACGCTCCGAGACCTTCATGGGCTTGAGCGGCCTGGGTGACCTGGTGCTGACCGCCACCGGCGATTTGTCGCGCAACCGGCAGGTGGGCCTGGCGCTGGCGCAGGGGCAATCGCTTCAGCAGGCCACCCGTGCGCTGGGTCACGTGGCCGAAGGCGTTTACAGCGCGCGCACGGTGGTGCAGCGTGCAGTCCATCTCGGGGTGGACATGCCGATTGCCCAGGCAGTGCTGGATTTGCTGGATGGTCACATGACGCCGCAGCAGGCTGTGGGCCGCCTGATGGGCCGCGAGCCCACCGCCGAGCTGGCCGCTGCGGCCTGAATCAAAAAAAAGGGAGAAACACATGAGCACTTACTTTGACTTTTCCCACAAGGCCGTTGCCGCGCTGGCACAAGCCGATGTCACCCGCGCCTTGCTTGAAGACGTGGGCGAGGCCGATCTGACCGCTGGTCTGGTGGACCCGGCGGTTCGTGCCTGCGCCACCGTGGTGGCGCGAGAGGCTGCCGTGATTTGTGGCGCCCCCTGGGCCGAGCTGGCTTTCAAACAGATTGATCCCACCGCCGAGCTCACCTGGCACATCCCCGAGGGGCATCGCAGCGAGGCCGACCAGGTGGTGCTGGAGGTGCACGGTCAGGCCCGTGCGCTGCTCACAGCCGAGCGCACGGCGCTCAATTTTTTGCAACTCATGAGCGCCGTGGCCACCAAAACCGCCACCTTTGTACAGGCCGTGCGCGAGGTACCGGGCGCGCGCACCCGCATCGTCGATACCCGCAAAACCCTGCCGGGCCTGCGTCTGGCGCAGAAATACGCGGTGCATGTCGGCGGCGGGCTGAATCACCGACTGGGCTTGTATGACGCGGTGCTGATCAAGGAAAACCACATCGCTGCGGCCGGTGGCGTCAAGGCTGTGCTGGCGCGTGCTGCCGAGGTGGCCCCACACGCCAAGTTCATCGAGATTGAGGTGGAAACGCTGGAGCAGCTCCAGGAGTCGCTCGAAGCCGGCGCCACCATGATTTTGCTCGACAACATGGGCCTGATGCATCTGCACGAAGCAGTGCGCATCACCGCCGGGCGCGCGGTGCTGGAAGTGTCGGGCGGGGTGAACCTGTCAAGCGTCTGCGCGATTGCCTCCACCGGTGTGGATCGCATCTCGATCGGGGCGCTGACGAAAAACGTCAAAGCGGTCGATTTTTCGATGCGATTCGCCAATGACCCGCTCTGATTTCGTGTAGTTTGCTATTGAATTTGATGGATGGAGGCCGCATGACCGATACCCCACTCGCTCTGAAAGAGGTGGATTACGAGCAGCCGAAAAGTGAGCTGGAAGGTGGCTCCGTCTGTGCCACCAAGCACGCCTGGGCGCGGGTGCCGGTCGAACCCAGTGCGTCTGAGCGCGCTGCTCTGAAGGACAAAATCCGCCGCCTACTCAAAGAAAAAAACGCGGTGATGGTGTCGCACTATTACGTGCACCCGGACCTGCAGGACCTGGCCGAGGAAACCGGCGGGCTGGTCAGCGACTCGCTGGAGATGGCGCGTTTTGGCCGCGACCACGCTGCCACCACGCTGGTGGTGTCGGGCGTGCGCTTCATGGGAGAAACCTCCAAAATCCTCTCGCCCGAAAAGCGTGTCCTGATGCCCGACCTGGACGCCACCTGTTCGCTCGATCTGGGCTGCCCGGTGGACGAGTTTTCAGCCTTTTGTGACGCGCACCCGGACCGCACGGTGGTCGTCTATGCCAATACCAGCGCGGCGGTCAAGGCACGCTCGGACTGGCTGGTGACTTCCAGCTGCGCGCTGGACATCGTCAAAGCGCTCAAAGACCAGGGCAAAAAGATTTTGTGGGCACCGGATCGGCATCTGGGCGGTTACATCCAGCGTGAGACCGGTGCCGATATGGTGATGTGGGGCGGCTCGTGCATCGTGCATGACGAGTTCAAGGCGTTTGAACTGCAGGACCTGTTGCATGAGCACCCCGGTGCCAAAGTGCTGGTGCACCCTGAGTCACCCGCTGCCGTGGTGGCACTGGCCGATGCGGTGGGCTCTACCTCCGGAATCCTGAAGGCAGCCCACGAGATGCATGCCAGGGAATTCATCGTCGCCACCGACAACGGCATGATGCACAAGTTGCGCACGCTGAACCCCGGCAAAACCTTCATCGAAGCGCCGACCGCCGGTAACAGCGCCACCTGCAAGAGCTGCGCGCACTGCCCTTGGATGGCCATGAACGGCTTGGCCGACGTGGCCCGCGTGCTCGAAACCGGTGCCAACGAGGTCCACGTGGACCCGGCGCTGGGACTGCGCGCCCGGCTGCCCATTGACCGCATGCTGGCCTTCACCGCGGCGCTAAAGCAGGGGCCAGTGCCTGGAAGCCTGGTAGCCCATATCGGTGCTGCCTGAGCTGCTATTAAATTTATACTGATTGCCGCCATTGATCGGCCATGAACATGAACGACGCCACCTCTCGCCCCGAATTGCCCGACCACTTGTCCATCGACGCGCGCAGCCCGTTTTACAACGCGGCTGTATTTGCGCATGACATCGGCATCCGCCTCAATGACCGGGAGCGCACCGATGTCGAGGAGTATTGCATCAGCGCAGGCTGGGTCAAAGTGCCCGCAGGCAAAACCCGCGACCGACACGGCAAGCCGCTGCTGATCAAGGTCAAGGGCAAGGTTGAGGCCTTTTACCTTTAAGGGGCAGCCCACCTGCCTCAGTAAAGCGTTTCAACCGACGCTTTGAAGATGTAGCCAGCCCCGCGTTCTGTCACGATCAACTGGGGGTGCGCCGGGTCAGGTTCAATTTTTCGGCGCAGACGCAGGATTTGAACGTCGATGGTGCGGTCATACACCTCGGCGTTGTGCAGACGTGAGAGGTTCATCAACTGATCGCGGGTAAGCACACGTTGCGGTGCGCTGCAAAAAGCGCTCAGCAGACTGAACTCGCCATTGCTCAGGTCCATTTTGCGGGCATCTGGCGTGACCAGCTTGCGCGTACGCAGGTTGAACTCCCAGCCTGCAAAACGAAACGCACGACGTTTGTTGTCCGGGGCGGCAAGCACCATCTGGGACTGGTAGCGTCGAAGCACGGCACGGATGCGAGCCAGCAATTCACGCGGACTGAAGGGCTTGGTGACATAGTCATCGGCACCAAATTCCAGCCCCATGACACGGTCGGCTTCCTCGGATTTTCCCGTCAGCAGAACGATCGGTACGCTCGCCCGCGCACGCAATTCCCGGGCCAATTGCATGCCGTCCTCGCCAGGCAGGCGCAGGTCCAGCAGCACCAGGTCAATCGCTTCACGGTCAAACACCTCCTGCATCAGGCTGCCGCTGGCCACCGCAGTCACCCGCATGTCGGCTTGTTCAAGGTACTCCTGCAATAGCTGGCGCAGCGCCGGGTCGTCATCCACGACCAGAATGTGGGCGCAATTTGGGGAGTCTTCAAGGGTCATGGGGTGGGATGTCATTCTGGTGTAGCCTCTTGGAAAAGACTGTAGTGCATTTTCAGATGATTGAACCCGATAACCGTCCAGATACCCCACCGGGCCATCGCGATTTGACGCGCTGGTACGACCTGCTACGCCAGCGTGAGGTGTTGACGGTGGTGCTGGTGGAACTCCTGATGGCCGCGCTGGTGACCTATGGGTTGTGGGATTTGCGGCGTCAGACGCTGCAGAGTGAGTTGCACACGCTGGGTTCGCTGTCTGCCGCGATGGCTGCCCAGGCCGATAGCACGCTGGAGGTCGCCGATGCGGTGTTGCGCGCGACCCGTGCGGAGTTGGGTACCGGCCTGTTATCCGTGGATGAAAGCGACGCTCACGCCCTGCTGGTGGCACGGGCGGCCGCGTTGCCGCAGTTTCGTTCGCTGACTATTCTGGATGATCAGGGTCTGAGGGTTGCCAGTTCCCGCAATGAGCAGGGCGCAGCGCGCTCTCTGGCGCAACGTGATTTTTTTGTGAAAGCTCGCGCACTCGATGGCACAGCCATTTTTGTTGGCAGTCCGTTCGTGCGCAAGTCTGACGGTCAGGCCTCAATCGGTGTGGCGATCGACTGGCGCAACCCGATGGGTGAATTTGGCGGGGTGGTCACACTGGTGGCTGACCCGGAATTTCTGGACGGTGATTTTTTGCGCATTGCGCCCACGCCCGACGCCCACATGGCGATTTACCGCAGGGACCGGCAGCTGGTGTCGGACGGACCTGGCCAAAACGCCAACCAACTGCTGCCAGCCGAGGTTCTGGCCAGCCTGTGGACGCCCACCGCCGTGGCCAGTCCCAGGCAAGTGGCGCTGCCCGATGGGCGCCAGCGGCTGGTGGCTCTGCAGCCGCTCCAGCACTTTGATCTGGTGGTTTTGATCATGCGTGATGTCACCGCTGTTCTGACCGAATGGACACGGCAGGCCTGGCTGGTGGGATCCTTCTCTGTGTCGGCCTTGCTGATCACTTTTTTGCTGACCTTGCGACACGCCAGGGAAAAAACCCTGCGCCACGCGTCGCAGGCTGAGTTGGCGGCTGAAAAGGAACGGGCGGTGCGTGCGTTTCAGGCAGCGCAAGAAGGTTATTGGGAGTGGAATCCGGCGCAGCGGGAAAGCCACATGTCGCCACGCATGCGTGAATTGCTGGGGCTGGAGCGCGGTGCCGAACAGTTGGATCAGCCCGGACTGCTGGCCCAGGGGCACGTTCATCCGGATGATCTGGCACCGCTGGGGGCCGCATTTCTGGCGCATGAGGAAGGTCGGGCGGCCTATTTTGATGTCACGTTTCGTGTGCGCCAGGCCGACGGCCAATGGCACCACGTGCGCACCCGTGGCCAGGCCCGGCGCGACGATCAGGGAAGGGTGCTACTTTTTACCGGCACGGGCGCCGATGTCACGGCCGAGGTCCAGGCGCAAAGCCAGACCCGGTCGCTGGAAGACCAGTTGCACAACGCCCGCAAACTTGAAGCCGTGGGAACCCTGGCGGGTGCCATCGCGCACGATTTCAACAACATCCTGGCAGCGGTTCAGGGCTATGGCGAACTGGCTGCGGATGTGGCAGAACCGGGTTCACAGCAGGCGCACTGGATTGCCCAGATGGTGCGCGGCGGAGAGCGCGGCAAGGCGCTCGTCAAACGCATTCTGGCCTTCAGCCAGCCTGTCAGCCGTCCGCATGCGGTTTTCAGGCTGGCGCCGGTGATCCATGAAATGCTGGACCTGCTGATGGCGTCGGTGCCCGCCCATGTCCAACTTCTGCGCTCAATGGACGGGGTGGAGGCGCTGGTTCGAGGTGACAGCACCCAGGTGTACGAGGCGGTCATGAACCTGTGCACCAATGCCATCCTCGCCATGCCCCAAGGCGGCACGCTGGGGGTTGCCTTGACCGAGCGCCATCTGGCCGAACCGCTGCTGCTGTCTGACACGACCCTGAATCCAGGCCACTATGTCTGTTTGACCGTCACCGATACCGGGCATGGCATGACGCCGCAGGTGAAGTCGCGTCTGTTTGAGCCCTTTTTTACCACCCGTGGCCCGCAGCTCGGCACGGGTTTGGGGCTGACGGTGGTGCGCAGCGTGATGGTGGACATGGAGGGCGCTGTCGATGTCCAGAGCACACCCGGTGAGGGATCATGTTTCACCCTGTATTTTCCTTGGGTGGATGCCACACTGTCCGAGACTGGGCTGCAGCGGACCGAGCCCATTCTTGACGGTAGCGGACAGACCATTTTGGTTGTGGACGATGAGCAAGCGCTGGTGGAACTGGCCGAAGACCTGCTGGCCGGGTTGGGTTATGAAGCGGTCGGGATTGGATCTGCCACGTTGGCGCTGCAGGAGTTCAGTGCCAATCCGCAGCGCTTTGATGCCTTGATCACGGACGAACGGATGCCGGATATGAGTGGCTGCGAACTGGCACTGGCGGTTCGCGCGCTTCAACCGGGTTTGCCGGTGGTGCTGGCAAGCGGTTATGGCGGTGCCCAGTTGCAGGAGCGTGCCATTGCGGCGGGTATTGGCGTGATTGTGAACAAACCCATGACACGTGCCGAATTGGCCGCGGCCCTGTTCAGTGCGCTGGCGCAGGTGACCGAGCAGGTGGCAGCGCCTCAGGTTACATCTGAAATGCCGCATCCCGCAAACATCCCCAAGGTGTAACAAAGGTATGTAACAGTGCGCCATGGACAGGTTGTTACAGCAAAAGATAGCTACATTAGTTGTAGCTATTAGCGCAATGCCAACAAGGGCTGAGGGGTGATTTTAAGGTCAATGATGCGTGAATGCCAGTGTGACCGCTTTGACCAGCCAACTGCAGATACAAAGTACTCGTTCCATGACACAACAAGCTGATACCACTGGTTCCGTGCCCAGCCACCGATCACCCACAACCGGCAAGCGCCGAAAATGGCTGTGGCTGTTGTTGCTGGTTGGAGTCGCCGCCGGTGCGGCCTATGGGTGGCGGCATCATCAAGCGGCCTCGACTGCCGGCGAGGGTGCGACACGCTCAGGCCGATTCATGGGTGCGGCGGCGCAACCCGTTTCTGTTCAAGCGGTGCAACAGCGCGACGTGCGCGTGCTGGTCAACGCCATCGGCAGCATTGCGGCAGCCAACACGGCCGTGGTGCATACCCAGGTGGATGGTGTCTTGCAGGCACTGCATTTCAAGGAAGGCCAGCCAGTGCGAGCCGGGCAAGGCTTGGCACAAATCGACCCGCAGCCTTTTCAGATTGCATTGGTGCAGGCGCAGGGTGCGCTAACCCGCGACCAGGCGCTGCTGCGCAATGCCCAGCTTGACCTCAAGCGCTATCGCGATTTGTTGGCCAAGGACGCCGCGCCAGCGCAGCAGGTGGATACGCAAGAGGCCTTGGTGCAGCAACTTCAGGGCACGGTGCTGGCCGACCAGGCCGGCGTGGACAACGCCAAACTGCAACTGTCCTATACCCACGTGGTGGCGCCGATCTCTGGATTGGCCGGGCTCAAACAAGCCGATCTGGGTAACAACGTGCATGCATCGGATACCAACGGTTTGGTGAGTATCACGCAGACACAACCGGTGAACGTGGTTTTTGCCGTGCCGGAAAGTCGTTTGCCGCGCATCCGTCAGCAGCTCCAGGCACAGGCCAAGCTGCGGGTCGAGGCGTGGGATCAGGACCAGAAGACGCTGTTGGCGGTGGGTCAGGTGGCCAGTACCGACAACGCCATTGACCCGACCACCGGCACGATCCGCATCAAGGCCATGTTCCCCAACAAGGACAACAGCCTGTTCCCCAACCAATTTGTCAATGTGAAATTGCAGCTGGACACCTTGTCCGCAGCATTGGCGGTGTCGAGCGCGGCGGTGCAGCGCGGGGCACCAGGCACCTTCGTGTATGTGGTGGACAATGACTCTGTGGTCAGCCTGCGCAAAGTCACTGTGGGGTCAACTGACGGTGACTGGACGGCTGTGCAAGGTGACCTGAAGGCTGGCGAGCGCGTGGTGGTGGATGGTGCTGACCGACTTCGCGACGGTGCCAAGGTGCAGGTCATTGAGGCGACCAAGCAGACGCCTGGGGACGCCAAGGCTATCGCGCACAAGCACGGTGCCAGTGCGGCGCAAGGTGCTGCGTCTGCTGGTGAGCGTCCACGCTGGATGGACCACGTTCCACCCGAAATGCAGGACAAACTCAAGGCCATGAGCCCGGAGGATCGCAAAGCCTGGTTCCAGAAGCAGCGCAGTCAAGCCAATTGACCGGCCCACGCTGATGAACCCGTCACGTCTTTTCATTGAGCGTCCGGTGGCGACCTCGCTGCTGATGCTGGCCATCTTTCTGGCTGGTTTGCTGGCCTATCGCCTGCTGCCCATTGCCGCATTGCCGGAGGTGGACTACCCGACGATTCAGGTCACCACCCTGTACCCCGGAGCCAGTCCTGATGTCATGACCTCGTCGGTGACCGCACCGCTGGAGCGCCAGTTTGGCCAGATGCCGGGCTTGGCGCAGATGTCGTCCAGCAGTTCGGGTGGTGCGTCGGTGATCACTTTGCGTTTTGAGTTGAGCCTGTCGCTGGATGTGGCTGAACAGGAGGTGCAGGCCGCCATCAACGCTGGCAGCAACCTGTTACCCAGTGACTTGCCCATGCCACCGGTGTACAGCAAGGTCAACCCGGCCGATGCGCCGATCATGACCATTGCCGTGACCTCGCCGACGCTGCCGGTGATCCGCGTGCATGACCTGGTGGAAAGCCGCCTGGCGCAGAAGATTTCACAAGTGCCTGGTGTCGGGCTGGTCAGCATCGCCGGTGGGCGCCGACCTGCGGTGCGCATCCAGGCCAACCCCACAGCGCTGGCGGCACTGGGCATGTCGCTCGATGATGTGCGCAGTGCCATCGGTGCGGCCAATGTGAACCAGGCCAAGGGCAGTTTTGACGGGCCGCAACGGGCCTCCACCATCGACGCCAACGACCAACTCAAGAGTGCCAGCGAATACGCCGGCCTGGTGATTGCCTACAAGAATGGCAACCCGGTGCGCCTGCAGGACGTGGCGCAGTTGGTGGATGACGCCGAAAACCTTCGGCTGGCAGCCTGGGCCGACACCACGCCGGCTGTGATCCTGAATGTCCAGCGCCAGCCCGGTGCCAACGTGATTGACACCGTGGACAAGGTCAAGGCGGTGTTGCCAGCGCTGCAGGCGTCGCTGCCTTCATCCATCGACGTGCGGGTCCTCAATGACCGCACCACCACCATCCGCGCGTCGGTGGATGACGTCGAGGTTGAGCTATTGCTGGCCATCGCCCTGGTGGTGGCGGTGATCTTTGTTTTCCTGCGCAGCGTACCCGCCACGGTGATTCCGGCTGTGGCGGTACCGTTGTCGCTGGTGGGCACGTTCGGTGTCATGTACCTAGCCGGCTTCTCCATCAACAACCTGACCCTGATGGCGCTGGTGATCTCCACCGGTTTTGTGGTGGACGATGCTATCGTCATGATCGAAAACATCTCGCGTTTTGTGGAGCAGGGCGACACCCCCATGGAGGCTGCGCTCAAAGGCTCCAAGCAGATTGGTTTCACCATCATTTCGCTCACCGTCTCGCTGATCGCGGTGCTGATACCGCTGCTCTTCATGGGTGACGTGGTGGGCAGGTTGTTTCACGAATTCGCCATCACGCTGGCGGTGTCGATCCTGATCTCGGCGCTGGTTTCGCTCACGCTCACGCCGATGATGTGCGCGCGCGTGCTGCGCCATGAAACCGAGGACAGCCATGGCCGCCTGTGGCGCGCCGTGGGCCACGCGTTCGAGCGCACCATTGCCGCCTATGGCCGCGCGCTGGACTGGGTGCTCGACCGCAAAACCGCCACCTTGATGGTCTTCGTCTTGACGCTGGCGCTGACTGCCGGGTTGTACACGATCGTGCCCAAAGGCTTCTTCCCGGTGCAGGACACCGGAGCGATCCAGGCCATCACAGAGGCTTCTCAGTCCACCTCGTTTGCCGCCATGGCGCAGCATCAGCAGGAGATGGCAGCGTTGATTCTGAAAGACCCGGCGGTGGACAGTGTGTCGTCCTTCATCGGTGTCGATGGTGCCAACGCCACCCTGAACGCCGGGCGTATGCTGATCTCGCTCAAGCCTTTGCGTGAACGTGGCCTGTCTGCCACCGAAGTGGCGCGCCGCATCGACCCGAGCACCCGCAACGTGCCCGGCATGGCGCTTTACATGCAGCCCGTGCAGGACCTGAGCATCGAAGACCGCATTTCCAAAACGCAGTACCAGTTCACGCTGAGCTCACCCGATATCGCCGAACTGTCACGCTCGACCACCGCGCTGCTGGACAAGTTGCGTCAACTGCCACAACTCAGTGATGTGACGAGCGACCAGCAGGAGCAGGGCCTGCAGGCCTACATCAATATTGATCGGAATGAAACTGGACGCCTGGGCGTTTCGGTGGCGGCCATTGACAGCGCCTTGTACGACGCATTTGGTCAGCGTCTGATTTCCACCATCTTTACCCAGAGCAACCAGTACCGGGTGGTGCTGGAAGTGACGCCGTCGCTGAAGATCGGACCGGCTGCGCTGGCCAGCATCTATGTGCCAGGCACCAACAATGTGCAGGTGCCTCTGACATCTGTGGCGCATGTACAGGTACGTACCGCACCTTTGGCCGTGAACCATGTGGCGCAGTTCCCTGCGGCCACCATCTCCTTCAATCTGGCACCCGCTGCCTCCTTGGGCGCAGCGGTGGATGCCATCAAGGCGGAAGAAGCGGCCCTGAAGCTGCCGCTGAGCGTGGAGACAAGCTTCCAGGGCGCGGCGCTGGCGTTCCAGGCCTCTTTGAGCAGTACGCTGCTGCTCATCGTGGCGGCCATCATCACCATGTACATCGTGCTGGGCGTGCTGTATGAAAGCTATATCCATCCGCTGACGATCCTGTCCACCTTGCCATCGGCGGGTGTCGGTGCGTTGCTGGCGCTGCTGGCGTTCCGGCTGGATCTGGGCATCATTGCCATCATCGGCATCGTGCTGCTGATCGGCATCGTTAAGAAAAACGCCATCATGATGATCGACTTTGCGCTGGATGCCCAGCGCGACGAAGGCTTGTCTCCCCGCGCAGCTATCCACCAGGCGTGTCTGTTGCGTTTCCGGCCCATCCTGATGACCACCATGGCGGCCTTGCTGGGTGCGCTGCCGCTGATGCTGGGCACGGGCGTGGGCAGTGAACTGCGCCACCCGCTGGGTGTGGTGATGGTCGGCGGTCTGATCGTCAGCCAGTTGCTCACGCTGTTCACCACGCCGGTGATCTATCTGGGCTTTGCATCGCTGGCAGAACGGCTGCGCGGCAAGCCATTGGCACAAGCCGGGGCGGTATGAATATCTCGCGGCCTTTCATTGCGCGCCCGGTGGGCACCGCACTGATCACGCTGGGCGTGGCGCTGGCGGGGGTCATCGCCTATTTTCTGTTGCCAATTGCCTCGCTGCCGCAGGTCGAGTTTCCGACCATCTCGGTCTCGGCCTCGTTGCCCGGTGCCAGCCCGGAAACCATGGCTGCGACCGTGGCGACACCGCTGGAGCGGGCGCTGGGCAGCATTGCCGGAGTCAGTGAAATCACCTCGTCCTCGTCGCTGGGCAACACCCGGGTGACCTTGCAGTTTGACCTCCATCGCGACATTGACGGTGCCGCGCGGGACGTACAGGCGGCCATCAACGCCGCGCGTGCCCTGCTGCCCACCGGCATGCCGAGTAACCCGACCTACCGCAAGGTCAACCCGGCCGACGCGCCGATCATGATCATCGCGTTGACCTCGGACACTATGACACGCGGGCAGATGTATGACGCGGCCTCCACGGTGCTGGCCCAGCGCCTGTCGCAGGTGGACGGTATTGGCCAGGTGACGGTGGGTGGTAGCGCCTTGCCGGCGGTGCGCATCGAGTTGGACCCGAATCGCCTCGCCGCCAATGGCATCGCGCTGGAAAGCGTGCGCATGGCGGTGGTGGCCAGCAATGCCAACCGCCCCAAGGGCGCGGTGGAGGATGCGCAGAATTATTGGCAGTTGGGCACCAACGATCAGGCCGTGACAGCCGCAGACTACGCGCCGCTGATTTTGAGCTACCACAATGGCGCTGCGGTGCATCTGCGCGACGTGGCTGACGTGGCCGACTCGGTGCAAGACGTGCGCAATGCGGGCCTGTCCAACGGTGCCCCAGCGGTTTTGCTGATTCTCAACAAGGCCCCGGGTGCCAATGTCATCAAGGCGGTGGACGATGTGCGGGCGCTGTTGCCGCGGTTGCAGGCCTCGATTTCTCCGGCCATCAATGTCAGGGTGGTGATGGACCGCACGCCCACCATCCGCGCCTCGATCCGCGAGGTGGAGCGCACGCTGGCGATCGCCTTCGGCCTGGTGATCGTGGTGGTGTTTGCGTTTTTGCGCAATTTCCGCGCGGCGCTGTTGCCGGCGGTGGCGGTGCCCGTGTCGCTGGCGGGCACGTTTGGCGTGATGTATCTGCTGGGCTACAGCATTGACAACCTGTCGCTGATGGCCATGACCGTGGCCACCGGGTTTGTGGTGGACGATGCGATTGTGGTGCTGGAGAACATTTCGCGGCACATCGAGCGCGGCATGGCACCCAAGGCCGCGGCGCTGCAGGGGGCGAAGGAAATTGGCTTCACGGTGGTGTCGATCAGCCTCTCGTTGATTGCGGCGTTCATCCCGATTCTTGCCATGGGCGGCATCATCGGGCGGCTGTTCCGGGAATTTGCGGTGGTGCTGTCGGTGTCGATCATGGTGTCGATGCTGGTGTCGCTGACCACCACGCCGATGATGGCCGCCACACTGCTGCGCCCCATCGGCCGGGACAAAAGACCGGGTCGGCTGGCCAGGCTGATGACCTCGGCCGAGCGTTTTCTGGTGGGCGGCTATCGGCGCAGCCTGCGCTGGGTCTTGCGGCACCAGGCGCTGACCTTGCTGGTACTGGGCGGGGTGATTGCGCTCAATGTCACGCTGTATGTCACCATCGCCAAAGGGTTTTTTCCGCAGCAGGACACGGGTCTGCTGATTGGCAGCGTGCGGGCGGATCAAAGCAGCTCTTTTCAGGCGATGCAGGAGAAGCTGGTGGCGTTCAATGACATTGTGCGCAGCGACCCGGCGGTGGCCAGCGCCACCGGTTTCACGGGTGGCGGGCAGCGTAACACGGCGTTCATGTTCATTGCGCTCAAACCACTCGCCGAGCGCAAGATGGACATCAACAAGGTGATGAACCGCCTGCGTGGTCGCCTGTCGCACCTGCCGGGTGCCAGCCTTTTTCTGGTGCCGGCGCAGGACATTCGGGTGGGTGGTCGGCAGTCCAACGCGACGTGGCAATACACCCTCAAAGCCGATGATCTGGAAACCTTACGTGCCTGGGAGCCGCGCATTCGTCAGGCCCTGTCCCAGTTGCCCGAGCTGGTCGATGTCAACAGCGACCAGCAGGACAAAGGGCTGCAAACCTCGCTGGTGATTGACCGTGATGCCGTGGCGCGCCTGGGTTTGAGTGTGAATGCGCTCGACAGCACCCTCAACGATGCCTTTGGCCAGCGCCAGGTCGGTGTGATCTATAACCCGCTCAATCAGTATCGGGTGGTGATGGAAGTTGCACCCAAGTACCTGCAGAGCCCCGAGTCCCTGAAGAGCATGAACTTCACCGCACCTGGCGGTGCGCAGGTGCCGCTGTCTGCCGTGGCCAAAGTGACCACCACCAACACACCGCTGGCGGTTAACCACCAAAGTGGCTCGCCAGCGACCACCGTCAGTTTCAACCTGGCACCGGGCGTGTCGCTGTCACAGGCGGTGGACGCCGTTGACAAGGCCATGGCCGGGCTGGGTGTGCCGGTCGCCGTGCACGGCAGCTTTCAGGGCACGGCGCAGGCGTTTCAATCCTCGCTGTCCACGCAGCCGCTGTTGATTCTGGCGGCCATCGTGACCATTTACATCGTGCTCGGCATGCTGTACGAGAGCCTGATCCACCCGGTGACGATCCTGTCGACACTACCGTCTGCCGGGGTTGGGGCACTGCTGGCGCTGATGTTGTTCAAGACCGAGTTCACCATCATTGCGTTGATCGGTGTGGTGTTGCTCATCGGCATCGTGAAGAAGAACGCCATCATGATGATCGACTTTGCGATCTCGGCACAACACGCCAGTGAACACAGGGGTGGCCGTCTGGGGGCAGGCGCGGCCATCTACCGGGCGGCGTCTTTGCGTCTGCGCCCGATCCTGATGACCACCCTGGCAGCCATCTTTGGCGCGGTGCCATTGGCGCTGGGCAGTGGCGATGGTGCCGAGCTGCGCCAACCCCTGGGGATAGCGATTGTGGGCGGGCTGCTGCTGAGCCAGTTGCTGACGCTCTACACCACGCCGGTGGTCTTTGTCTGTATGGACCGGCTGCGCCGCAAACCCAAGCCAGTTTTTCCTGTGCGCCCTGTGTCCCTTGCCGGAGCCTTGACATGAACATGCGATTTTTCAATCACCACGAGTTGGCCCTGAGCTGGCCTGAAACATCAGCCCGACTGAGGCCGGTAGCACGTGCACTGACCCTGCTGCTGCCCATCATGCTCGCGGCCTGTGCGACACAGTCGCCCAAGCCACCCGCCGCTGTGGCGGCACCGATGCAGTTCAAGGAGAACGGCATCTGGAAGCGCGCAGGTTCATTGCCCGGCACGGCCGAGGTGTCGGCGTCGTGGTGGCAGTTGTTTCATGATCCGGTGCTTGACGATTTGCAGGCCCAACTGCTCCAGGGGAATCAAAGCCTGAAAAGCGCCGCAGCCCAATTGCAGTCGGCCCAGGCCACTGTGCGGGCCAGTCAGCAAGCCCTGTGGCCAACGCTGTCGGTAGGGCTGAGTGGCACACGTTCTGGCGGGCCTGGATCGGCCAGTGGCGCCACCGGCAATTCGGTGTCGCTGGCTGGCAATGCGGCCTGGGAGCTCGACCTGTGGGGCCGCCTGGCACAGGCCGGCACGGTGGCTGGCGAGCGGGCACAGGCGAGCGCCGACGATCTGGCGGCAGCCCGGTTGTCAGCGCAGGCCACCTTGGCGCAGACATATTTTTCCATGCGTGCCACAGAAGCCCAGCAGGCTCTGCTGCAGCGCACTCAGGAAGCCGATCAAAAAATCCTCGAGATGACGCAGGCGCGATACGCGTCCGGCGTGGCGGCCGAAAGCGATGTCCTGCAGGCCCAAACGCAGCTCAAGAGTGTGCAAGCGCAAGGTGATGAAGCTGCCTTGCAGCGCGCTTTGCTGGAACATGCCATCGCGGTGCTGTTGGGGCGCGTGCCCTCCGGGTTTTCAATCGCGCCCACCGGGCAATTGCCCGAGCCGCCGCCGGTGCCGACATTTTTGCCATCCACCTTGTTGGCGCGCCGCCCGGACATTGCCTCTGCCGAGCGCAACGTGGCAGCGGCCTATGCGCAGATCGGTGTCGCTGACGCGGCCTTTTTCCCCGATATTTCGCTCTCAGCCAGTGGAGCTTACCGAAATTCGGCACTGGGCGGCTTGCTGGCAGCACCCAATGCGCTTTGGTCCCTGGGGCCGTCCCTGGTGGCGACGGTGCTCGACGGTGGTGCGCGGCGGCTGGCCAGTGACCAGGCCCGTGCCAGCGCAGACCAGAGCGTGGCGACCTACCGTCAGACCGTGTTGACGGCGGTGCAGGAGGTGGAAGACAACCTGATGACGGTGGATCAACTCGATCGCGAACTGCTGTCGCAGCGGGACGCGTTGCAGGCCGCCCGACGTAACCTGCAGATTACCCAGAGTCAGTACCAGGCGGGCACGGTGAGCTTCCTCAACGTCGCCAGTGTCCAGACAGCGGTGTTGGGGAGCGAGGCCAGTGTGCTGTCGCTGCGCAACAGACAGTTGGCCGCCATCAATCTGTTGCTGAAAAACGCGGGTGGACGCTGGGCTGTGCTTGCTCAAAAGAATTAGGTATCAAATTGGCATTCAGCCCTTATTGATAAAGGGTAAGCAGCTACTATAAATATAGTGAAAAGCGGTGACGCCCTGACGCCATCCGCCAGGGCCCCTTGGCAGGTTGCAGGCCTGAATCGTGGACATGTCGGCGCATTTCAGATGTAACGCATACCGAACTTCATTGCAATCGGTGTGCAACCTTGATACGGCAAACTTGGTTTCAAGTTATTTGATTCTCATGATCCAAATCATCCGTATGCATACATTTTCGAGGCTGATGTTGGTGTCGATAGGCGTCTCTGCCTCGTTGTTGATGGCGCCTGCACAGGCGCAATATGGTGGGGGCATGGGTGGCGGTCATGCCAGACGCGCTGCACCGGCAAGCACTTGCGACACACCCGCACCACCTGCTTTGCAAGGCCTGACCGCAGAACAATTGGATGACCGCCTGGAGGTATTGCAGCAAGACCTGAAGCTGACGGCCGCTCAGCAGCATGACTGGCAGGCGTTTGCGGTCGCGGTGCGCGCTTTGGGGGCCGATCCAGACCGTGCGGTCAGCCAGCAACATGACCTCCCGCCAGGCGGCTTTCCGCTTCAGGGCATGACGCATATTCGGCAAGCTGTCCAGGCAGCGAGAAGCCGTTTGGCCGGGTTGTTGCAAATCGAGGAGGCCACGCAGAGCCTGTTCAACACCCTGAATGACAACCAGAGGGTGGTGCTGGAGATGGGTGTGCCCAACGTGGTGGCACCACGGCCGGTCCAGCCGGGTACCAGTTTGCAGTCGTCGCGGGCCGGGTAGGCAGCGCACGAAGAGAACTTTTTTGCGCATCATTCATCAAACACAAGGATGAAAATCATGGTTATCGCTGTCAAGAACATGATGAAAGCCAACACGGGTCTGTTGTTGTCCCTGCTGGTGGTGCTCAGCGCGGCGCCGCTGGCGGCGCAGGCTGACCGCGATTGGCATGGCGACATTTTGCGGTTTGATGCGCATGACATGCATCGCTGGCGTGGCGGGCACTGGATGCACGGTAACCACGGTGACCGGTTGGGCTGGTGGTGGGTGGTGGGTGGTCTGTGGTATTTCTACCCGGGACCGATTTACCCTTATCCGGACCCCTATCGGCCACCGGTGATTGAAGAATCGCCGGCTCCGGTCGTGGTCGCCCCTCAGCCGACGGCGCCACCTGCGGCACAGCCCCAGGCACCGCAATACTGGTATTACTGTGAACCGGCCAAAGCTTATTACCCGTATGCGCAGACCTGCCAGACACCCTGGAAAGCAGTGCCTGCCACACCCACCGGAGTTGTACGATGAACGTCTTGAATTTCCCCCCACGGCCCTTGCTGCTTGCCTTGTCTGTGTCGCTCCTGGCGGGCTGTGCGGCCGTGCCAACAGGCCCCCGGGTTGCCGTCATGCCGCCTCCCGGAAAATCTTTTGAGCAGTTCCGGGCCGAAGACGGGATGTGTCGCAACTACGCCCAGCAGTCCACGGGCATGTCGCCGTCACAGGCCAGCGGTCAGGACATTGTTGGCTCGGCGGTGGTTGGTGGCCTGATTGGCGCGGCGGCTGGCGCGGCGATGGGCGGACGGCATAACCCGGTTGGGCAGACCGCCGGTTTTGGCGTGCTGGCCGGCACTGCCGTGGGTGTCTCGCAGGGCGGGCGAGATGCCAATGACCTGCAACGGCGTTACGACATTGCCTACGAGCAATGCATGTATGCCAAGGGCAACCAGTTGCCACAGGCTTATGGGGGGCAGCGCCGCACCATGATGGTCCCGGCGCCGCAGTACGCGCCAGCTTATACGGTGCCTCAACGCTATGCGCCGTCACCGTATTACCCGCCACCGCCACCCCAGTGAGGGTCGGATGGCCGCTGGCGTCAGGCGTTCGGCTCAGATCTCCAAGTTGTCAATGAGTCGGGTGTTGCCAATACGCGCGGCGGCCAGCAGCACCAGACCCGAGTTGGCCAGCAGTGAAGCCAGCTCAGTTGCCGATGGTGGCTGCAGATTGCTGCGCTGGCGCGCCGTCAGGTAGTCGGGCTTCCAGCCACGCGCTTCCAGTGCCTGCATGGCGCGATTTTCCAGCGCCGCCAGATCGGTTTCGCCCGCACGCAGCTCGTCGGCCATGGCCTTCAGGGCCAGTGAGAGTTGCACTGCCTCCTGGCGCTCAGTGGGGCTCAGGTAGTTGTTGCGTGACGACAGCGCCAGCCCATCGTCGTTGCGCTGGGTAGTTCCGCCGATGACCTCGATGGGCATCGCAAACTGCTGCACCATGCGCCGGATCACCATCAACTGCTGGTAGTCCTTTTTGCCAAACAGCGCCACACTCGGCTGCACGCAGGCAAATAGCTTCATCACCACGGTGCAGACACCGCCAAAAAAACCGGGCCGGAAGTGGCCTTCCAACATGTTGGCCAAGTCGGTGGGTGGCTGCACGGTGAAGCCCTGCGGCTCGGGGTAGAGCTCGCGCTCGCTGGGCGCAAACAGCACGTCGCAGCCAGCGGCTTCCAGTGCCTGACAGTCGGCCTCCCAGGTGCGCGGGTAGGTGTCAAAGTCTTCGTGCGGCAAAAACTGCAGGCGGTTGACAAAAATGCTGACCACCACCACATCGCCCAGCGGCTTGGCCTGGCGCACCAGCGCCAGATGGCCGGCATGCAAATTGCCCATGGTGGGCACAAACGCGGTGTGTTTGAAGGCTGCCAGATGGTCGCGCAACTCGGCAATGGTATGTATGATTTTCATAGTGAATTACGCAGGCAGCGCAAGGGCTAGAGGCCTATTTTCTTAAAATGACGGGTGAAAGACTGATGCCTGGCGCAGGCCGGTAACCGGCTTTTCGACTGGTCTGAGCGGCTACCAGGCGTGCTGTGTGTTGTCCGGGAAACTGCCGCTTTTGACGGCCGCTACATACGCGGCCATGGCTTCCTTGATGCCGTGCTGGCCGGGGATGCCGGGCAGCGCCGCCATGAAGTTGCGCACAAATTTGGGCATCTTGCCCAGGTTCAGGCCCAACATGTCGTGTAACACCAGCACCTGTCCAGCGGTGCCGTTGCCCGCGCCAATGCCGATGGTGGGGCAGTGCGGCAGTTCGGCGGTGAGCTCGGTGGATAGCGCCGCAGGCACCATCTCCAGTACCAGCAGGGCGGCCCCGGCATCTTGAAGTTCGTGGGCATGGCGTTTCATGATGGCAGCAGATTCGATGGTTTTGCCCTGCACCCGGTAGCCGCCCAGCGCATGCACGGTTTGCGGGGTCAGACCCAAGTGCCCACACACCGGGATGCCTCGGTCGACCAGAAAACGCACCGTGTCAGCGGTCCAGCCACCGCCTTCGAGCTTGACCATGTGGGCCCCGGCCTGCATCAGCACGGCAGCGCTGCGCAAGGCTTGTTCTTTGGACTCGTGGTAGGTGCCGTAGGGCAGGTCGCCAATGATCCAGGCGGTGCCTTGCACCCGGCGCACGCCGCGGGTGACGCTTTCCACGTGGTAACGCATGGTTTCCAGCGACACCCCTACGGTGCTGGAGAGGCCCTGGCAGACCATGCCCAGCGAGTCGCCTACCAGGATGCACTCCACCCCGGCGGCATCAGCCACGGCGGCAAAGGTGGCATCGTAGGCGGTGAGCATGACGATTTTTTCACCGCGCGCGTGCATGTCCAGCAGGCGCGGCAGGCTCACCGGCTTGCGCGTGGCCGGGCTGCTGGCGGTGGGCAGGGTGCCGTAGGGGGTGGCGTTCTGGGCGGCAGGCTGGGTCATGAGGGTTTCTCCCCAAAAAAAGTGGCGCGAGTCTAACCCACACGCAGGGCATGGAAGCTTACGTTTGAGGGCTCAGAATGGTGGGTAGCGCCTCGGGCAACAGGTCAGGGTAATCGCGGCTGAAATGCAGGCCGCGGCTCTCATGGCGTGCCTGGGCGCTGCGCACAATCAGGTCGGCCACCATCACTAGGTTGCGCAGCTCCAGCAGGTCGCGCGTGACGTGAAAGTGCGCGTAAAACTCCTGGATTTCGTCTTGCAACAAGGCAATGCGGTGCGCCGCGCGCTCCAGCCGTTTGTTGGTGCGCACGATGCCCACGTAGTCCCACATGAAGCGGCGCAGTTCGTCCCAGTTGTGCGAGATCACCACCGTCTCGTCCGCGTCAATCACCCGGCTCTCGTCCCAGGCGGGTAGCGCGACGGCGTGCACCTGCGCGGCCTGGGCAATGTCGGTGGTGGTGGCTTGGGCAAACACCATGCATTCCACCAGCGAGTTGCTGGCCAGCCGGTTGGCCCCGTGCAGGCCGCTGCAGGCGGTTTCACCAATGGCGTACAGACCCGTGATGTCGGTGCGGCCATGCAGGTCAGCCAGCACGCCGCCACAGGTGTAATGCGCGGCGGGCACCACCGGGATGGGCTGCTTGCTGATGTCGATGCCGAGCTCCAGGCAGCGTGCGTAAATGTTGGGGAAGTGTTCCAACAAAAAGGTCTTGGGCTGGTGCGAGATGTCGAGATAGACGCAGTCAAAGCCGCCCTTTTTCATCTCGAAGTCAATGGCACGCGCCACCACGTCGCGTGGTGCCAGTTCCAGCCTCGGGTCGTGGTTGGGCATGAAACGCGTGCCGTCAGGCAGCAGCAGGCGGCCGCCTTCACCACGCACCGCCTCGCTGATCAAGAACGACTTGGCATGCGGGTGGTACAGGCAGGTGGGGTGAAACTGGATGAACTCCATGTTTTGCACCCGGCAACCGGCGCGCCAGGCGGCGGCAATGCCGTCACCGGTGGCGGTGTCGGGGTTGGTGGTGTACAGATACACCTTGCCCGCGCCGCCGGTGGCCAGAATGGTTTGCGGGGCCTCGAAGGTGATGACCTCGTCGGTGTCGCTGTCCAGCGCGTACAGGCCCAGGCAGCGTTTGTCGGCCAGCCCCAGCTTCTCGGAGGTGATCAGGTCGACCAGCGTGTGCTGCTCAAACAGGGTGATGTTGGGGGCTTTTTTGACCGCCTGGATCAGCGTGCTTTGCACCGCTGCGCCGGTGGCATCGGTGACGTGCACGATGCGCCGCGCGCTGTGGCCACCTTCGCGCGTGAGGTGCAGGTGGCCGTGTTCTTCAGAAAACGGCACACCCATGGTTTGTAGCCAGGCAATCGCCTTGGGGGCGTTTTCCACCACAAAACGCGTCGCGTCCAGGTCACACAGTCCGGCACCGGCAATCTGCGTGTCGTGGATGTGGGCCTCAAATGAATCGTCTTTGTTCCAGACGGCGGCGATACCGCCTTGCGCCCAGCCGCTGGAGCCTTCCATGACGGCGCGTTTGGTGATGACGGCCACTTTTTTATCGGGGGCCAGCAGCAGCGCTGCGCTCAAACCGGCGAGGCCACTGCCGACGATCAGCACATCAAAAACCAGCGGTGGGCGAGGGGCAGCGGGGGAGGGGCGTGGGTTCATAGTGGGGCAGTCCAGGTTCAGGATGGGGTGTAGGCCAGGCGCACATAAATCGGTGCAAAAGCTTCGGCCTGGGTGATGTCAATGAGCGTTTCTTTGGCGAGTTCGAGCAGGGCGATGAAGGTCACCACCAGCACGGGTGCACCTTTTTCAGGGTTGAACAGGGCTTCGAACTCGACAAACCGGTGGCCTTGCAGGCGCTTGAGCACCAGGCTCATGTGTTCGCGCACGGAGAGTTCTTCGCGGGTGATCTTGTGGTGCTGCACCAGTTTGGCCCGCTGCAGGATGGCAGCCCAGGCTTCCTGCAGCTCGCTGATGCTGACATCGGCAAAACGTGTCTGCACCGATTGTTCGATGTACGCCTGCGCCACCAGAAAATCGCGGCCCAATTGGGGCACGGCGTTGAGGCGGGCTGCAGCCAGCTTGATCTGTTCGTATTCCAGCAGGCGACGCACCAACTCGGCACGGGGGTCTTCAGCCTCTTGACCCTGTGCCACGTGTTTGGGTGGCAGCAGCATGCGCGATTTGATCTCGATCAGCATGGCCGCCATCAGCAGGTATTCGGCGGCCAGCTCCAGATTGCGCTGGCGGATTTCTTCGACATAACTCATGTACTGGCGCGTCAGGCCCGCCATGGGAATGTCGAGGATGTTGAAGTTTTGCCGGCGGATCAGGTACAGCAGCAGGTCCAGCGGGCCTTCAAAAGCCTCCAGAAAGACCTCTAGCGCGTCGGGCGGGATGTACAAGTCGGTGGGCAAGGCAAACAGCGGTTCACCATACAGCCGCGCCACCGCCACTTGATCGACCACCGTCGGCATCCCGGACGTGATCGTCAACCCTGAATTGTCCGGCGCTGCCGATGCCACGATTGCTCGGTCTAAATGCGATTGATTAAATAGCTGTCAGCGCTTAATTTATAAGGGCTAGAAGCACAAAAGCCTCTTATTCGCCAGCGCTCTGATAGACGTAAGGCTGCTGTGCTACCTCGGCGGCGCGGAACTCGCTCCAGGCGGCGCGGTCCACCGTTTTGTCCCACAACAGGCTGCGGCCCTGGCGCTGGCGCTCCTCCATGCCCGGGTTCTTGGCCTTGAGTTCCTTGATGAACTGGGTGATCTCGGATTCGTATTTGGGACGGTAAAAAATATTCATGGTGTGGGGCCTTGTTGGCGCATTTTAGCCGTGCTGTGGCGTCGTGCCGCGCTGGTCTGTCATCGCGCCTTTGCTACAGAGGCCGGGTGTAATATTCGTTCCTTCCAGTCCGACTTTGACACCCATCCATGAATTTTTTTGACCCTGCATCCACATGGATCCATATGGATTGGGTGCTGGCGGTTGTGGTGGCGTGGCTACTGATTGGTCTGGCGGGCATTGTGGCGCTGCGCCGCTTCCGCTTCGTGGCCACGATTCTGTTTCCGCTGGGTGCGGTGTTTTCGATCCTGCTGATGGCGGTGGCCTTGAGTGCCGCATTTTCCAGCTCGGAGGTCGTGGTGCTGCCATTGGGCCTGCCGCAACTGCCTTTCCATCTGCGGCTTGACAGTCTATCGGCCTTTTTCCTTTTGCTGATTGGTGGCGCGTCTGCCGGGGTATCGACCTTTGCCGCAGGCTACTTCCGTCAGGGCGAGGGCACTCCACCTGGTTTGTTATGCCTCGAATACCACGTGTTTCTGGCCAGCATGGCGATGGTGGTGCTGGCCGACGATGCCTATGTGTTCATGGTGATGTGGGAGACCATGGCGTTTTCGTCGTTCTTTCTGGTCTTGTCGAACCACCGCATCCCGGAGATTCGCAACGCCGGTTACCTGTACATGCTGGTCGCGCACGTGGGGGCCTTGGGCATCCTGCTGAGTTTTGGCGTGCTGCAGGCTAATACCGGTGACTACACCTTTGCCAACATGCGCGCGCAACATCTGGATCCGTTCTGGGCCTCGGTGGCCTTTGTGCTGGCGGTGTTCGGGTTTGGGGCCAAGGCGGGCCTGTTGCCGCTGCACGCCTGGCTGCCGGAGGCGCATCCGGCAGCGCCTTCACCGGTATCGGCGCTGATGAGCGGCGTCATGCTCAAGATTGCGCTGTACGGCATCTTGCGGGTGGGGTTCGATTTGCTGCAAACGCGCATCTGGTGGTGGGGTGTGCTGCTCTTGGGCCTGGGCTTGACCACCGCCTTGTTTGGTGTGGTTTTTTCCACGGTGCAGGTGGAGATGAAGCGCCTGTTGGCGTATTCCAGCATTGAAAACATAGGTCTGATGTGCGCCGGGGTGGGCTTGTCGCTGCTGTTTTCGAGCTATGGCATGCAGGCGCTGTCGGCCCTGGCGCTCACTGCGGCGCTGTACCACATGCTCAGCCACTCTTTTTTCAAGAGCCTGCTGTTTTGCAGCACCGGCGCGGTGTTGCACGCCACGGGTGAGCGCAGTCTGGGCAAGCTTGGCGGCTTAATCCGCTACATGCCCTGGGTCGCGTGGCCGACCTTGGTGGGCGTGCTGGCCTGCGCTGGCTTGCCGCCATTTGGCGGCTTTGTGGCGGAATGGTTGCTGTTGCAAAGTTTTCTGTTCACCACCGGGCTGCCCAGCTCGTTTCTGGACATGCTGGTGCCGGTGATGGCGGCCCTGATTGCCCTGATCGCGGCGCTGTCAGGCTTCACCATGGTCAAGTACTTTGGCGTGGTGTTTTTGGGTCAGCCGCGTGAAGAAAAATTGGCCAAAGCCCATGATGCCGGACGTTGGGAGCGTCTGGGCATGCTGTGGCTGGTGGTGGGCTGCATCTTGCTGGGTCTGTTCCCCAACCAGGTGATTGCGCTGATGGACCCGGTGACACGGCGGCTGGTGGGTGCCGGTCTGGCGCAGATGGTAGCCAACAACAGCTGGCTGCTGGTGCCGGTGAACGTGGAGCGCGCCAGCTACGCGCCCACCATCTTCCTGCTGGGTGTGGTGCTGAGTTTTGGCCTGGCGTTTGTGCTGGTGCGCAGGCTCTACCACGGCCGCCTGCGCCGGGTGCCGCCCTGGGACTGCGGCCATCCCTGGCAAACCGCGCGCATGCAGGACACGGCCGAGGGCTTTGGCCAGCCGATCCGGCAGATTTTTGACCCGTTTTTCCGGGTCAGCAGACAGTTGCCGAGCGCGTTTGACGAGCATCCAACTTACAAGGTCAAGCTGGAAGACCCGCTGTGGCACTGGCTGTATTTGCCCGTGGCGCGGCTGGTGGAGCAAGTGTCCAGAATCGTCGGACTGTTGCAGCAGGGCCGCATTGCGGTGTACCTGATGTACAGTTTTGTCACCCTGATCGTGGTGTTGCTGGTGGTGAAGCGATGAGTGTGCTGGGTGCTTTCTCGCAACTGCTGGCTTTGCTGACAGCGCTGGTGCTGGCGCCGTTGCTGACCGGCTGGGTCAGCATGTGGCGGCACTGGCTGCAAAACAAGTCGGCACCAAGCCTGCTGCAGCCCTACATGACGCTGCACAAGCTGTTCAACAAAGAGTTGCTGATGGCCGAGCATGCCTCGTCGCTGTACCGCTTTTCGCCGTATGTGGTGTTTGGCTGCATGCTGCTGGCCAGCGCCATCATCCCGACGCTGTCCACCGATTTGCCATTGTCACCGGCGGCCGACGCGATTGCGCTGGTGGGGCTGTTTGCGCTGGCGCGGGTTTTCCTATCGCTGGCCGCCATGGATGTGGGCACCGCTTTTGGTTCCATGGGCGCGCGGCGCGAAATGCTGGTGGGCTTTCTGGCCGAGCCGGCCTTGCTGATGGTGCTGTTTTGCGCCTCGATGATCACCGGCTCCACGTCGCTCACCACCATTGTGGAAACCCTCGCGCACCGCGACCTGGCCATTTACCCGAGCATGCTGCTGGCTGGTGTGGCCTTCACCATGGTGTCTCTGGCGGAAAACGCCCGCGTGCCGGTCGATAACCCCGATACGCACCTGGAACTCACCATGATTCACGAGGCGATGATCCTGGAATACTCAGCGCGCCACCTGGCCCTGATGGAGTGGGCGGCCAGCCTGAAACTCTTTGCCTATTCGTGCGTCGGGCTGGCACTGTTTTTCCCCTGGGGTGTGGCTGAGGCCGATGCGCCGCTGGCCTTGCTGTTCGCGCTGCCAGTGCTGGTGTTCAAGCTGGCGGTGGGGGGCATCATGCTGGCCATGATCGAAACCGTCAGCGCCAAGATGCGGATTTTCCGAGTGCCAGAATTCTTGGGAACGGCTTTCCTGCTGGGGGTGATCGGCTTGCTGGTCAATGTGTTGCTGGGAGGCAAATGATCAAGTTTGTGCCCCAGTTGATCAACCTGTTTGCCACGCTGATTCTGCTGCTGTCGTTTGCCATGATTTCGCAGCGGCGCATTGTGTCGCTGATCAACCTGTTCATGATCCAGGGCGCGGCGCTGGTGGCGGCTTCGTTTTTGCTGGCTTACGTGACGAATCAGCCTGATTTGTACATCTCGGGCGTTTTGACCCTGGTGCTCAAGGTCATCTTCATCCCCTGGATGTTGCACCGTGTCATCCGCAAGCTCAACGTGCGCTGGGACGTGGAGACGCTCATCAACATCCCCACCACCATGCTGGTGGGCATTGGGCTGGTGATTTTTGCCTTCAGCCTGGCGCTGCCGATCTCTCGACTGTCGGACTCGATCGCCGGTGGCGCGCTGGGCATTGCGCTGGCCTGCGTGATGCTGTCGTTCATGATGATGATCACCCGCTCCAAGGCCATCCCCCAGGTGATTGGCTTTTTGTCGATGGAAAACGGCCTGCTGTTTGCTGCCACCACCGTGACCAGTGGCATGCCAATGATTGTGGAGTTTGGCATTGCGCTGGACGTGCTGGTGGGCGTGCTGATTCTGGGTGTGTTCATGTTCCAGATTCGCGAGAAGTTTGACAGCCTGGACATTCGACACCTTGAATCGCTCAAGGAAGAATGAGCATGAGCGCGCTGTATTTTGTTCTCGGTATTCCGCTTCTGGGTGGGCTGACGCTGGCAGCGGTGGGGCACCGGGCCTATGCGCGCAATGTCAACGTGGTGTTCAGCCTGATGACTTTTCTGGCTGCTTGTGTCATGACCATTCGGGTCATTCAGGACGGGCCGCAGTTTGTCTGGGACAAGCAGTTTTTCATTGACCCGCTCAACGTGTTTCTGGTCACGCTCACCGCCTTTGTCAGCCTGACCACCGCCATTTTTTCGCGCCCCTACATGCGCGTGGAGCAGGACCACGGGAAGATGACGCCGCCGCGCATGCGCCTGTACCACAGCATGTACCAGTTGTTCAGCTTCACCATGCTGCTGGGTTTCACCACCAACAACTTAGGCATCATCTGGGTGGCGATGGAAGCGGCCACGCTGACCACCGTGCTGCTGGTCAGCGTCTATCGCACCCCGGCCAGCCTGGAGGCGGCGTGGAAGTACTTCATCCTGTGCGGCGTGGGCATTGCGCAGGCGCTGTTTGGCACGATTCTGGTCTATATGGCGGCCGACAAGGTGCTGGGTTCTGAACACGCTACGCTGCTGTGGAGCAGCCTCTCAGACATCAAGGGCCAGCTGGACCCGACCATCATGTCGTTGGCGTTTGTGTTCCTGCTGATTGGCTACGGCACCAAGATTGGCCTGGTGCCGCTGCACAGCTGGTTGCCTGATGCGCACGCCGAAGGCCCGACACCGGTGTCTGCCGTGCTCTCGGGGCTGCTTTTGAATGTGGCGATGTACGCGGTGCTGCGCTGCAAGGTGCTTACCGATGGCGCGCTGGGCACGCAGATGGCCGGGCAACTGATGATGGGGTTTGGCTTGCTGTCGGTGACCGTGGCGGCGTTTTTCATCTCGCGGCAAAAAGATGTCAAACGCATGTTTTCGTACTCCAGTATCGAGCACATGGGGCTGATCACTTTTGCCTTTGGCATGGGCGGGCCGATTGCCAACTTTGCCGCGCTGCTGCACATGACGGTGCATTCGTTGGTGAAATCCGCCATCTTCTTCACCGTGGGCCACGCCACGCAAAAGGCTGGCACGCAGGTCATGAGCGAGATTCGCGGCCTGATCAAAGTCAACCCCACCGTCGGTTGGGGTCTGATGCTGGGCACCATGGCGATTCTGGGCATGCCGCCGTTTGGTGTGTTTGCCAGCGAGTTTCTGATTCTGACCACCGCCATGCGCGATCAGGCCTGGGCCACGCCGTTCCTGTTTCTGGCGCTGGGCGTGGCCTTTGCCTCGATGCTGGTGCGCGTGTTGCCGATGGTGTTTGGTGACTCCACGCTCAAACCCCTGGCGCACCCGCCCGCTTTGGTGCCGGTGTTTGTGCACCTGTCGCTCGGTCTGGTGCTGGGCCTGTACATCCCGCCGTATCTGAACGGCTGGTACGTGGCGGCGGCCCGCATGTTGGGAGGCTGACGCTGATGAAGATTCCCGGTCTGGACATTGAATTCACCACCTTGCCCGCACCCGTGCCGGTGGGGTACGGGCAGGTGAACGCCGAACAGTGGCAAACCGCTGCCACCGCCGTGCGTGATGCCGGTGGGCGGCTGGTGGCGCTGTGGGCCGGAAAAGCTATTGAAGATGTAGCTGTCAGCGCAGGTGGCATAAGGGCTGAGGCCATATTTGTTGCTTATGTCACCTTGGAAGGTCTGTTCTGGCTGGCGTTGCCACTGGGCAGCGGCCATGGGCGTGCGGGCTATCCCGATGTGTCTGTCGTATTTCCCTGCGCCAACCGCATGCAGCGCGCTGCCGCCGATCTGTCTGGCGTGCACGCCGAGGGTGCACACGACACCCGTCCCTGGTACAACCACGGTGCCTGGGCGGCGAATCATCACCCGCTGCTGCAAGACCCGCAAGCCCTACCCAAGCCGGAGCCCGGCGCGCTGCAAGACTACCCGTTTGTGCGGGTGGAAGGTGACGGCGTGCATGAGATTGCTGTCGGCCCGGTGCATGCCGGCATCATCGAACCAGGGCACTTCCGCTTCTCCATCGTGGGCGAAAAAATCCTGCGGCTGGAACAGCGCCTGGGCTACACCCACAAAGGCGTCGAGCAACGCATGACGCAGATGCCGGCGCTGGAAGCGCATTGTCTGGCCGGGCGCGTGTCGGGTGACTCCACTGTGGCCTACACCTGGGCTTACTGCATGGCGCTGGAGTCGGCTTGCACCACCCGCATTCCGTCGCGTGCGGCGTGGCTGCGCGCGCTGATGCTCGAATGCGAGCGGGTTGCCAACCATTTGAACGATCTGGGTGCGCTGGGCAATGACGTGGCGTTTGCCTTTGCGCTGGCGCAGTTTTCACGCCTGCGCGAAGACTGGTTGCGCGCCTGCAAAGCGGCGTTTGGTCACCGGCTGATGATGGACGGTATCGTGCCTGGCGGTGTCAATGCCGACATTCCTGCGGCCGGGCGAGACCAACTTCAGGCACTTTGCCATGAGTTGGTGCCCACTGTGCACAAGCTGTTTGACGTGTTTGAGTCCCACGCTGGGTTGCAGGACCGCTTCATGGTCACCGGCCGGGTGCGGCCCGCACTGGCGGCGCAACTGGGCATGACGGGCCTGGCCGGGCGCGCCAGTGCCCAGAGCTGGGACCTGCGCTGCGACCACCCGTTCGAGCCCTACGACAAATTGCGCGTGGTCATGGCCAGCCATGCGCGTGGCGATGTGGGCGCGCGAGCCTCGGTGCGTTTTCAGGAGGTGTTTGAGTCGATTCGCCTGATTGAGCGCCTGCTGCGCGAGATGCCGGAGGGCGAGATTCGCACCGACGTGACTTTGCCAGCCCAGTCCAGCCGGGGTGCAGGCTGGGTGGAAGGCTGGCGTGGTGAGATTCTGGTGGCGCTGGAACTGGCCGGGCCGGATCAGGGCCACCGCATCGAGCGCTGCCACCTGCATGACCCGTCGTGGCAAAACTGGCCGGTGCTTGAGCATTCGGTCATGAAAGACATCGTGGCCGATTTCCCGCTCATCAACAAGTCGTTCAACCTGAGTTATTCGGGGCAAGACCTATGAGGACTGCGCCATGATCTGGAAAGTGGTCCGACAAATCGCCAAGGTGGGCATCCCCACCGAACCTGCGCCAGATATTGGTGAAGAAAAGCAGGCTGAGGCCTCACACATTCAGGCTGAGCTGCTCTCTATTTTGGGGCAATCCCTGTGCATCCGCGAGGTGGATGCGGGCTCGTGCAACGGCTGCGAGATGGAGATCAACGCTCTGGGCAACCCCTACTACAACATCGAGGGTTTGGGCATCAAGTTTGTCGCCAGCCCGCGCCATGCAGACATGCTGCTGGTCACCGGCCCGGTCTCGCGCAACATGGAAATGGCCTTGAAGCGCACCTATGACGCCACGCCTGAACCCAAACTGGTGGTGGCGGTGGGTGATTGCGCCTGTGACGGCGGCATCTTTGGCGAAAGCTACGCCACCTGTGGCCGGGTGGACAAAGTCATCCCGGTCGATGTGACGGTGCCAGGCTGCCCGCCCGAGCCGGTGGAGATATTGCGGGGGATTTTGCAGGCGGTGCGCAGGCGGGTTCAGGCGCGCGGTTGACCTGCCGGTTGCGGGTGTCAACTTATTCCATTTCCAAATCATTTGTGTCTAGGCGCGAAGCCGCAGACATTACAGACGTAAGGCAAGGCGAAGCAACAACGACACGGATGATTTGGGAATGGAATTACATTCTTTTAACGTGAGGGAGACCTGATGTGCTGAAAAACAGTTTGCGCGACGAGCTTCTTGAATTCCGCCGGGTGCGGGACTGGGAGCAATTCCACAACCCGCGCAATCTGGCAACGGCGCTATCGGTGGAAGCGGCTGAATTGCTGGAGCCGTTTCGTTGGGCCTCGGAAGATCAGGCGCGTGACATCGTCCGGGAACGGCGCGCCGAGATCGCTGACGAGATGGCCGACATCGCCATCCTGCTGACCTATCTGGCCCATGATCTTGCTATAGATATGGATGCAGCCGTTGCTTTAAAAATAAGGGCCAACGCCGAAAAATACCCTGTTGACAAAGCGCGTGGATCGAACAAGAAGTATTCAGAGTTTTAGCTCTGCGTACCCCGCTCCGGGCTTGGGCAGCGCTGATATCAGCGCTGCCCCGGCTCAGGCAATGCATCTGATGCTGCGACGGGGGTGCTCAATGTATCCGCAATCCCGGCTGGGCACCCGGGAAAGGCTCCAGCACATAAATCCCGGGTTGCGCTTTGTCGTCGGCGTGGCTGGCGGCCAGCACCATGCCTTCGGATACGCCAAACTTCATCTTGCGCGGGGCTAGGTTGGCCACCAGCACGGTGAGTTTGCCGCTCAGGTCTTCGGGCTTGTACATGCTGGCGATGCCTGAAAACACATTGCGGGTCGTTGGCTGACCCGCTTCATCGACCTCGCCCACGTCCAGGGTGAGTTGCAACAGCTTGGTGGAGCCTGCCACCGCCTGGCATTGCACAATTTTGGCGATGCGCAAATCGATTTTGGCAAAGTCGTCGATGCTGATGGTGGGCGCAATGGCCTCTCCGCCGGGTAGTGCAGATGCTGCACTTTCTGTAGCTGTCAGCACTTGTTCTGCCTGGACTGGAGGCTCAAAAAGCGCTTCAAGTTGTTTGATGTCGACACGCTGCATCAGGTGCTGGTAAGTGCCGATGATGTGGCCGGTTTCCAGCGGCTCGCCCACATTGCCAAAGCTCAACGGCGGGACGTTCAGGAAGGTTTCGACTCTGGCGGCCAGCTCAGGCAGCACCGGCTTGAGGTAGCAGGTGAGGATCCTGAAGGCCTTGATGCACACCGTGCACACGCCTTGCAGGCGTGCCTCTTGTCCGGCCTGTTTAGCCAGGTCCCACGGCTTGTTGGCATCCACGTAGGCGTTGACACGGTCGGCCAGCAACATGGTTTCGCGCAGCGCTTTGGCGTATTCACGCTCTTCGTACAGGCGCTCGATGCTGCCGCGTTCAATGCGCAACTGGTGCAACAGCGCGGCACCGTCTTCGGGCACATCGCCCAACTGGCCCTCAAAACGCTTGGCGATAAAGCCCGCAGCGCGGCTGGCAATGTTGACAAACTTGCCGATCAAATCGCTGTTGACCCGCGCCATGAAGTCGTCGGCGTTGAAGTCGATGTCTTCGTTGCGGGCGCTGAGTTTGGCGGCCAGGTAGTAGCGCAGCCACTCGGGGTTCATGCCCAGGCTCAGGTATTTGAGCGGGTCCAGCCCGGTGCCACGGCTTTTGCTCATCTTTTCGCCGTTGTTGACCGTCAGAAAGCCGTGCACAAAGATGTTGTCGGGCGTTTTGCGGCCGCTGAAATGCAGGCAGGCGGGGAAAAACAGCGTGTGGAACGTGACGATGTCCTTGCCGATGAAGTGGTACTGCTCCAGCTCCGGGTTGGCCATGTAGGCTTCGTAATCGATGCCACGACCGTCCAGCAGGTTTTTCAGCGAGGCCAGGTAGCCAATCGGCGCGTCCAGCCAGACGTAAAAGTACTTACCCGGCGCATCGGGGATTTCGATGCCGAAATAAGGCGCGTCGCGGCTGATGTCCCAGTCGCCCAGGCCTTCACTTTGGCTGCCATCCGGGTTGGTGCGCACGGTGAACCATTCCTTGATCTTGTTGGCCACCTCGGGCTGCAGCTTGCCGTCTTGTGTCCACTGCTCCAGAAACGCCACGCAGCGCGGGTCAGACAGCTTGAAGAAAAAGTGCTCCGAGCTGCGCAGCTCGGGCTTGACACCCGATAGCGCCGAGTAAGGGTTGATCAGGTCGGTGGGCGCATACACCGCACCGCAGTTCTCACAGTTGTCGCCGTACTGGTCCTTGGCATGGCACTTGGGGCACTCGCCCTTGATGAAGCGGTCCGGCAGGAACATGTTTTTCTGCGGGTCGAAAAACTGCTCGATGGTGCGGGACTCAATCAGCGAGCCGTCCGAGTTGTCGCGCAGGTCACGGTAGATGGCTTGCGCCAACTCGTGGTTTTCGGGCGCATCGGTGCTGTGCCAGTTGTCAAAGCTGATGTGAAAACCGTCCAGGTAGGGCTTGCGCCCGGCGGCGATGTTGGCCACAAACTGCTGCGGCGTGATGCCAGCCTTTTCAGCCGCGATCATGATCGGCGCGCCATGGGTGTCGTCAGCACACACAAAATCGACCGCGTTGCCCATCATCCGCTGGTAACGCACCCAGATATCGGCCTGGATGTATTCCATGATGTGGCCAATGTGAAAGTTGCCATTGGCGTAGGGCAGGGCGGTGGTAACGAACAGTTGACGGGTCATGGCGCGAGGGTCTTTCTGAAACAGCCCACGATTTTAGTCGGGCAAGATCGCCAGGCGCGCCAGCCGGGGCGATCACCGCAGGCGCAGCGGGTCGCGGCGGCGCTCCGGGTGATGCGTGGCAGGCAAAGTGGCGCTCGGGCCGACTTTCGGCGCTGCCTCGGGGTCGGTCCAGTCAAAAAAGGCACAGATTTCAGCCCGCTGGCGCATGGCATCCTTGTAGCCCAGCGCCATCAGTTCACCGGTGTAACCGGTCTCAAAGAGAAGATAACTGGCCAAGGGTGCGCCGCGCTCGTCGGATGCCTGGGACGATACGCCCAGGCTGCGCAGTACGCTGCGCACAGCCGAGGGCAGTTCGTGCACGTGTCTGGCAGCGATCACATCCAGTTGTTCCGAGGGCGAAATCAGCAGCAGCTCCACCGGGCGCAGATTGCTGGCGGCGCGCATCTCGGGTGGCACCAGGCTCAGGGTCTGGTTGATGCGTCGGATGCGTTCGATATCGACCGACAGCGCGTCCAGAAAAATGTTGGCCAGCGCGTGCCCGGCAATCTGCGCCAGGCTGGGGTAGCTGCCTGCCTCCCCCGCGCTGCCAGGCTTTTTGGCCTGGTGCTCACGCCCAGCCCCGATCACACAAATGCGCTGCGCACCCAGGTGGATGGCGGGCGCTACCGGTGCCGACTGGCGCATGGAGCCGTCACCGTAGTAGGCGGTTTCGCCATCAACATGCAGCGGCATGGCCGGGAACACAAATGGGATGGCGCTCGATGCCAGCAGGTGCTCGTGGGTGATCTTGTCGCGCAGGCCTCGGCGCAGCGATCGCGTCCACGGCAACAGCCGCTTGTCGCCTTCAAAAAACGTGAAATGTTCGCCCGAGGTATAGCTCGATGCCGTGACGGCCAGCGCCTGCAGATGGCCGTCACGTATCAGCATCGGAATGCGGTCAAGCGGTACCATCTTGTGCAGCAGTTCCGCCAGCGGGCTGTTGTCCAGCAGCGATTTGGGCTTGACGCGCCGCCATTTGGCAATCAGCCAGCCCATGGAGAGCAGCGTCATCCAGGTGGCCCCGGAGCGCAGCATGCTCACCGAATCCGCCCGGTACACCTGCTCGGCGTGAAAGTTGCGCCACACGTTGGCAATGCGCCGCACCGCCGCGTCAAACTGGTCCGCCCCGCAGGCCAGCGAGGCGGCGTTGATGGCACCGGCCGAGGTGCCGCTGATGATCGGGAACGGATTGGGGCCGTTTTGCTCGCCGCAGATCTGGCGCAGCTCCGAGATGGCTTCCAGCACCCCGACCTGGTAGGCGGCGCGGGCACCACCGCCTGAGAGCATCAGAGCGGCCGATGTTTCAGCCGCTGGCGGTGCGGGATTGGGGGAGGCGGGGTACAGAGGCATGGCCTGATTATCCGCAGCAGTGCAGGCGTACCCAAGCCCAAATAGGGCCTGCTGGACCGACTCGCGGGTAAACCCCGATTCGCAGCACGCCAATAGAGGCCATTGCGTCTTGGCTAGACTCGACCTTTTCGGAGAAAAACATGACCGTGTCAGAGCAAACCGTACTGGAAGCCCTCAGAAGAGTGATCGACCCCAACACCGGGCGCGATTTTGTATCCACCAAAGCCATCAAAAACCTGAATGTGAGCGACGGCGACATCGCGTTCGACGTGGCGCTGGGCTACCCCGCCAAGAGCCAGATCGCCAGCTTTCGCAAGGAGCTGATCGCCGCCGTCAAAGCGGTGGCACCTGCCGCCAACGTGTCGGTCAACATCACCACGGTGATCACGGCGCACGCGGTGCAACGCGGTGTGCAACTGCTTCCCGGCGTGAAAAACATTGTGGCGGTGGCTTCTGGCAAGGGTGGTGTGGGCAAGAGCACCACGGCGGTCAATCTGGCGCTGGCGCTGGCCGCCGAAGGTGCGCGCGTCGGCCTGCTGGACGCCGATATTTATGGCCCCAGCATCCCGATGATGATGGGCATCAACGGCAAGCCCGAGAGCACCGACGGCCAGACCATGGACCCGCTGGAAAACTACGGTGTGCAGGTGATGTCGATCGGCCTCTTGGTGCCGCAGGACGAAGCCATGATCTGGCGCGGCCCGATGGCCACCCAGGCGCTGGAACAGTTGCTGCGCCAGACCAACTGGAAAGACCTGGACTACCTGATCGTCGATATGCCGCCCGGCACCGGTGACATCCAGCTCACGTTGTCGCAAAAAGTGCCGCTGACCGGCGCAGTGATCGTCACCACGCCGCAGGACATCGCGCTTCTGGATGCCCGCAAAGGCATCAAGATGTTTGAAAAAGTCGGCGTGCCGATTCTGGGCATCGTGGAGAACATGGCGGCGCACGTGTGCAGCAACTGCGGCCATGTCGAGCCGATTTTTGGTGCCGATGGCGGCAAGAAAATGGCGGCTGAATTCCAGATGGACTATCTGGGTGCCTTGCCGTTGTCGATGACTATCCGCCTTCAGTCCGACAGCGGCAAGCCGCCGGTGGTGTCCGACCCCGACAGCGAGGTCTCCGGCCTGTACAAGGCCGTGGCGCGCAAGGTGGCGCTGGCCATTGCCGCCAAGAACAAGGACTTTTCCAGCAAGTTCCCGTCGATCAAGATCTCCCAAGGCACCTGATGGGCCGGGCATGGGCCCTGGCTGTGTAGGGAGTGAAGTACCCGGGCGATCGGCCTGAACGGGCTGACTGGGGTATCTTCCACGCATGACCATTTCCTTTTTGACCCTGGGCTGGCGGTCGCTCTCGCGTGACCTGCGCGCAGGCGAGCTGCGTTTGCTGATCGTCGCGGTGGCTCTGGCTGTGGCTGCGCTCACCGCCGTGGGCTTTTTTGCCGACCGGCTCAAAGGCGGGCTGCAGCGCGATGCCCGCCAGTTGCTCGGCGGTGATGCGGTGGTGGTCAGCGACAACCCTTTGCCGGCTGCCTTTTTGGCGCAGGTCCAGCAGCTGGGCCTGCAGCGCGCCCAGACGCTGAGTTTTCCGACCATGGCGCGCACGCCAGACGGGCAGGGCGCGCCGCAGACCAAGCTGGTGTCTTTAAAAGCCGTGCAGGCCGGTTACCCGCTGCGTGGCAGTGTGCGCACCAGCATGGAACCGGGCGCGCCGGATGCGCTGACGCGTGATGTGCCTGCGCCAGGAGAGGCCTGGGTGGATGTGGCCGTGCTCGACAGCTTGGGTCTGCAGACGGGCCAGAAGCTCATGTTGGGCGACAGCGCGCTGCGCGTGACGCGCGTGATCGTCAACGAGCCCGACCGGGGTGCCGGTTTCATGAGTTTTTCACCGCGCGTCATGGTCAATCTGGCCGACTTGCCCGCCACCGGCCTGGTGCAGCCAGCGAGTCGGGTGAACTACCGGCTGGCGGTGGCCGGGTCCGACCATGCGGTGCAGGCCTTTGTGGACTGGACGCAGGCGCAAATCCTCTCGCAAAGCGTGCGTGGCGTGCGGGTGGATGCGCTACAGGGCGGCCGCCCGGAACTCAGTAGCACGTTGGACCGTGCAGAAAAATTCCTCAACCTGGTGGCGCTGTTAGCCGCGCTGCTGAGCGCTGTAGCCGTGGCGCTGGCGGCGCGTGGTTTTGCGGCGAGTCATCTGGACGACTGCGCCATGCTGCGCGTGCTGGGCCTGCCCCAGCGCACCATTGCCGCTGCTTACAGCATGGAGTTTTTGCTGGTGGGCCTGCTCGCCAGTGGCTTGGGCGTGTTGCTGGGCTTTACCGTGCATTACGGGTTTGTCGCCTTGCTCGCAGGCCTGGTCACCACCAGCCTGCCTGCGCCGAGTTTCTGGCCGGTGCTGTTTGGCATGGGCATGGGGCTGACGCTGCTGCTGGCCTTTGGCCTGCCGCCGGTGCTGCAACTGGCGCAGGTGCCGCCACTGCGCGTCATCAGGCGCGATGTGGGTGGGCTCAGGCCTGCCTCGGCCTCGGTGCTGTGTCTGGGCCTGATCGGGTTTGCCGCGCTGCTGATGGCGGCCAGCAGCGATGTCAAGCTGGGCCTGATCGCCGTGGGCGGTTTTGCCGGGGCCACGGTGCTGTTTGCATCCTTGAGCTGGCTGGCGGTGAAGCTGCTGCGCTACAGCGTCAACGACGCCACCGCCCCGACCGCGCTGGTGCTGGCTACGCGGCAGATCTCGGCGCGGCCCGCCTTTGCGGTGGTGCAGGTCAGTTCGCTGGCGGTGGGCTTGCTGGCGCTGGTGTTGCTGGTGCTGTTGCGCACTGATCTGATTGCCAGCTGGCGACAAGCCTCACCGCAAGACGCGCCGAACCGCTTTGTCATCAACATCACGCCCGATCAGGGCCCGGCCTTCACCCAGGCGCTGCAAAAAGCGGGCGTGACGCACTACGACTGGTTTCCGATGATTCGCGGGCGGCTCGTGGCCATCAACGATCAGGATGTCAGCCCCAATGACTACAGCGACGAGCGTGCGCGCCGCCTGGTGGACCGCGAGTTCAACCTGTCGCACAGCGCGCAACTACCCGAGCAGAACCAGGTCGTGGGCGGACGCTGGCAGCCCGATGAGGCGGGTGCCATCAGCATCGAGGAAGGCATTGCCAAAACGCTGAATCTGACCCTGGGCGACCGCCTGACCTTCGACATTGGCGGCATGAAGCTGACCTCCAAAATCACCTCACTGCGCAAGGTGGATTGGGGATCGATGCGCGCCAACTTCTTCGCCATGTACCCGGTGGCCAAGCTCGATGGTGTGCCCACCACCTACCTGAGCGCTTTCAAGGCCCCGGCGCAGCGTGGTTTCGACAATGCGCTGGTGCGCCAGTTTCCCAACATCACCAGCATCAACATGACCGTCACCATCGCCCAGATCCAGGGCATGCTCGACCAGGTGATTGGCGCGGTGGAATTTCTGTTTGCCTTCACGCTGGCGGCCGGGCTGGTGGTGCTGTTTGCGGCGGTGACCGCCACGCGTGAGGAGCGCGCGCGAGAGTTCGCCATCATGCGCGCCGTGGGCGCGGGCCAGAAGCTGCTGCGCCAGGTGCAGCGCATCGAGCTGGCCGGCGTCGGTGCGCTGGCGGGTTTTCTGGCCTCCGTGGTGGCCAGCGGTGTCGGTTGGGCGCTAGCCAAGTACGTGTTTGGCTTTGCCTGGTCGGTGTCGCTGTGGGTGCCGCTGCTGGGCGCGCTGGCCGGTGCCGTGCTGGCGCTGGCGGCAGGCTGGTGGGGCCTGCGTGACGTGTTGCGCCGCCCGGTGGTGCAGACGTTGCGCCAGGCGGCACAGTGAAATTACTATCTTAATGGTAGCTGCTTAGGCAATCTAGAAAAGCACTAAAGGCTGTTTTTGCTTAAAGAATTCAGACCAATTGTCAACGCAAAACGTTGTACGCTCTGCCGCTGGCCGATTTGGTAGCATGACCCGGCTCTGGGGATGGCTCCGGTGGCCAAGCATGTATCTGGGGACACGATGGAATCTGTGATCGGTTGGGAAGCACGCTCGCGCCATGTGCGCGCGGCCAGCACCATCGGTCTGGTGTTTGGACTGCTGTTTGCGGTGTTCAACCTGCTCACCCCGGGCATGATGGCGCTGGGCTTGATCGAAGGGTTCGCCGTGATGCTGCTGGTGGTGCCAGCGCTGATCCTGAGCCGCAGGCCGCGTCAGGTCGGGCTGACAGAGTCGCTGCTGCTCGTGTCGACGAGTGTTGTTTTTGGTGCTCTGATTGTGTTTGGTGGCGTGGAGGGCACCGGGCTTTACTGGGTCTATACCGTGCCATTTCTGGCCTTTTTTCTGAAGGGTGAACGCCAGGGCTGGCTGTTCAGTGTGGCGTTTCTGGTGGCGTCAGCGGCCTATTTCCTGCTCGGCGGCCCGACGCTGGCCTGGGCCTATCACTACACCCCGGTGGCTGGCACGCACTTTGTGCTGTCTTTGGCGTTTTACACCCTGGTGGCGGCGGCTTTCAACCACGTGCGCAGCCGCTACGAGACACAACTGGCGCTAGACAAGGCTCAAGCCGAGGAGGCTTCGCTTGCCAAATCGCGGTTTCTGGCCGCAGCCAGCCACGACCTGCGCCAGCCCGCGCACGCACTCGGCATGTTTGTGGCCCGCTTGTCCCAACTGCCCAACGATGCCCCCACGCGCGAGCTTGTGGCTGGGGTGGACGCGTCGGTACGCGCCTTGCAGGAGATGCTGGACGCGTTTTTTGACTATTCACGGCTGGATACGCCCGCCATGGAGGTGCGCCTCACCACCTTTCCGGTGAATCAATTGCTGGAACTGCTACGCATCAGCTTTGAGGCCACGGCTGCTGCCAAAGGGTTGCGGCTGCGGATTCGGCCGTCACCGCTGTGGCTGCGCAGTGACCCGGTGTTGCTGCACCGGGTGCTGCTCAACCTGGTCAGCAACGCGGTGCAGCATACCCGGCAGGGCACGGTGTTGGTCACTTGCCGGGCTGCGAGCGGGCACACGCAGGCGCTTCTGGAGGTGTGGGACAGCGGCATCGGCATCGCGCCCGAGCACCATGAGAAAGTGTTTCAGGAGTTTTACCAGGTCAGCAACCCGCAGCGCGACCGCAGCAAGGGCTTGGGTTTGGGTTTGAGCCTGGTGCAACGGGCCTGCAGTCGCTTGAATCACCCGGTGAACCTGCGCTCCGGCCTGGGCTGCGGCACCCGGCTGAGTGTGCAGGTGCCCATCGCGCCTGTGCCACTTGCCACGCTGGTCCCGGCGATACCCGCGCAGCCGCCCGTCAAGGTCAACCTGTCAGGCCTGCGGGTGCTGCTGGTGGAAGATGATGCGCTGGGTAACGTGGCGCTGGCAGGACTGCTGCAAAGCTGGGGCTGTCAGGTCGCTAGCGTGGGTGATGCAGCCAGTGCAAGCGATGTGTTGGAAAAAGGTCCGCCACCCGACTTTGTGCTCAGCGATTACCGTTTGCCCGGCAGCGCTAACGGCATCGATGTGATCCGTCAGGTGCGCGAGGTCTTGGGCCACGATGTGCCCGCTTGTGTTATCAGCGGCGATACCGACGCGACGGTTCGCCAGCAAGTGCAGGCCGCAGGCTTGGTGTTGCTACAAAAACCAGTGCGCCCGGCCAAGCTGCGAAGTGTGTTGCGCAACGTTTTGCATGCTCAAGCGACGGAATCTTTGGTGGCATAAGCGCCGCGTCAACCCTTGGACGCCATCAGCAGCACCACCAGCGCGCCCGCGCCGCCGTCCGCCGGCTTGGCCTGCACAAAGGCCAGCACCTCGTTTTTTTGCACCAGCCAGCTGTGCACGCGGCTTTTCAGGATGGGGGCCTTGCCGGGCGAGCCCAGACCCTTGCCATGCACCACCCGCACGCAGCGGATGCCGTGGCGGTGCGCCTCGCGGATGAAGATGCTCAAGGATTCGCGCGCGTCGTCACGGCGCAGGCCATGCAGATCCAGCTGGCGCTGGATGCTCCAGTCGCCCCGGCGAAGCTTGCGCGTCACATCCACGCCGATGCCGGGGCGGCGAAAGCTCAGGTGTTCGTCGGTGTCAAGCAGGGTGCTCACATCAAACTCGTCGCTGATGGCTTCCTTGAGGACCGCTTTTTCGTCTTTCTGGTACTGCATCGCCAGTGGCATGACCTGCTCTTTTTTATGCAGCACGTGGCGCTTGTCTGGTAAGGGCTGGACGGCTCCAGCCGCCCGAATGAACAGGTCGCGGTCCGAGGCCGCCTGTTTCACCGCTTTGACCTGCGCGCTAGCCTGCAAGGCGCGATGTTGGGTTTGCTCGGCAATAGCGCGCTTGACGATTTTCAGGTCGGTCAGCGTCTTGACTTTGAGCGGCTTCACATCAGCCCCCGCTCGGCCATGGAAAGCGCTTCGCCCGGCGCGACGATCACGTGGTCGAGCACCCGCACATCAATGAGTGCCAGCGTGGTTTTCAGGGTTTGGGTGAGCAACTCGTCGGCGCGGCTGGGTTGCACCGTGCCGCTGGGGTGGTTGTGCGACAGCACCACGGCACTGGCCTGGTGGTGCAGGGCGCGCAACACCACCTCGCGCGGGTAGACGCTGGTCTGTGTCAGCGTGCCCTGAAACATCTCTTCCATGGCCAGCAGACGGTTCTGCACATCGAGAAACAGCACTGCAAACACTTCCTGTCTGCGCGCGGACAGGTGCAGTTGCAGGTAGTGCTTGACGGCATCGGGCGAGTCGAACACGGTGCGCTCCTGCAGGCGTTGCGCCATGGCCCGGCGGGCCAGCTCCAGCCCGGCGACGATTTCAGCGCGTTTGGCCGGGCCCAGACCTTTGATACGTTTCAGGTCGTCTGCGGTGGCACCCAGCAGCCCGGCAATGCCGTCAAACCCTGCGTCTGCACCGTCTTTGGGTTTGATTTGCAGCAGCTCATGCGCCATCTGCAGCACGCCCTTGCCAGCGATGCCGGCGCGCAGCAGGATGGCCAGCAGCTCCACATCGCTTAACGCGCCAGGGCCACGGGCCAGCAGTTTTTCGCGCGGGCGGGCATCAGGGGGCAGGTCTTTGAGCGGCATGGTTTCAGTCGGGCGGGCGTGGCGCGGGGCAGGGGGCTTTTACAATGCGGGCAGTTTATGCGCTCAGGTGGCTGGCGGATGATTCTGGGGATTTGCAGCCAGACCATGAGGGTCTGCCCGAGCATCTTCCCGCGTCTGGCGCACTGAAGTCGTTTTTCCCCCTTTTGGTTTTTTATCTGTACAGGATCAGCATGACAAGCACCGTCGCCAGCGTTTTACCCGGCTCTTTTTTGACCCTGCATTACCGCTTGAGCGGCCCGGCCGGGGTGGTGGTCAACACCTTTGAAGGCTCGCCGGCCACCCTGACGCTGGGCACCGGTCAGCTCTCACCCGCGCTGGAAGCCACCCTGATCGGCCTGCCCGAGGGCACCCACACCACCCTTGAGCTGCCCGCCGGGGCCGCCTTTGGCGAGCGCAGCACCGATATGCAGCAGTGGCTGGCGCGCCAGGAGCTCATCGACATGGGGGTGGAGGACGAGCAGTACGCGGTGGGCGATGTGCTGCACTTTCCCACGCCCGACGGCCAGGGACAGTTTGGTGGGGTGATTCTGGATTTTCGCACCGGGGCCAAAGGCGACGCCGTCAAGCTCGACTTCAACCACCCGCTGGCTGGCCAGCCGGTGAGTTTCGAAGTGCAAGTCATCGGGGTGCTGTAACCATGACCAATGCCGCTGTTCAAAACATTTTGCTGGCCGAGCCTCGCGGCTTTTGCGCTGGCGTGGACCGGGCCATCGAGATCGTCGAAAAGGCCCTGGCCAAGTTTGGCGCGCCCATCTACGTGCGCCACGAGATTGTGCACAACACCTACGTGGTGGACGACCTGAAAGCCAAAGGTGCTATCTTTATTGAAGAACTGGACGACGTGCCGCCTGGGGCGACGCTGGTTTTTTCGGCCCATGGCGTGAGCCGTGCGGTGCAGCAGGAGGCCCAGGCGCGTGGCTTCCAGATTTTTGATGCCACCTGCCCGCTGGTCACCAAGGTGCATGTGGAAGTGGCCAAACTCGCCAAAGAGGGGTTCGAGTTCATCATGATCGGCCACAAAGGCCACCCCGAGGTCGAAGGCACCATGGGCCAGCTCGACGGGGGTATCCATTTGGTCGAAGAGGTCGAAGACGTGGCCCGCATCGCCCCGCGTCAGACCGCCAAACTGGCGGTGGTGACCCAAACCACCCTGAGCGTGGATGATGCCGCCCACATTGCCACGGCCATCAAGGCGCGTTTCCCCAGCGTGCGCGAGCCCAAACACCAAGACATCTGTTACGCCACGCAAAACCGCCAGGACGCGGTCAAGCTGATGAGCGCGCAGGTCGATATCGTCATCGTCGTGGGCAGCCCCACCAGTTCCAACAGCAATCGACTGGCCGAAGTGGCGCGCAAGCTGGGCACGCCGGGTTACATGGTCGATCGCGCTGAAGACCTGCAACCACAGTGGTTTGAAGGCTGCTCGCGCGTCGGGCTGACCGCCGGTGCTTCGGCCCCCGAGATTCTGGTGCGCCAGGTGGTGGAGCGCATCAAGGCGCTGGGTGCGGTGTCGGTGCAAACCATGCCGGGCCAGCCCGAGACGGTGAAATTCCCGTTGCCCAAGGGCTTGCGGCTGGAATCTGACGACGACGAAGCCATCGCCTGATGGTATTAATTCAGTAGCTTCTTACCCATATTCCATAAGGGCTAGAGCCCGATTTCTTATATAAGATCATGCTAGACATCACCCTGCTTCGCAAAGACCTCGCCAGCGCCGTCGCGCGTCTGGAAACCCGCAAGAGCCCGCAAACCTTCCTGAATGTGGAGGCTTTCACCGCGTTGGAGTCCGAGCGCAAAACCATCCAGATGCGTACCGAAGCGCTGCAAGCCCAGCGCAACGCGGCCAGCAAGCAGATCGGCATGCTCAAGGGCAAGGGTTTGCATGACGAAGCCAATGCGGCCATGGCGCAGGTGGCGGGCATCAAGGATGAGCTGGATGCCTCTGCCACCCGGCTCGACCAGATTCAGCTGGAACTGCAAACCCTGCTGCTGGCCGTGCCTAATCTGCCGCACGAAAGCGTGCCGGTCGGGGCTGACGAACACGCCAACGTGGTGGTACGCACATGGGGGACCCCACGCAGCTTTGACTTCGAGATCAAGGACCACGTCGATGTGGGTGAGCCGCTGGGCCTGGACTTTGCCATGGGTGTCAAGCTCACCGGCTCGCGTTTCACGGTGATGAAAGGCCCGGTGGCGCGCTTGCACCGGGTGCTGGCCCAGTTCATGCTGGACGTGCAGACCCAGGAGCATGGTTACACCGAGTGCTACACACCTTACATCGTCAATGGCGACACGCTGCGCGGCACCGGCCAGTTGCCTAAGTTTGAAGAGGATCTGTTCCAAGTCTCGTTTGGTTCTACCAAAAGTAAGACGGCGTATGTGGATGTATACGCCAATAAATTTGACGCCAATGGAGACGTCGCGGCCGACGCAAAAATAGAAGTCATCGAGAGGAACTGGTACCTCATCCCAACAGCCGAAGTGCCGCTGACCAACTTCGTACGCGACGTGGTGGTGACCGAGAGCGAGTTGCCCATTATGCTCACGGGTCACACGCCTTGCTTCCGTTCTGAGGCAGGCAGCGGTGGCCGCGACATTCGTGGCCTGATCCGCCAGCACCAGTTTGACAAGGTGGAAATGGTGCAAATCGTGCATCCCGAAAAAAGCTATGAAGCGCTGGAAGTAATGACCGGCCACGCCGAAGCCATCCTGCAAAAACTCGGCCTGCCCTACCGTGTGATGAGCCTGTGCACCGGCGACATGGGTTTTGGCGCCAGCAAAACCTATGACCTGGAAGTGTGGCTGCCTGCGCAGAATACCTATCGCGAAATCAGCTCGGTCAGCAACTGCGAGGCTTTCCAGGCGCGTCGCCTGCAAGCGCGTTTCAAGAACGCTCAGGGCAAGAACGAACTGGTCCACACGCTCAACGGCTCCGGCCTGGCGGTGGGACGCACGCTGGTGGCTGTGCTGGAAAACTACCAGAACGTAGACGGCTCGGTCACAGTGCCCGAGGTGCTGCGGCCGTATCTGGGTGGATTGCAGGTGTTGGTACCATAATTTTCTCTTGTCGGTATCGTGGTTTTGCTGCTGAGTAAGTTTCGCTGGATGCCGAAAAATGCTGTGTTGTCAAACCGTGAGTACTATGACCAAGTTCTGTCATTTGAACCAGGTTCTATCTTTCCGGAAATTTATGTCAAAACGTTTTCTTCTCGCTGTATGGATTTTGGTGACAGTTTTTTCGATGGGCACATTTTCAGGGTGCGCCTATGGCCCTAAAGCACGAGGTGATGTGTCGCCTATTGTGTTTGTTCATGGTGACAACGAATCCGCAGGTGTCTGGCAAGACCTCATTTGGCGCTTTGAGTCCAATGGTTGGCCTCGTCAGCAACTGTTTGCTCTGCAACAGCCGTATCCGCGGGCTCGTGATGACGATGCCAGGGCGCAAGCAGGTCGCAGTTCAGATGCAGATGAACTGGAATTTCTAAAAGTGGAAATTGCCAAAATAATTGAGAAGACCGGGGCTCAGCAGGTTGTGTTGGTCGGTCGTGGCAGGGGAGCTTTCGCGGCACGTAATTACATCCTAAGCGGTGGTGAGGAGAATGTGAGCAAGGCCATTTTTGCAGGGCCAGATCAACCATGGATAGGCATGAAAAATCCATTGCCTTTGAGTGATTACGAAAGTGCTGTGTTCAAAACTGCAAAGAGTCTGGTGATTGCACGGGCCGACCAACACGATGGGACGTTTACGGCAGACCAGTTTGCCGACAGTTTTCTGTTCATAACCGGCCAGCGGCCAGCCTCACTGACAATTTGGCCTCAGCTGGAAATAGTGCTCAACGGGTTGGTCACTGGCATGGGTTTGCAGTCTGCCGATCCTGCTGGTGCCAAAGAAGATTATTTCAACAATATGCCGGTGCCAAAGGCTAGGGTAGAGGTTTTCGAGGTGCAACGTGACACCGGCTTGCGGCTGGGTCCAGCGGTTTATCAGAAAGTGGTAGATGCAAATGGTCACTGGGGCCCGTTTCGAGCGCAGCAAGGATCGCTCTATGAGTTTGTCGTTCATGCCCCTGGCTACGCGGTGACACACATCTACCGCAGTCCTTTTCCACGCGGTAGTAACAACCTGAACCTGAAGGCTAGTCGGATTTCTGACGAAGATTTGCCAGCTTTTTCGATCATTGCCTTGGAGCGTTTGCGTGGAAGTTTGGATCCTTCATTCCATCAGGTGGAGTTTGACGGTCAGTCACCGCCGCCACGAAAAATCACCTTGACCCGGCTCCAGAATCGAGCAATTTCGGCAGAAATTCACGTCGATTCTGTGGAACGCGTCACGGGTCGAACTTGGCCTGCCAAGGAAAGCCATGTCGTGCGTCTGGAGTTGACTCAATAGCGTTTCAGTAAATGTTGCCTCGGGATATCCATGCGTCGGATACCTGACCTTTGCGACCTTCATGAAATATGCCAAACGTGCCGGAACTAATGACGCGCCCCGGCTGATCTGCCTGATCGGTGCCGAATGCACCGGCAAGACCGTTTTGGCGCAGCAACTTGCCGCAGTTTTTGGCGGTGTGGTGGTGCCCGAGGTGCTGCGCGACTGGTGCATCACCCACGCCCGCACGCCGCAGGCCCATGAGCAGGCGGCGCTGCTGCAAGCGCAAATTCATCAAGAAAATCAGGCTAAGGCCCTTATAAATAAAGAGCAGGGCGCTATGGTTTTCTGTGATACCGCCCCGTTGTTGACCGCCGTGTACAGCCTGCACTACTTTGCCGACGACAGTCTGCTGGCCGTTGCCCACGCGCATCACCATCGCTATGTCCTGACGCTGTGGCTGCAGCCTGATCTGCCTTGGGTGGCCGATGGTCTGCAACGCGACGGGCTGGACACCCAGGCGGCGGTGCACGCCCTGCTGTCGCAGCAGCTGGCAGGCCATGCCCCAGTGGTGCGCATCACTGGCAACGGGCCGGCGCGCCTGCAGGCGGCGCGCTCGGCGCTGACGACGGCAATTGCAAGACTTTGAAGTTTTTTCCTGATGGGGGTTAACCCTTGGATAATGCATGCTGCATTGCACCATCCAGAGAGTTTTCCATGCGTACCTATTTTTTGACGGCAACCGAACCCAATGTTGGCTTGACATCGGTGGCTTTGGGCCTGCTGCGCGCCTTGCAGCGCCGTGGGTTGAAAGTTGCGTTTGTCAAACCGCTGACCAGACACTCTTCGGATGCCGAACCCTCGGTGCTGTTTGCGCGCAGCATTTGCCAGGCCGAATCGACCCCCGACCCCTTGCCCATGAATCTGGTGACCCAGCGGGTGACCAGTGGCAAGACTGACGAGGTGCTGGAAGACATCGTCAGCCTGGCCATGTCATGTGCCAAGGGGGCGGACGTGCTGGTGGTGGAAGGTATCCACGCCGACCCAACGCGCGCCTTTTTGCCGCAACTCTCAGCCGATATTTCGCGCAGTCTGCAAGCCGAGGTGATTCTGGTCGCCAGTGGTGCCGATGCCGAGGGCATTGCCCAGACCCAGTACCTGATTGCCCGCGTGCGCAACTCCGGTCGCCATGTGGAAGGCATCATCTTCAACCGCGTGGGTGTGGACTTTGACGAAGCCGCTGTGGTCAATCAGTTGGGCGGGGTGCCGATTTTTGGCGTGGTGCGCGAAAACCCGATGCTCGCCGCCCCGCGCACGCTGGACATCGCCCGCCATCTGGGTGCCGAGCTGATGATCGAAGGCGAGGTGGCCACCCGGCGGGTGCGTGAAACCGTGCTCTGCGGGCGGTCAGTGGCTGAAGTGATTCCGCGCCTGAAACCCGGTGCGCTGGTGGTCAGTGCTGGCGACCGGGACGATGTCATGCTGGCCACCGCGCTGGCGGCCAGCAACGGCATTGAGCTGGCGGGCCTGGTGCTCACGCACCACAGCTTCATCAGCCCGCGCATCCAGAAATTTGGTGCCAAAGCCTTCCAGAGTGGTTTGCCGGTGCTGCGCACTGAGGGCGACAGTTACGAGACCGCCTCGCTCATCAGTCGCCTGCCGTTGGCGGTGCCGCAGGATGACCACACGCGTATGAACCAGGTGATCGACAGCGTGGTGGAACAGCTGGATGCCAGCGCCATCTGCGCCGATCTGGAGCACGCCACCTCCAAACACATGTCGCCGCCAGCGTTTCGCTACCAGCTCATGCAAAAGGCGCGTGCTGCGAACAAGCGCATCGTGCTGCCCGAAGGCGACGAGCCGCGCACCATTCGCGCCGCAGTCACCTGCACCGAAAAAGGCCTGGCGCGCTGCGTGCTGTTGGGCAAGCGCCGGGTGATCCAGTCGGTGGCCGAGGCGATGGGGGTCGAGTTGCCCGAAGGCCTGGAGATCCTGGACCCCGCCGAGATTGCCGAGCGTTTTGTCGGCCCCATGGTGGAGTTGCGCAAAAACAAGGGGCTGACCCCCGTGCAGGCGCTGGCCGCGCTGGAAGATACGGTGGTGCTGGGCACCATGATGCTGGCAGTGGATGAGGTCGATGGCCTGGTCAGCGGCGCGGTGCACACCACGGCCAACACGGTGCGCCCGGCGCTGCAGCTGATCAAGACGGCACCGGGGTCGAGCATCGTGTCGTCATGCTTTTTCATGCTGATGCCCGAGCAGGTGCTGGTGTATGCCGACTGTGCAGTCAACCCCGACCCCAACGCCGAGGAACTCGCCGAGATCGCCCGCCAGAGCGCCGACAGCGCGCGCGCCTTCGGCATTGAGCCCAAGGTAGCCATGATCAGCTACAGCACCGGGTCTTCTGGCTCTGGTGACGATGTGGAAAAAGTCCGTGCCGCCACCCTGCTTGCCAAATCCCGCTGGCCTGAGCTGGTCATTGACGGCCCGATGCAATACGACGCGGCCACCGTGCAGGACGTGGCGGCGCAAAAGGCCCCGGGCAGTCTGGTGGCTGGACAAGCCACGGTGTTCGTCTTTCCCGACCTCAACACCGGCAACACCACCTACAAGGCGGTGCAGCGCTCGGCCAATGTGGTGTCGGTGGGCCCGATGCTGCAGGGTCTGCGCAAGCCGGTCAACGACCTGTCGCGCGGTGCCCTGGTGGATGACATTGTGTTCACCATCGCGCTCACAGCTATCCAAGCCGAGGCGATGGGCAATGCTTGAGTGCTTTGTGTGATGCCAAGTCTTGGGCCGGTTTTCGTGGCTTTCGACGAACGGCACAGGGCGACTGGGTGATGCGCGTGCGGTTTTGGGACGAAATCACGCGCGGGGGTGGGGTTTGAGAACGCCAAGGCCTGTTGACGCGCGCCTTTCATCCCAAAGCCCGGTCGCATCACCCAATCACCCCGCCTCACCGCTGTTTGGGAAGGTATAAGACAAGAATTCAGGAGCCCACGCTTTCCAATGTCTTCAATGTTGCCTGAAACCAGCGCTGGTTATGCGTCAGGGCCATCCTTCCAGACCTCCTTGATTGCTGCATTCATGCCCCCCCTGTTTCCAGTTTGCGTTCTGAAGCTTCTGTCAACACACGCGGCGGTGAGGCAGGGTGATTGGGTGATGCGACCGGGCTTTGGGGCGGAAGGCGCGCGGCAGATAGCGCTCGCACATTGACCCATTTACCTCGCGCGTGATTTCGCCCCAAAACCGCATGCGCATCACCCGGTCGCCCTGCCGTTAGTTGTAGCTCCCCGTGAAAGCTCAAAGCTCCAGCAGGCCAACCAAGCGCCACCTGCCGCCCTTTACAATCCAACGCTTCACCGGGGGTGTCTGGCGCAAGCCGGGCTGAGAGAGTCCCCACACCTGATCTGGATCATGCCAGCGTAGGGAGCGTGATGGGTTGGACCAAACCGCTTGCCGGTGGACCCCTTGGAACCCGCGCTTCACGGCGTTGGCGCTTTTTAAGGGAGTGTCATGAACCGTCGTCTTTTCGCCCTGGCCGCCACCGCGCTGGCCGGCTCCAGTTTTTCCACCCTGAGCCACGCCGCCGATGAGCTGCGCGTGATGGTGCACAGCTCGTTTGCCCTGCCCAAGCATTTGCTGGCGCAGTTTGAAGCGAAAAATGGCGTGAAACTGGCGATCATCAAGGGTGGCGACGCGGGTGAGATGCTCAACAAACTCATCCTGACCCGCGCCCGGCCTATCGCCGATGTGGTGTATGGCATTGACAACACCCTGGCCAGCAAAGCGCTGGCCGCAGGTGTGCTGGAACCCGCGCTGCCCCCGGTTGCGGGCGCAGTGGATGCGCAGTTGGGCGAGGCGCTGGCCGCTGTCGACTACGGTTTTGTCAACTTGAACTACGACAAAGCGGCGGTGGCCAAAAGCGGCACGCCGCTGCCCAAAACCCTGCAAGATCTGACGTTGCCCGCCTACAAGGGCTGGCTGGTGGTGCCCAATGCGGCCACGTCCAGCCCCGGATATGCCTTTTTGCTGGCCACGATTGCCGGCATGGGTGAGGAGCAAGCCTTCGCCTGGTGGGCTCAGATGCGTGCCAACGGCCTCAAAGTGGTCAAGGGCTGGAGCGAGGCCTACTACACCGAATTCAGCCTGAACAAAGGCAGCTACCCGCTGGTGGTGAGCTACGCCACCAGCCCGGCGGCCGAAGTGTTTTACGCCAAGAACAAACCCGCCGAGTCGCCCACCGCCAGCCTGAATTTGCCCGGCGGCGTGTTCCGCCAAGTGGAAGGCGTGGGGCTGATCAAGGGCACCGCGCAAAAGGCTGCGGCCCTGAAGTTTGTTGATTTCATGCGCTCAAGCCCGGTGCAGGCAGCGTTGCAGACCGAGATGTGGATGTACCCCGCCGTGCCCAAAACGGCGCTGGCCCCGGCAATGCGCCATGCCATCCAGCCCATTGCGTTTGAGAACCTGCCCCCGCAAGTGATTGCCGGCAAGGGCGCGGCCTGGGCGGCGCGCTGGACGCAGGTGGTATTGAAGTAAGGCGCTGGCAGCGCCGCAGGCCGCAGCATGACACGGTGGGGTTCAAGCAGGCAGCGCGGCTCGGCAAGTCGCGGCTTCTGGCTGGCGCTGTTACCCGCGGCAGCCTTGGTGCTGATGCTGCTGGCACCGCTGGCCCGCCTGGCCTTCGAAGGCTTTTCCGGAAACCTGAACCCCAGCGCCGACCTGTCGATTTGGAAACCCTGGCAAGACGACTACCTGCGTGCCCGCGTGATCTGGTCACTGGCGCAGGCGGCGATCACCTGCGTGCTGGCGCTGGGTTTGGGTCTGCCGCTGGCCTGGGTGCTGGCGCGTTTTCAGTTCAGGGGCCGCACGCTGGTGCTGCGCCTGCTGATGCTGCCATTCGTGGTGCCTACGCTGGTGGCCGCTTTGGGCGTTCTGGCCTTGTGGGGGCCGCACGGCTTGATCAGCGGGGAATTGGGCATCAACCTGCAGGACACGCCCTGGCTGCTGCTCTACGGCAACCTGTTTTTCAACCTGTGCCTGGTGGTGCGCGCGGGTGTGGATGCGCTGGGGCAGGTGAACGCCCGTCAGGTGGCTGCGGCGCGCTCGCTGGGGGCCACGCCCTGGCGCGCTTTCTGGCGGGTGGAGTGGCCCGCGATTGCACCGTGGCTGGTGTCGAGCCTTTGCCTGGTTTTTTTGTACTGTTTTGCCGGTTTTGGGCTGGCGCTGGTGCTGGGCGGCCAGCGCTATGCCACGGTAGAGGTCGAGATTTACACCCTGGTGGCGTATGAACTGCATCTCGGTCAGGCCAGCGTACTGGCGCTGTGGATGCTGGTACTCACCGGGGCGGTGGCAGTGGCCTATGCCGCGCTGGAAAAGTGGCTGGCTGCACCGTTGCGTTCGGCACCGATGGCGCGCCAGAGGCCGCAAGGGATCGGCCAATGGTTGAGTCTGCTGGGCGCCCTGGCGGTGTTGTTTGCGGTGTGTGCACTGCCGATCATTGCTATCTTTATCAAAGCTGCTAGCGCTTTATGGACGGGGGCTAGCGGCATATTTGATGCTGAAGCGCTGGCAGCCATGTGGAACACGGGGCGATTCTCTTTTGTGGCGCTGTTGATGGCAACGGTGTTGGGCGTGTTACACGCGCTGGCAGCGCAGGCTTCGGTAGCCTGGCGGGCGGCGGCGTTTTTGCCTTTTGTGGTGTCGCCAGTCACCGTGGCGTTTGGCTTGCTGCTGCTGTACCCGTCGTGGACGGCAAGTTTGCCCTTGCTGCTTGCCGCCTACGCGGTGCTGGCTTACCCGTTTGTCGCCAAGTCGCTCTCAGCCGGGCTGGATGGTTTACCTGTGCATCTGGGGCAAGCGGCGCGCACGCTGGGGGCCAGCCCGTGGCGTTGTTTCTGGCGCGTGACCCTGCCCTTGCTGGCACCGGCGCTGCGCCGGGGCATGGCGTTTGCGGCGGCCACCGCCCTGGGCGAATTTGCCGTGACGCTGTTTTTGTCGCGCCCCGAGTGGGCCACGCTCACCACCCTCATTTACCAGCGGCTGGGCCGACCGGGTCAGGCCAATCTGGACGCCGCGATGGTGCTGGCCTGTGTGCTGATGGCGCTGGCGCTGGCTACGTTCTTGCTGATCGAGTGGCCGGGCGCTGACAAGTCTCCCTTCAGATCGCAGCCCGCCCGGCCTGGCCGCAACAATCTGGGTCGCCACGCTGCGCTGGCCATGACAGAATCTTCTGGCAACCCATAGACCATGCTTAATCTTCGCGGTATCCACCAACGCTACGCCGACCAGCCGCTGCTGCAAGACGTGAGGCTGCATGTGGCGGCGGGCGAGATTGTGGCTCTGCTGGGCCCATCGGGCAGCGGCAAAAGCACGCTGCTCAACATCGTGGCAGGTCTGCAGGTGCCTGACGCGGGCAGTGTCTGGTTTGACGGCCAGGACATCACCCAGTTGCCGCCCGAACAGCGCCGCTTTGCGCTGATGTTCCAGGACTTTGCGCTGTTTCCGCACCTGAACGTGGCGGACAACGTCGCATTCGGTCTGGTCGAGCAAGGTGTGCCCCGGTCTGAAGCCCGCACCCGTGCGGTGCAAATGCTGGGCGTTTTCGGGCTGACGGAGCTGGCCCGGCGACGTGTCTGGAACCTCTCCGGCGGTGAACAGCAGCGTGTGGCGCTGGCCCGCGCCCTGATCACCCAGCCGCGTGCGCTGCTGCTGGATGAACCGTTCTCTGCGCTGGATGCTGACTTGCGCGTGGCGCTGCGCCAGGAGTTTCGCGCACGTATTCAAGCCGCAGGCATGGCCACCTTGCTGGTCACCCATGACGAGGCAGAGGCGCGCGACATGGCGGATCGATCGGTGCGGCTGGTGCAGGGCTGTCTGATCGATGCAGGGTGATGCCGTTATCCTAGACATCCGCAGCCTTGTTGCGGTTCCTCGCCATGCAAGGGGGTTGACACCATTTGACAAACTACCTGCAAGCCTGTCACGCTACCTGCATACACGCTTATGAAAGTCATCCGATTACTGCGATCCAAAGTTGAACTGGGTCAACCTCTGCCCTGGAGCGTTCGGGATGAGCAGGGGCACTTGCTGCTGTCCAGAGGCTTTGTGGTGCAGACCGAGCAACAACTCAACCAACTGCTGGCGCGTGGTGCCTTTGCTGACGTGGAGGAAATTCGCGCCGTGGCGCGCGAGGAGGCCGCTCGGAACGAACCCGCCAAGGTACATGTGCCACCTAATCTGTTCGGCCTGTGGGACCAGTTGACCGAAGACTTGCGCAAGCTCCTGCTTCATCCCGAGGAGAGTGCTCACTTTGTCAAACAGCTTGATGACTTTGCCGCGCGTTTGCTGGGCCTGCTGGACAGTCAGGTCGATATTGGCATCTACCGCGCCGTGCGCCAGGACAACCAATCGCACTTTTATTACGGCTACACGCACGCCATCCACACCGCGATGTTGTGCGTGCTGCTGTCGCGGCGTATGCAGTGGCCAGAGCCTCGTTTGATGAGCCTGATGAAGGCGGCGCTCACGATGAACCTCACGATCATGGAGCTTCAGGGCCAGATGGCGGCGCAGGACGTGCCGCCAAAAGACGCGCAGCGGGCAGAAATCCGGGCCCACTCCGAAAAAGCCGTGGCGCAATTGACCGCACTGGGTATCACCGATACCGATTGGCTCACCGCCATCACCCAGCACCACGAGCATCTGGAGGGCACCGGTTACCCCAGCGGCACCCGTGATGTCAGTGAACTGGCCGTGGCGCTGCGCGTGGCTGATGTGCTGATGGCCAAGATCAGCCCGCGCGCCCTGCGCGAATCGCTGTCGCCACAGGAGGCTGTGCGCCAGTTGTACCGCGAAGACAAGGGCGGGCCGATTTCCACCGCCATCATCAAGGAGCTGGGGATTTACCCGCCGGGGGACTACGTCAAACTCGTCTCGGGCGAGCAAGGCGTGGTGGTGCAACGCACCGCCAATGCCAAGGCAGCCATCGTTGCCGTGATTACTGACGCCCAAGGCCGCCCGATCGTCAAAACCGTGCGCCGTGATACCGGCGAACCGGCGTCGGCCATTGTGGCCACGGTCAGCGACAAGGCCATGCTCAAGCGACTGCCGCCGGAGCGCTTGTTCGGGTTTTCAATGGCTGCGCCGGCAGCCTGATACAGGGGGCAGCCTTGCTGGACCGTCGAATTGGAGTTGCAAAGTGAACAATTTGGATAGCCTCGGCGCTCTTGGGCTTGAGTTGCCAAGCCCGGCGTACTTGATAGGATCGCTGGTGTTTGGCATCTTTGGCTACGTCGCTTTCAGAAGAGGCCGAAAAACCGCCAGCCCGGAACTCACCTGGAGCGGTGTGGCGCTGATGGTTTATCCCTACCTCGTCTCCCAGACCTGGCTGCTGTGGCTTCTGGGTGCTGCCCTGTGCGGCTGGGTTTACACGCGTTGGGAATGATGCTGGCTTCGCTGGACGGCAGACATCGCGCCATCACACACGCAAAGAATCAGCGAACCACGGGTTGCTGTGAGATCGCGACCAGTGTTGGTTGCCTGGACAAAAATTGCCTGATCTGAAGCGCATCAAAAACCCGGGTTGAGTTGGCCCTGGCATTCAACAACACGAGCGTGGCATGCGCGCCGGCTTGCTCGATGCGCATGATGAGGCAGTGCCCGGCTTCGTTGGTAAAGCCTGTCTTGGAGAGCAGAACGTCCCAGCCGGACGCGCCGACTAGATGGTTGGTGTTCTTGACCATGTACGCGCGACCGTTCATGCGGATGGTGTTGGACTTGTCCGTCGTGATGTTGGCGATCAGCGGGTATTTGCCAGCGGCTTGTGCCATCTTGCCCAGATCAGCAGCCGTGGACGTATTTTCAGGAGACAGGCCGGTTGGTTCCTTGATCGTGGTGTTGGTCAAGCCCAATGCCTTGATCTTGGCTTGCACCGCGCGCAGAAAGGCAGCGTTGCCGCCTGGATAAGTGCGTGCCAGCGAAGCCGCCGCGCGATTGTCAGACGACATTAGCGCGAGTTCAAAGATTTCCTTGCGCGTCAGGGTTGTGCCAACCGGCACATGCGACTTGCTGTGCTTGAGCATGTCAACGTCTGCCTCCTCGATGGAAATCTTCTCATCCATGTTGGGTTTGCTGTCCAGCACCACCATGGCCGTCATCAGCTTCGTCAGCGACGCAATGGGAACGATAGCGTCCGGACTTTTGGACATCAGAACATGGCCCGTATCATCACTGATCACAATGACATGTTCTGAACGCAGCGCGGCTGCATGGCAGGTACCCACGGCCAAGAGGCTGGACAGACACAATGCTTGAAGAGTTTTCAAAATCATCTGATGGTTGGTCGAAGAGAGAAAGGTTGACTTGGGCGCTTCAAAGGCAAGACGTTTTTAGCAGCCAGCGACGCAAGCAGGATGATAGCTCGCGAGACTTAGCCGATTCTTATGCAATACGCTTGGAATGGCCACTGAATACATCCAACGGATGTGAATTACCCCAAAAATGAAATAAAAAACCCTTGTAAATCAGTGGCTTACAAGGGTTTGTGTCCTTTGGCGGGAGAGTGTCGTTCCTATCATGCCCGCAAACCCGCATGGATAAAGGGTTTCCAGAAACTGAAACGCTCTCATACCAACCAGTATACCAACACGTTAATTTGTGTCTCATGATTCTAAGCTTTTTGGCCACCGTTTGAGCGCTCTCAGTGTCTGGGTGTCAGGCCGTACCCGATAGACCGCCAGCACCCCGCCAGCGCCGTGCAGCACCACGTAGGCCAGCCCTAGGCGCATCTTCACGCCGCTGCGCTCTGTGGGGGTCTCAGTGCCGCCAGCTTTGAACCATGCAGCATAGGAACGGCGTAGCAGGTCCGCGCGTTGTTCAGCGTCAAGCTTGACAGGTGGGTGTGTTTGTTCTTTGACCATAGGTGCCCTTGCAAAAAGTCTTTATTACCGTTCCCCAAACAGAGCAAGCCCCCGCAGGGGCTATGTTCAGGCAGTTCAGGCCCGGATGCGAGCCTGCTTGGTTCACTGGCTAGCGAGCATGTCCAGTGCGTGCTGGAGATGTCCAACGAGTATGGCTTCCATGGCGGTCAGTGGCCTTTTTCCGCAAGTGTCCAGCATCACCAGATGCTCGACGGCATCGTCGGGCATCATCATCGCGACTGATTCTTCAAAAGCGAAGCCGGTTTCGGTGGTTGTTTCTGTGCAGGTGTTCATGGTGGTGCTCCAGTGGTTGATTGAAGTCTATATTTTAGCTGTTTATCATAGTTTGTCAAGCTATTATTACCAATGAAAACAAATTCACATCAGGCCACGTTCGGCCATGCTCAGGCATTCGCCCACGGTCACAACCAAGTGATCCAACACCCGCACGTCCACCAGCGCCAGCGCTTGTTTGAGGGTCTGGGTCAGCAGTTCATCAGCCCGTGATGGTGTGGCGCTGCCTGACGGGTGGTTGTGCGCCAGGATGACCGCTGCGGCGTTGTGCATCATTGCAGCCCGGACAACTTCGCGCGGATAGATGCTGGTTTGCGTCAGCGTGCCGCGAAACATTTCCTCCAGTTCGATGACACGGTGTTGGCAGTCGAGAAACACCACGGCAAACACTTCATGATCTTTGGGTGCCAGCTTCAACCGCAAGTAGTCTTTTACGGCATCGGGTGATTCCAGCGTGTCGGTGTGGCGAATCTCGCAGGCCAGCAGTTCAAGTGCCTGCTGAATGATGGGGTGCGGGTAGTTGGGCATGATGATCTCCTATAACAAAGGGATCAGGTCAACCGTCTGGCAGGGTACCCCCCGGGGTGCCGGGTGGACCCACGGGCTTTTCAGGCCCCCCCCGCTAATGTGGCAGGGTGCTCTCAGTCGAAACCCAATTTCGGTTTCATGCTGTGAAATTCGACCCCGCCCCCGGTCTTTTACCGTTCAAATTTTTTGGCGGAATTTTCCAGAATCCGGTGCCGGACTACTCTGGGCTGCTCGCAGCTCGCTCCAGCAGGTACCGCTGTTGCACCAGACCCATGAATTCCGCAAGGCTGTACTGCAACCCTTCGGCCAGCCGCAAAAGGACGCTCAGGGTTGGCTGCTTGCGCCCGACTTCAATCAGCGAGATGTAGGGCCGATCCAACTGGCAACCACCTGCCAGGTCTTCCTGTGACATGCCCAGTTCACGCCGACGGAGCTTGATTTCCGTTGCTAAAGCGTTGATGAGTAGCTGATTTTTGCTGGGCCGCATGGGCCCTTACTGTCAGGTCGCCGTACACTTTAGACACGTGTCTATAGATAGCAATATGCTTACTAGACCGCATTGAATTGGTGCTTTGCTGAGTGTGATCAACGAATTTGATGGCCTGCTGGTCAAGCTCCGTGATGGTTGTGGCGGCAAAGATGCAAAGCAAAACGGCACCGAGATGACTACAGGTGCCGTTTTGACATTCGGTGCTGGATGTTGATCAGAATGGCTCGCCAGAGTAACTCCACGGTTC